>CAYQPL010000020.1:12329-18046 GCA_964419395.1 uncultured Phenylobacterium sp. | reverse complement strand
AGAGCTGGCCCGGCGACCAGGCGCCCAGCTGCGGATCGGTGGAGGCGATCCAGGGATGGAACACCGGCCCCAGCCGCACCCCGAACTGGCCGGCGATCAGCCGACCGTCCGCCCGCAGGGTGATCATCAGCCCCTGGAACTCGCCCGCGCGGGCGTGGAACAGGTTTCGCAGCAGCGCCCGGGTCCAGGCGGGGGCCAGGAAGTCGTTGGCGCCGGTACGGACCAGCTGCTCGCGCTTCCAGGCCAGCAGCTGGTCGAAGGCCGAGACGTCCCGGTCCGGCGCCTCCAGGGCGAGCGGACCGACCTCGCGTTCGATCTTGTGCTCCAAGCGGCGGTAGTTCTTGAAGCGTTTGGGGCTGTCGGCGCGCAGGGCTTCCAGATAGGCGTCGGCGCCGCCTTCGAGCCGGATGACGAAGCCCGCCTGCGCCTGGGCGACGTCGCGCCGGAAGACGCCGTCGGGATCGACCAGGCCCGTGAACCGGTAGGCCGGCAGGCCGGCGGCGGCCAAGGCCTCGGAGGCCTCCCGCGCGCCGTCGCCGACCAGGCCGTGATAGTCCGCCCGCGGCGCGCCGATGGGCCGCGCCGCCGCGCCTGCCCGCCGGTGGTGGGCCAGGAAGGCCACCGCCTCGCCGTCACGGCGCCAGACCGCCACCCGGGCGTCGGCGCGCACCGCGCCCACCGCGCGCGCAAAGTCCGGCCCGAGCAAGGGCGAGGCGAAATCCTCGTGGCGGCCGGCGAGCCGGCGCCAGCGGGCCTCGTCCTCGGGCGGGAGATCGGCGGGGTGCAGGATCTGCGTCTGCAGCATGGGACGTCCAGGATCGTGGCCGTCCCGGAAAGGGATCGGCGGCCCCCCGCCCTGCAAGCCTCAGGCCGCCGGGACCTCCGCAAAGCTTTGCCGCATAAGGGTTTGCAACCATCGGGCGTCTGTCTCGTCGAAGGCCGCCTTGCGGTCGGAATCGACGTCCAGCACCGCGATCAGCCGACCCGCCGCGTCGAACACCGGCACGACGATCTCGCTGGCCGAACGGGCGTCGCAGGCGATGTGGCCGGGAAAGGCGTGGACATCCTCCACCAGCTGGATCTCGCCGGTCGCCGCGGCCGTGCCGCAGACCCCGCGCCCGAAGGCGATGCGCAGGCAGCCGAGCGTGCCCTGGTAGGGGCCGACCACCAGTTCGTCGGCCTTGTCGGGATCGACGACATAGAAGCCGGTCCAGAAGAAGTGGTCGAAGCTCGCGGCCAGCATCGAGGCCACCGTCGCCATGCGGGCGGTCAGGTTGGGCTCGCCGTCCAGCACGGCGGCGATCTCCTGCGAAAGCGCCTCGTAGCGGGCGGTCTTCTCGGCGGGGAGGATGAGATCGTTGAACGCTTCGGCCATGGGCGACCTCTAGCCCAGCCCGCGGCCGGGCGCGAGGTCCTAGGCCGCGACGGCCGCCCGCGCCGCCCGCTTGCGCCGGATCAGGCCCTCCAGTCCGCGGACCAGCCGGGCGGCGCCGGCCGCGTCGTGCTCGTCGGCCTCGAGGATCTGGCTCAGCACCTGGAAGTGCTCGTCCACCACCTCGACGTCGCAGTGCTCCATCCCGCCCACCTCTTCGGCGTAGCGCAGCAGGGCGTCGGAGGCGCGCTCCAGCATCCGGTCGCGCACCTGGCGGGCCCGGAAGCGCGTGTGCTGCATGACGCGATAGGTCATCTGCAGGGTGGCCCGGTCGACGCCGCCCCGCGTGACGATGAGGCGGCGCATGGCCTCCAGCTCGACGCTGATCGTGTGGCGGGCGGCGCGGCGTTCGACGATGTCGACCACCTCCTCCGGGTCGTTGGTGCGGCGCAGCGGGCCGCTGTAGCTGAGCTCGGTGCGGCGGCGGCGGTCGGGGCCGATATAGGCGTTGGAGACGATGAAGGGCCGCGGCTGGGTCAGGACCAGCTGGATCCGCGACAGCAGGGCGGCCGGGGTGAAGGGCTTGATGACGAACTCGTTGACCCCGGCCTCCCGGGCCTCCTCCACCTCGCGGGCGCTGCGGTGGCCGGTGACCATGATGATGGGCACCTCGGGGTTGGGCACGGTGGGGTCGGGCCGCACGGCGGCCATGCGGATCAGGCGGGTGAGCTCCAGCCCGTCCATCAGCGGCATGCGCCAGTCGGTGAAGACGATGTCGGGGGCGCGGCGGCCGAGTTGCTCGCGGGCCGAAAGGCCTTCGGCGGCGGTGAAGACCTGGCCCACGCCGGCGGCCCGCAGCACGTCGCTCATCAGGCGCACGGTGTTGGCGTGGTCGTCGACGACCAGCACCTTGAGCGAGGCCAGGGCCTCGCCGTTCATGTCCGTACTGGGTAGTTCTCGCTTGTTCATCGCCCTGTCCCGCGCCGCCAGCGTGCGGGGCAGGGCTTGAAATGCGGTTTATGGTCTAGGTTAACGCCGCCTCAGGACGGACGCACCTGCTTGCGGAACTCGTCCTCGGTCTGGTCGTAGCGATCAGGGTGGCGGTATTCCTCCCGCGTCGCCTGCTCGGTGATCGCATCATTGCTGCGATTGCGGGTGTAGTAGCGGAAGGCGCCATAGGCGATGGCCAGGCCCAGAAGCGCGGCCCCCACGACGTACAGGACTTCCCAGCTGAAATAGGACATGTCGGCCTCCTTGCCTGCCCAACGGTTCGCCGGGGGCCGGGTTCCCGCCGGCGCGGGCCAGGTCAGCCGGCCGCGAGGGGCAGGCGCACCTCGGCGCACAGGCCGCCTTCCGGCCGGTTGAACAGCAGCAGGCCGCCGCCCTCGGCCTCGGCCAGGCCGCGCACGATGGCCAGGCCGAGCCCCGCCCCCCCGGTGCTCCGGTTTCGCGATCCCTCCAGCCGCTCGAACGGGGTCCCGAGCCGTCCGATCTCCGCGCCCGGCACGCCAGGGCCTGGGTCGCAGACGCTCAGCACCGCCATGCCCCGCTCGGCCCGCAGGGTCAGTTCGGCCGAGCCGCCGTAGCGGACCGCATTGTCGATGAGGTTGCCGGCCATCCGCCGGAAGGCCAGGGCGGGAATCCGCGCCGCCACCGACGGGCCAGAAACGCGCCGCACGGGATCGCCCAGTTCGCCCCGGATCTCCGCCAGCGCCTCGAGCTCGGCCCGCAGGTCGAGGCGCGCGGCCAGCTCCCGCCGCCGCGGCCGGGCGAACAGCAGGGTGTCGTCGAGCAGCGCGCTCATCTCGTCCAGGTCGCGGGCGGCCTTGTCCCGCTGGGCGTCGTCGGCGATGAACTCGGCGCGCAGGCGCAGCCGGGTCAGATAGGTGCGCAGATCGTGGGCGATGGCGGCGAGCAGACGGGTGCGGTCGTCCACCAGCCCCCGGATGCGGCCCTTCATGGCGTTGAAGGCGAAGGCCAGCTCGCGCAGCTCCCGCGGGCCGCGGAGGGGAATGTCCTCGGCCTCCATCTCGTCGCCGCAGCGGCGGACGGCCGCGGCGAGGTCGGCCACCGGGCGCGTCGTCTGCCGCACCGCCAGCATCAGGGTCGCCAGCATCAGCAGGACCACCAGCGCCAGGGCCAGGGCGCCGCGGGCCAGCACGCCGCGCGCCGCCTGCGGCGGCCGGCGTTGCATGACCAGGATCGAGCCGTCCTTGAGCTGGACCGACAGACGCACGGCGGGCCGCCGCCGGGGCGCGTCGGGCCGCCATCCCCCCCGGCGCTCGTCGATCTGGAACGGGCGCTCGCCCAGGGCCGCGGCGTAGCGGCGGTAGCGGTCGTCCCCGCGGACCACGAAGCGCGTGCCGGGCAGGCCCTGCGGAAAGGTCGGCGACACCCGCATGGCGATGACCGAGGTGTTCAGAGCGGCCACCACCTTGGGCCGCGTCCGCGCGTCGCTGGCCTCCACCGCCTCGACGATGGCGGCGACCTCGGGCGCCAGGGGCAGCTGGAAGAAGCGGACGCCCCCGCCCGGCGCCGGCCAGGCGAGCGCGATGGCCACCACCACCAGCACGGCGGCCGAGCCGCCGAGCAGGATCCGGGTGATGCGGCTCGACAGACTGTCGGCGATCGGCATCACGCCGGGCCCGCCTCCACGGGCGCGCTGAACAGATAGCCGCCGCCACGCACGGTGCGGATCAGGCCCGAGCCGTCCGGCGGATCGTCCAGCTTGCGGCGCAGGCGGCTGAGCTGGACGTCGATGGTGCGGTCGTAGGGCGCGGCGTTGCGGCCGCGCGTCCAGTCGAGCAGTTGGTCTCGGCTGAGCACGCGCTGCGGGTGGCGCAGGAAGCAGACCAGCAGGTCGAACTCGCCGCCGCTGAGATTGACCGGCCGGCCGTCCGGCGCCGTCAGGTCGCGGCTGCCGAGGTCGAGCCGCCAGCCGTCGAAACAGGCCACTTCGCGCGGCGGCGGCGGCATGGCCGGTCCCGCCCGGGTGCGCCGCAGGATGGCGCGGACCCGGGCCACCAGTTCGCGCGGGTTGAACGGCTTGGCCAGATAGTCGTCCGCCCCGACCTCCAGCCCGACGACGCGGTCGATGTCGTCGCCCTTGGCCGTGACCATCAGCACGGCGGTGGCGGCGGTGGCGCGCAGCCGCCGGCAGAGCGAGAGCCCGTCCTCGCCCGGCAGCATGATGTCCAGGAGGACGAGATCGACGCGGCGCCGGGCCGCCAGGCGGTCGAAGGCGGCGACGTCCTCGCACGCCGCCACCTCGTAGCCCTCGCGGGTCAGGAGGCCGACCGTCAGGTCGCGGATCTCGGGATCGTCCTCGACGACGGCGATGAAGGTGTTGTCGGCGGTCATGGCGGTTCCACGCTGAAGCTGCCGCAGCCGCGGGCGGCGGAAAAGCCTCGCCGAGCCTGCCGATACACTTCGTTACGCGCCGCAACCGGGCCGACATGGCCCTATTGCGCGGCGCCTGTTCCATGGCGGCCATCGACGGCGCGTCGCCGTCCCGCCCGCAGGAGCCGATCCATGACCGCTCGCAACCTCGCCCTCGCCGCCGGCGCCTGGGGCGCCCTCTCCACCCTGCTCGTCGCCCTGCCCGCCGAGGCCGGCGCCTGGGGCCGCACCGTCGACGTCCAGGGGCCCCACGGCCGCGGCTACGTGCAGTCCCAGAACCTCAGCCGCCAGCCGGGCGCGGTCAGCGCCAGCCGCAACACCCAGACCAACGCCGGCTACGGCGCGGCCCACGCGCGGGGCGCGACCTGGGGCGGGGGCGTCTACCAGGGCGGGGCGAGCCACAGCTACAACAACGGCGCCCATGCCGGGCGCAGCGCGACCGTCGTGAACAACGGCGACGGGACGGTCAGCTACGACTATTCGCGCACCGGCTTCGACGGCCACACCAGCACCGCCTCGGGCACGGTCGATCGCGACCGCTGAGGCCTCTCCCGTCCCAGCGACGCGGCCGTCCGGCCCGTCACTCCTCGGCCGCGCGGCCGCCCGCCGCCGCGCGGCCTCTTTTCGATCAAGGATCGCCGATGCACCGCTTCATTCTCGCCGCCGCCGCGGCCGCCGCCCTCGCCGCCCCCGGCTGCGCCGCGGCGGGCCCCGCGCCCGACCTGTTCGCCGAGGCCGACGCCAACCGCGACGGCGCCGTCACCCTGGCCGAGTTCCAGGCCGCGCGCGCCGCCCGGTTCGACAAGCTGGACCGCAACCGCGCCGGCGTGGTCCGCATGGAGAACTTCCCCGCCTTCGTCCGCACCTCCGCCCGCGGCAAGGAGCTTCAGCGGATGCTCGGCCGGGCCGCCGCCACCCAGGACGGCGCCCTGCCGCGCAACGAGTT
>CAYQPL010000020.1:5532-12319 GCA_964419395.1 uncultured Phenylobacterium sp. | reverse complement strand
TCCTCAAGGCGCCCGCCGTGGCCTTCACCGCCGCCGACCTCAACCGCGACGGCGTGGTCAGCGCCGCCGAGGCGGACGCCGCCCGCGCCAGGGCGCAGCAGGCGCGAGCGGCGCGCTAGATGGAGCGGCTGATCGAGCTGCGCGGCCTGGGCCTCGTCATGCTGGCCGCGGCCCTGGCCGAGGTCGTCTGGCGACTGGCCCGGCGGCGCGGCTACGACTGGGGCGGGGCGGCGGCGACCCTGGGCGTGGCCGCCGGCCACCTGGTGTCCGGCGCCCTGGTCGCCGCCGTCGTCGGCGGCCTCTATCTGCAGGCCTGGGCCCTCGCCCCGGTCCGGTGGCCGCTGGACGACGGGCGGACCTGGGCGGCGGGCTTCGTCGCCGTCGAGTTCGCCTACTACTGGTTCCACCGGTTCAGCCACACCGTCCGCTGGATGTGGGCCACCCACGCCGTCCATCATTCGGCGCGCCAGCTCACCTTCCTGTCATCCTTCCGCCTGGGCTGGACCAGCCTGTTCTCCGGCGGCTGGCTGATCTATGCGCCGCTCGTCCTGGCGGGCTTCGATCCGCGCCTGGTGGTGACGCTGCTGGCCCTGAACCTGCAGTATCAGTTCTTCCTGCACACCGAGGCGGTCGGGCGGCTCGGGCCCCTGGAATGGGTGCTGAACACCCCGGCCCACCACCGCGTCCACCACGCCTGCGACGCGCCCTATCTCGACCGCAACTATGGCGGCGTCCTCATCGTCTTCGACCGCCTCTTCGGCACCTTCGCGGCCGAACGGCCGGACACGCCCCTTCGCTACGGGCTCGCGGGCCGGGAGGAGGCGCGCAATCCCCTGCGCCTGGCGCTCGACGAATGGGGCCGGCTGTTCGCCGAGGTCGGCGCGGCCCAGGGCGTTTCGGCCCGGCTGAAGGCCGCCTTCGGCCGCCCCTGACCTCGAAAAGGAGACCACGATGCGAACCGTCTTCGTCCTGTTCGCCGCCGCGGCCCTGGCCCTCCCCCGTCCGGCCGCCGCGCAGGATGACAATCCGCCCGGCTGGCGCGGGGGACCGGGGACGAACTGGGAGAACCCGCCCGGATGGCGCGGCGGCCCGGGCGCCTCGCCCGACCGCCGCGTGGTCATCGACGGCCAGGTCTACGTCTTCGTGCCCCGGCCCGGCGGCTACTACTATCACCCGCGCTACGGCTACTGGCACCCGGCCTATGGCTGGTGGAACCAGGCCCTGCGGTGCTGGGCCGACCTCGACGGCAATCCGCCCGGCCCGCGCGGCGGACCCGCCACCAACTGGGAGAATCCGCCGGGCTGGCGTGGCGGGCCCGGCGCCTCGCCGGACCGCTACGGCCGCTGCCGCTTGCCGCCGTCCGGCGGCAGGGCGTAGGCCACCACATAGTCGCCGATCGGCGTCTCCATGAAGTGGTGTCCGCCGGCCATCATGACCAGGAACTGCCGGCCGTCGACCTCATAGGTCATGGGCGTCGCCTGGCCGCCGGCCGGCAGGGCGTCCTGCCAGACCGTCTCGCCGGTGCGCAGATCGATGGCGCGGATCAGGTCGTCGGTGGCCGCGGCCACGAAGGCCAGCCCGCCGGCGGTCACCACCGTCCCGCCATTGTTGGGCGTGCCGATGGTCAGCGGCAACATGGAGGGGACGCCGAAGGGGCCGTTCTTCCGCGCCTGCCCCAGCGGCCGGTCCCAGAGGGTGCGGCCGGTGGCCAGGTCGATGGCCCGGATGCCGCCATAGGGCGGTTGCTTGCACATCATCTTGGTGAAGGGCACGCGCCAGCCGGGATTGATATCGATGGCGTAGGGGGTGCCCTCCTGGGGCACGCCGGCGCTCGGATCGCCGCCCGAGGCCTCCGGCGAGTCGATCGGGACCCAGCCGCGTTCCTTGGCCTCCTCGCGGGTGATCAGCTTATTGAAGTTGGGCATGTTGTTGTAGTTGGCCACGATCACCCCGCGCGCCGGGTCGATGGCGATGCCGCCCCAGTCGGACCCGCCGTTGTAGCCGGGATACTGGATGAACCGCTTGTGCAGGGTCGGCGGGGTGTAGAAGCCCTTGTAGAAGGCCTGGCGGAACTGGATCCGGCACCACAGCTGGTCGATCGGCGACATGCCCCACATGTCCTTCTCGGTCAGATCGGGGAAGCGCAGGTCGTGGAAGCCCGACCGCGGCTGGGTGCGCGACAGGTTCTGCGGCTCCACCCCGGCGATGGGCACGGGACGCTCCTCCACCGGCGTCAGCGGCCGGCCCGTCCGGCGGTCCAGGACGTAGATGTCGCCCTGCTTGCTGGAGAGGACGATGGCCGGAACCGGGCCGGACGCGGTGGGGAAGTCGACCAGCGTCCCCTGGGCGCCCAGGTCGTAGTCCCAAACGTCGTAATGGACGGTCTGGAAGGTCCAGGCCGGCTTGCCCGTGGTCACGTCGAGGGCGACGAGCGCGCTCGAGTACTGGTTCGACGCCGGCCGGCGGTCGGCGCCGTAATAGTCCACCGCCGAATTGCCCATGGGCAGGTAGACGAGGCCGAGCGCCTCGTCGCCGGAGGTGGTGGTCCACATGTTCGGCGTGCCGCGCGTGTAGGTCTCGCCCTCCGGCGGCAGGCCGGTGATGGCCGGATTGGCGAGGTCCCAGGCCCATTCCAGTTCGCCGGTCACGGCGTCGTAGCCGCGGATGACGCCCGACGGGGCATCGCGCCGCTGGCCGTCCAGCACCTGGTGCCCGGTGACGATGACGCCGCGCACGATGGTCGGCGGCGCGGTGACGGCGAAGAAGCCCGGCGTGGAGTCGCCGATCCCCTCCAGGAGGTCGATCTGGCCGCCCTGGCCGAAGTCGGCGCAGGGCTGGCCGAGCTTGGCGTCGACGGCGATCAGCCGGCCGTCGAGCGTGCCTTCGACGATACGCGTCTTGCAGGCCGCGTCCTGCGGCAGGTCCGGCGCTTCGTAGTAGGTCACCCCGCGGCAGGAGGCGCTGTAGGGGATGGCGTCGTCCGGCACGCTCGGATCGTAGCGCCAGCGTTCCTTGCCGGTCGCCGGATCGACGGAGATCAGGATGTTCTTGGCCGAGCAGAGATAGAGGCTGTCGCCCACCTTCAGAGGCGTCGTCTCGGCGGCGTACTTGCCCTTGGCCGCTTCGCTCGGCAGGTCGCCGGTGCGGTAGGTCCAGACCTTCTTCAGGTTCTTGACGTTCTCGGGCGTAAACTGGCTGAGGGTCGAATAGCGCTGGGCCGCATAGGTGCCGCCATAGGCCGGCCAGTCGGCGCCCGCCAGAGGGCCGCCCGGCCGGGCCCGGACAAGAGCCAAGGCGGGGGGCAAGGGCCGCGGGTCGCCGTCGGGATAGGCGGGCGCGGTCTGCGACTGCACGAGGCCGACCCAGACGACCGCGCCGAGGGCGGCGGCGCCGAGCGCCACCGGCGTCCAGACGAAGGAGCGTCGCCGGCCGGTGAGCACCGGCAGGACGAGGGCCACCAGGACCAGCAGGACGGTAGGCGCGATCACCCGCGGCACGAGCGCCCAGCCGTTCAGCCCCACCTCCCACAGCGCCCACAGCAAAGTGGCGACATAGACCCCCAGATAGATCCAGGCGCCCAGCACGTTCCGGAGGATGAGGAAGACCCCCGCGGCGACCAGCCCGCCGCCGGCCAGCAAGTAATAGGGCGAGCCGCCCAGGCCGATGAGCCAGCCGCCGCCGAAGGTCAGCACCGCGCCGACCAGGGCGATCACCGCGCCCAGGATGATCACGGCCCACCGGGCCGCGGGATTGGAATGATCTCGCCCTGGCATTTCCCCGCCTCCTGAATAGTTCCGCACGCGCCCCCCGCCCGGTCGGCCAACGGAGCGGGCGCCGGAGTTGTTCCCGCCAAAGATGCGGGCCTCGGGTCGCGCGGCGCGGCCTGGCCCGTCAGGGATTGCGCAAGATCAAGGCGGCCCTTTCGGTTAGGGTGAAGCTTCGGCATGCCTGCGGAACGGAGAGGCCCCTCCATGTTTCTGTCATCGCACCGGGCGCGGCTGCGCCAGCTGACCCCGTTCGTCCTCGCCCTGCTCGTCCTCGTCGCCACGCCGCTGGCGGCGCAGGCGGTGGAGTTCCGCACCGGTCGCGACGTGGCGAGCGAAGGCGGCTTCGACGATGTGCTCTTCGTCTCCGGCGACCAGTTGCGCCTGGCGCCCGACAGCAGCGACGACGTCTTCGCCGCCGGCGAGTCGGTCCGGTTCGACGGCGGACGGGCGGCGAACCTCTTCCTGGCCGCCGGCTCGGCCCTGTTCGAGGCGGGCGAGGCGCACGACGCGCTCGTCCTCGGCCGCGAGGTGCGCTTCGAAGGCGGCCGGATCGGCGATGATCTCTATTCCGCCGGCCGCGACCTGCGCCTCGGCCCCGCCTTCGAGCTGGGCGGCACGGCCTTCCTGGCCGGCCGGAACGTGACCGCCCAGGGCCGGATCGCCGGCGAGTTGAGGACGGCGGCCCGCACCGTCCGCATCGAGGGCCCGGTGGACGGCGACGTCGTGGGCTACGCCCAGCGCCTCGAGATCTGACCCGGCGCCCGCCTCGGCGGGGACCTGACCTATGAGGCCGAAGAGGTGTCGATCTCGCCCGAGGCGGTGATCGCCGGCCGCACCGTCGCGCAGGAGCCGCGCGAGAAGCGCGGCGAGGCTGCGCCCTCCCCCTGGGCCGCGGCGATGGGCGGGCTGCTCTGGAGCCTGGCGGTCGGCGTGATCGGCGGGGCCCTGCTCACCTTCGCCCTGGCGGCGGTCCTCCCCGGCGTCATGACGCAGGCCGCCGCGCGGCTGGCCGACCGGCCCCTGCCGACCCTGGGGCTCGGCGTCCTGCTCGCCCTGCTCGCCGTTCCGCTGATCGCGATCCTGTTCGTCTCGGTCGTCGGCATCCCGCTCGGCCTGCTGGTGGGCGGCCTCTACCTGCTGGCCTGGCCGGCGAGTCTCGCCGTCTTCGCCTACGGCCTGGCCATGATGCTGCGCCGGCTCGCCGCCCGCGGCCGCCCGGCCGGGCCCCCCGGCCTTGGCGCGCGCTTCGGCTGGTCGCTGGCGGCGACGGCGCTGATCTGCCTCGTCGGGGCGATCCCGATCATCGGCGGCTTCGCCTGGCTGCTGGCCTGGATCTTCGGGCTTGGGGCCCTGGCCGCCGACGGCCGCGCGGCGCTCGCCCGGGGCTGAGCCTGGCCGAGGCGGCGGAACGGCGGGCGGGCTCCGGCCGTTCCTGGCCGGCCATGGCCGCCCACACCTCCCGATCCGTGATCTTCGCCGCCCTGGGCGGCAACGCCGCCATCGCCCTCACCAAGTTCGCCGCCGCCTTCTTCACCGGCAGCGCGGCCATGATGAGCGAGGCCATCCACTCGGTCGTGGACACCGGCAACCAGCTCTTGCTGCTGTTCGGCCTGCGGCGCTCGGCGCGGGCGCCGGACGAGAGCCACCCCTTCGGCTACGGCCTGCAGCTCTATTTCTACACCTTCGTCGTGGCGGTGATGATCTTCGGCGTCGGGGCGGTGATCTCCTTCCTCCACGGCCTGGAGAAGGTGCGAAACCCCCACCCGGTGGAAAACGCCTGGGTGAACTATGTGGTCCTGGGCCTCGGCATCCTGTTCGAGGGCGCGGTGTGGATCTTCGCCCTGCGCGCCTTCAACCGCGAGCGCGCCGGCCGTCCCTGGATCGGCGCGGTCCGCGCCAGCAAGGATCCGACCGTCTTCACCGTGCTCTTCGAGGACACCGCCGCCCTCCTCGGCCTGGTGGCGGCCCTGCTCGGCGTGGCGCTCAGCCAGGCGCTCGACGCCCCCGTCATCGACGGCTACGCCTCCATCCTCATCGGCGCCATCCTGGCGCTGACCGCGGCCTTCCTCGCCTATGAGAGCCAGAGCCTGCTGACCGGGGAATCCGCCCGCAAGGAGATCCGCGAGGGCATCTGCAGGATCGCCGGCGAGGAGCCCGGCGTGGCCGGGCTGAACCAGGCCAAGACCATGCATTTCGGGCCCAACAACGTCTTCGTCGCGCTGAGCCTGCACTTCGAGGGCGCGCTCGCCGCCACCGAGGTGGAGGGCGTGGTCACGCGCATCGAGCGCAAGATCAAGACCGCCTATGTCGAGGTCGACCAGGTCTTCATCGAGGCCCAGAGCTTCGACGCCGACCGCCGCGGCCGGGCCTCGGCCGCCGGCTGACCTACCAGTCGACGCCCGTGCGCAGGGTCAGCCGCGTCTCGTCCACGTCGGCCGCCCCGTCGCGCGCCGTGTTGGCGCGGATCAGGTTCGCCGAGATGCGCACGCGAGTGATCGGCAGCCAGTTGACGACCGCGCCATAGGTCGTGAGTTCGCCGCCGGTGACGCCGTCGTCGGAGAGGTCCACCTGCGTCATCCGCAGCGCCGTCTCCAGCGCCCCGAAGCCGCCGTCGCCGAGGGGGCGGGACGGGCGGATACGGCCGAACACGCCGTCGCCGGCGTCATAGGGCCGCGCCTCGCCGGTCCAGCGCCAGGCCGCCTGGGCCGACCAGCCGCCGAAGCGGGGCGAGGCGAAGGGCCCCTCATAGGCCATGGTCCCGCCTTCGAGCTGCAGGGTCAGCGGCCCGGATCCGTAGCCCAGCTCCCCGCCGACGAAGAGGGCCTCGTCGGCCAGGAAGCCGCCGGTGTCGATGACGCGCGGCGCCCGCCCCGTCTCCGGCCGCTGCGAGAGACGCACGTCGCCATTGGCGTCGGACGGCCGCAGGAAATAGCTGGAGAGCGCCACATGCAGGGCCGCCTCGCCGGGCAGCAGGTCGCGCTGGCCGCGCAGCGCCACCATCCAGGCCTCGTCCCGTTCGC
>CAYQPL010000020.1:4436-5522 GCA_964419395.1 uncultured Phenylobacterium sp. | reverse complement strand
CGTTCGCCGTCGAGATCGGCGTCCTCGCGCTCGCCGAAGGCGCCGCCGCGCAGACCCCAGTCCTCGCCCGCATAGTTGAACGCCACGCCCAGGCGCCGTCCCGGCGCGAAGGTCCCGGCATAGGCCGACCGCTCCAGGAAGATGGTGTAGGCGTCCGAGGTCAGTTCGTCGGACGTGATCGGCGGCTTGAAGTGGCCGACCACCAGCTCCAGGTCCGGCGTCGCCTGATAGCTCAGCGCCACGTCCTGGAGGCCCACCTCGGCGCCGCCGAAGTCGGCCTCGGCCACATAGCTGAAGCCATTCCCCAGCTTGCCCTGGGCGCCGAGATAGAAGCGGCGGACCTCCGTGCCGGTGGCGCGGGACCCCTTGTCGTCATTGTAGATCAGGGCGTCGAACTGCGCCCGGCCGCGCACCTTCGGGCCTTCGACGCCCGTCGCGGCGGCCTGGGCGATCTGGGCGGGCTGCGCCGCCGGCGGGGCGGCCTGAACCTGGGCCTGCGCCGCCCGGGGCGGCTCTTGCGGCGGCGGCGCGGAAAGGCGTTCGGCCGCCGGCGTCCCTTCGAGCCTCAGGAGCCGCGCCTCCAGCTCCCGGATGCGCGCCTCCTGCGCTTCCAGCCGCGCGGCGAGGTCCGGCGGAATTTCGGCCTGCGCGGCGGCAGGCTCGGCCAGAAGGGCGGCGGCGCTCGCCAGGAGCAGGACGGAGGGGCGGCAGGGACGGCGGATCATTCCTCCCTATACTGATCATGGCCCGCCGGCGCCACACGCCTGCACTGTGGCGGTTCGTCTCCCGGGTCGCCGGTTGCGCCCGTCGGCCGAACGGCCTAGTTGAAATCAGTTCTCAAAAGCATCCCCTGCCCGCCGAGCATGACCCGCAAGACCGTCCGCGCCTGGTCCTTCGTCCACAAGTGGACGAGCCTCGTCTGCACGGCCTTCATGCTGATGCTGTGCCTGACCGGCCTGCCGCTGATCTTCCATCACGAGATCGACGATCTGCTCGGCGCCCACGGGACCTGGACGGCCCCCGCGGACGGCGCGCCGCTGACCAGCCTCGACAAGGTGCTGGCCACCTCGCTGGCGGCGCGCCCGG
>CAYQPL010000020.1:0-4426 GCA_964419395.1 uncultured Phenylobacterium sp. | reverse complement strand
TAGTGCGACTGCGGCGGCGAGAGGAAGGCCTCGGCGCCGCCGGCGCTGCCGGGGGCGCGCGGCGGCATGCGCGAGGAGAGGGGCTCGTCGGCGGCCTCGGAGTAGTCGCGCTGGCGGGTGGCGGCGCGCCCGGGCGAGGTTCCGAGCTTCATGTCCTTCGACGAGGACCGGCCTGTGGTGAACGTCACCACCGGACCCAGCGCCGACGCGCCCGACGCGCGGATGCACTTCGCCTCCTTCGACTGGACGAGCGCCGCGCCCCTGCCGCCTCATCCCGAAGGCGGCGTGATGGACGTCATCCTGCAGCTGCACACCGACATGTTCCTGGGCCTGCCGGGCATGCTGTTCCTGGGGGCCATGGGCCTGCTGCTGTTCGCCGCCGTCGTCTCCGGGGTCGTGCTCTATGCGCCCTTCATGAAGAAGCTCGACTTCGGGGCCCTGCGGCTGTCGCGCTCCGCCCGCGTGAAGTGGCTCGACTACCACAACCTGCTGGGCGTGGTGACGGTGGCCTGGCTTTCCGTGGTCGGGCTGACGGGGGTCATCAACACCCTGTCGACTCCCATCATCGACTACTGGCAGGCCGACCAGCTGGCCGAGATGACGGCGCCCTATCGCGGCCTGCCGCCGGCCCGCGCCGAGGCCTCGATCCAGGCGGCGGTGGACGCGGCCAAGGCGGCGCGGCCGGGCGCCTGGGTGCAGTTCGTCGCCTTTCCCGGCGGCGCCTATTCCACCGAGCATCACTACGCCGTCTTCATGCAGGGCGGCACGCCGCTCACCAAGCACCTCCTCACCCCGGCCCTGATCGACGCGCGCACCGGCGAGCTGACGGCGATCCGCTCGATGCCCTGGTACGCCCAGGCCCTGCTGCTGTCGGGACCCCTGCATTTCGGCGACTATGGCGGCCTGCCGCTGAAGATCCTCTGGGCGCTGCTGGACATCGTCACCATCGTGGTCCTGGGCAGCGGCCTCTATCTCTGGCTCAGCCGCCGGCGGGCGCCCGCCTCCGATCCCGTGGTCGCCGAGCTGGAGCCCCGCCACGGTCTGGCGCCGGCGGAGTGACCCCCTTGCGCCGCCCCTCGTCCCTGATGCGCACCTTCGCCGCGCCGCTCCTGATCGGGGCGGCCAGCGCCGTCGGCCTGGTCGCGGCCCTGACGGGCGACGGCCTGGCCGACTGGGTGTCGTGGGCCGGCCTGACAGCGCCCCTGGCCGCCGTCCTCTGGGCCCGGGCGCGGCGGGCCCGCTGAGGCCTGCGACCTTGTGTCCGGCCGCCTTAGGGATTTGAGTAACTGCGGTCTGCAAGACTGCCAGCGATGAAACGGGCCAGGATTTCAGTCCTCTTCGACGCCGGGTTCGACGCCTCCGCAAAGGAGTCGTTCGACCGGAAGCCGATCCGGCTGGCCCTCGCCGTGGTTCTGGGCGCGGTCTTCGCCCTGGGACTCGGCTGGCGCGCCATGGCCCTGTGGCTCGCGGCCGTCCTCCTCCTGGAGGGCGCAAGCTGGCTCTATAATGTGCGACGGCCCTATCCCGAGGTCGCCAGCGACGCCCAGCGGATCCGCCACAGCGTCGCGGTGCTGGTGATCGGGCTGCTGTGGACCGCGCCCCTGGCCATGATGTGGCTGAGCGGCGATCCGGCGCTGCAGACCGCCGCCGCCGTCCAGTGGATGGCCAACCTCGCCTACGCCCAGCTCTATGTCGGCCGTTCCCGGGGCTACACCCTGCTGATGGTCGCCCCGACCCTGTCGGTCGCCCTGGCCCTGAGCATCGGCTTCTCGCCGCACGACGGCCCCGCCGCCTGGACGGCGCAGCTGGTCGTGGTGCTGGCCCTGGTCAACGGGGTTCTCGGCCTGGGCGACGTCATCCGGCGCGCCGACGACCTGCGGCGCGCCACCGCCAAGATCGAGCAGGAGCGCGCCGCCGCCGAGGCCGCCAACGCCGCCAAGTCGGCCTTCCTGGCCATGATGAGCCACGAGTTGCGCACGCCGATGAACGGGGTGCTGGGCATGGCCCACGCCCTGCGCGCCTCCCGCCTGAGCAAGGCCCAGCGCGAACAGGTCGACCTGATCCTGGAAAGCGGCGACGGCCTGATGACCGTGCTCAACGACGTTCTGGACCTCTCCAAGATCGAGGCCGGCCGGCTGGAGCTGCTGTGCGCCCCGCTCGACCCGCGCGAACTGATCGAACAGGGCTGCCGCGTCTGGCTCGACGCCGCGGCCGAAAAGGGCGTGGCGCTCGCCTGGTCGGTGGACGAGGCCGTCCCGCCGGCAATCCAGGCCGACGCCGCACGCCTGCGCCAGATGCTGCACAACCTGGTGTCCAACGCCCTGAAGTTCACCAGCGAAGGCGCCGTGACCGTCCGGCTGGAACGGCGCGACGACCGCCTCGTCCTGTCGGTGAACGACACCGGCCCGGGCATACTGGAGGCGGTGCAGGCGCGTCTCTTCGAGGCGTTCACCCAGGCCGACGCCGGCGTCAGCCACACCTATGGCGGCACCGGCCTGGGCCTGGCCATCACCAAGCGGCTAGCCGGCCTGATGGGCGGCTCGGTCGGTCTGCAAAGCCAGGTCGGCGAAGGCTCCACCTTCCATGTCGACCTGCCCCTGATCGAAGCCGACATCGCCGCCGATCCGGCGCCCGAGGCGCCGTCCGGGGCCGAGGCCCCGAGCTCGGCCGAACGCCCCCTCCGGGTGCTGGGGGTCGACGACAACGCCACCAACCGCGCCGTCCTGGGCGCCTTTCTGAAGGCGCTGGGCGCCGAGGGGACGCTCGCCGACAGCGCGGCCGAGGCGTTCGAACAGATGGAGCGCCAGGCCTTCGACCTTGTCCTCATGGACATCCACATGCCGGGCCTGGACGGCGAGGCGGCCCTGGCCGAGATCCGCGCCGGTCGAGGGGGCCAGCCGGACGTGCCGGTGGTGGCGCTGACGGCCGACGCCATGGCCGGCGACCGGGAGCGCTTCCTGGCCCTGGGCTTCGACGAACACCTGGCCAAGCCGCTGTCGCCCCAGGCCCTGGCCGCGGTCCTGGCCGCATGCCGGCCGGCGCAGGACGTCCGCACCGCCGCCCTCGCCTGACCTAGGCGCCCGCGCGCCGTCGCCCTATCACTGCGCCTCGAGGACTCGGAGGGCGCGGACATGGCGGTGGCGGCGGCGAAGCGTCCGGCGGCGGCGATGGCCGATTATTTCGATCTTCAGCTCCGCTTCGCCGACCGACTGGCCCAGGCGAGCGGCCGGCCGATCGCCGAGACGGTGAGCTGGGCGACCAATCTTCATCGCCGCTTCGGCCTGGGGCGGCTGGAATCGGCCCCGCCCGGCCAGGTCTGGGGCGCATTCGTCGCCGGCCTGGCGGCCCGCGCCACCGCGGAGGATCGGCTGGCCTGGACGCTGCGGGTCTATGAGGACGCCCCGCCCGAACCCCTGCCGCCCGGCCAGACCGCCTTCGGCTTCTTCGCCTGCGAACCGGCCGACGACGACGGACAGGTCCGCATCCACTTCCACAACATCGTCGAGGAGGACGGTCCGGGCGGCCCGCTGGCCCACGCCCGCGCCGGCGCCCGCCGCGCCGAGCTTACGGCCATGTTCGCCCACATCGCGGCGACCCAGCCACAGGCCCGGCGCCTGGCCGGCGCGTCCTGGCTCTACAATCTGGAGGCCTATCGCCGGCTCTTCCCCGCCGTCTATGCGCAGTCGCGCACCCCCTGCCCCGAGCCCCACCGGCTGAGCGGCTCCTCCACCTGGGGCCAGGCGATCGACCATCACTGCCGGGTGCGGCCGGAGGTCCGCGAACGCCTGCTGCAGGGGCCGCTGGATCCGGCGGCGCCGTGGCGCGCCTTTCCGCTGCAGGCCCTGATGACGCACGCGCCGCTCTGCGCCTTCTACGATCTCTACGGGATCGCGCCCGTCAGTCGGTGAAGACGACCGTCTTCTTGCCGTTCAGCAGCACCCGGTCCTCCAGGTGCCAGCGCACGGCGCGGGCCAGGACGCGCCGCTCGATGTCGCGCCCCTTGCGGACCAGGGCGGCCGGCGTGTCGCGGTGGCTGATCCGCTCCACGTCCTGTTCGATGATCGGGCCTTCGTCGAGGTCGGCGGTGACGTAGTGGGCGGTGGCGCCGATCACCTTCACGCCGCGGGCATGGGCCTGGTGGTAGGGCCGTGCGCCCTTGAAGCCGGGCAGGAAGGAGTGGTGGATGTTGATGCAGCGCCCCTCCAGCTTGGCGGCCAGTCCGTCCGACAGGATCTGCATGTAGCGGGCGAGGACGACGAGCTCGGCACCGGTCTGCTGGATCAGGCCCCAGATGGCGGCCTCCTGCTCCAGCTTGGTCTCGCGGTTCACCGGCAGGTGGTGGAAGGGCAGGCCCGAGAGATCGACGCTGGAATAGGTCTCCGCCGGATGGTTGGAGCCGACGGCGCAGATATCCATGGGCAGCTCG
>CAYQPL010000019.1:28392-30792 GCA_964419395.1 uncultured Phenylobacterium sp. | reverse complement strand
TTCGCCTGCCATGTCTGCGGCCTCATGCGCCACGAGCCGGACGCGGTGCACTGCAAGGCCTGCGGGGCGCTTCTGAACATCCCCAACGACGAGGCTTGACCCCCTCGGGTCTCCACAAATCGCCGGCTTCGCCAAGGACGGCGCAGCGGTTCGCGAACGGCGTTCGCCGCCGTCGGCGCGGCGCCGATCGCCCAAGTCCCTGAAAATTAAAAACGTTTCGGACCGCGTTGCGCGGGCGCCGCACAAGCGCGGCTGCAAGGAACTGTCACACAACCGTTCGCGACCTGTCACGCAGCCTACCTAGAAGGGCGGTCGGGCAAGCGGGCGTTCAGGTCTCGGGGGAGACTTGGGACTGGCCGGCGCCTGCGAATTTCATCGCCACGGCGGAGAGCAAGATGACCGGCACCACCAATCTTCGGAACCTTCTGATCATGTCGCTGAGCGCGATGGCCCTGGCGGCCTGCGGCGGCGGCGCGGCGGAAGTGGCCTCGCCCGGCGAGGGCGCCTTCCCGCCGTCGAGCGGCGGCGGCAACAACGGCGGCAACAATGGCGGCAACAACGGCGGCGGCAGCGCGGCGGCCGACTGCCCGACCGGCTTCACCAATGTCGGCACCGTCGCCAACAACACCCTGCGCAACTGCCAGCTGCCGGCCAAGATCACCGGCAACCTCGTGGTTCCGCTGCGTTCGGGCACCATCTATTCGATCAGCGGCCGGGTGGACGTGGGCGACGACATGGGCGGCGACGCCGCCGCGCCGGCCGCCGGCGCCGTGAAGGGCACCCTGACCATCGCGCCGGGCGTGAAGCTCTTCGGCTCGGCCGGCCTCGACTACATCGTGGTCAACCGCGGCTCGCAGATCTACGCCGAGGGCACCTCGACCCAGCCGATCGTCTTCACCAGCCGCCAGAGCGTCGAAGGGACCACGGGCGTGGATTCCATCGGCCAGTGGGGCGGCCTGGTCATCCTCGGCCGCGCGCCGATCTCCAACTGCCCCGGCACCACGACCCCCGGCACCGCCAACTGCGAAGCCCAGGTCGAAGGCACCAACGCCTTCTACGGCGGCAATGCGGCGGGCGATAACAGCGGCGTCCTGAAGTATGTCCGCGTCCAGCATTCGGGCTTCCAGATCCTGCCCAACAACGAGCTGAACGGCATCACCTTCGCCGGCGTCGGCAACGGCACGCTGCTCGACTACATCCAGGTCCACAACTCGTCGGACGACGGCATCGAGTGGTTCGGCGGCACCGTGAACGCCAAGCACCTAGTGCTGACCGGCAATGACGACGACAGCATGGACACCGACGTCGGCTTCAACGGCGCCATCCAGTTCGCCATCGTCGTGCAGCGGGCCAACGGCGGCGACCGCGGCAACGAGGCCTCCGGCTCCAACCGCACGCCGGCCTCCAATCCGAAGTTCGCCAACGTGACCATGGTGGGCCGCGGCTCCTCCGACGTCATCGTGATGAACACCGGCACCAACAACGTGTTCGCCAACTCGGTCTTCACGGCCTCGGGCACGACGGCGGCCTGCCTGGACATCGACGACACCAACACGACCGGTTCGTTCAACTCGGTGTTCTTCTCCTGCCCGGTGGCCTTCCGCGACGACTCGAACGTGAACGCCGCGGCCAACCAGGCCATCTTCGCGGCGGGCGCGAACAACGTCGCCAACGGCACGTCGACGCTGACCAGCACCTTCATCAACGGCGCGAACGAGAACGCGGTCCCGGCCGCCAACCTGACCTCCATCTCGTCCTTCTTCACCAACACCACATACATCGGCGCGGTGCAGAACGGGAACGACACCTGGTGGCAGGGCTGGACCTGCGGTCTGACCTCCAGCTCGTCCTGCTGACGGCTCTCGGACGGCGGGGATCGGCCCCGCCGTCCGTCCTCGTCCACGTCGATACCCACAGGGCTGCGAACATGAAGATCTCCCTTTCCCTGAGCGCGATGCTGCTCGCGACCACGGCGCTGCTGGCGCCGCAGACCGCCTTTGCTCAGACGGAAGGGTCTGAGACCGAGGTCGAGGAACTGGTCGTCCGGGGCCGCTACATCCCCGACGTCATGCGCGAAACGGCCGAAGTGGCCACCATCCTCACCGCCGACGACCTGCAGCGTCAGGGCGACGACACGGCCGCCGAGGCCCTGACGCGCCTCTCCGGCCTGTCCGTGGTCGGCGGCCGCTTCGTCTATGTGCGCGGCCTGGGCGAGCGCTACTCCTCGGCCCTGCTGAACGGCTCGCCGCTGCCCAGCCCGACAATATCCCGGCCCGCTGCGGTGAGTTCCCTGACTTTCTGGTCAACCAGAATAGCCGCAGATTGCGCCATTCCATCGACGCGGTCCGAAATTCTTTTCATCGCCTTCCCTATCGGTACGTACGATTGAAATTTATCCAT
>CAYQPL010000019.1:25041-28382 GCA_964419395.1 uncultured Phenylobacterium sp. | reverse complement strand
CCCAGCCCCGAGCCGCTGCAGCGCGTCGTGCCGCTCGACCTCTTCCCGTCGAACGTGCTGGCCGGCACCACGGTGCAGAAGACCTACTCGGCCTCCTATTCCGGCGAGTTCGGCGGCGGCGTGATCGACCTGCAGACCCTCGCCGTGCCCTACGAGCCGTTCCTGGCCCTGGGCTTCAGCGTCGGCGGCAACACCGAGACCACCTTCGACGACGGCCTCGTCTACTACGGCTCCGACACCGACTGGACGGGCTATGACGACGGCACCCGCGACACGCCCGACAAGCTGGACCTGGCCCTGCGCCAGCGGCTGCGGGTGAACGAGGCCAACTTCACCGACGACGAACTGCAGGACATCGGCCAGTCCTTCGTCAACGCGCCGCTGAACCTGCTGCAGCGCTCCTCGAGCATCGACCCGAACTACTCCATCGACGTCTCGGCGGGCACGTCCGTCGATCTCGGCTGGGGCTCGCTCGGCGTGGTGGCCGTCGCCGGCTTCGACAATTCCTGGCGGACCCGCATCGGCGTCCAGCAGGAGGGCCTCGTCCAGGGGTCGGACATCGAGGTCCGCACCGACTACGACTACGCCTCGACCCAGAACGACGTGGTGCTGAACGGCCTGCTGGGCCTCGGCCTCGACTGGGGCCAGAACGAGATCCGCTGGACGAACCTCTACGTCCACTCGACCACCAAGGAAGCCCGCTCGCGGGTCGGCTATGACGACGCCGCCGGCGCCGACGTGCGCGACGACTACACCGAGTGGTTCGAGCGCGCCCTGATCAACACCCAGCTGGCCGGGGCGCACGAATTCGGCGACCTGCAGGTCGACTGGCGCACCGCCTTCGCCCGCACCTCGCGGGACGCGCCCTACGAGAAGGGCATCCGCTATCGCCTGGTGAACGGCGTCTATCTCCACAACGCCTCGCAGGAGCAGAACTACACCCGCTTCAGCGAGGTGGAGGACTCGGTGTTCAGCGCCGGCCTCGACCTGGCCTACACCCTGCCGCTGTCCAGCGTGCGCGAGGTGATCCTGTCCGGCGGCGTGGCCTACATGGACAATGACCGCCACGCCGAGGCCCGCGAGTTCCGCTTCCTGGCGCTCAACAACTCGCTGTCGCTGGCCGAGCAGATGCAGCGCGTGGACTTCCTGCTGTCGGACTACAACATCCGTCCCGACGGCCTGGTGATCCGCGAGACCACCGGCGCGGACGGCGCGGCGGCCTATGAGGCGGCGCTCGAGACCAAGGCGGCCTATGTCCAGGCCGACGCCGAAATCCTGCCGCTGGTCCGCCTGGCCGCCGGCGTCCGCTACGAGGACGCCACCCAGTCGGTGACGCCGGTCGACCTCTTCAGCGGCACGGTCAGCCAGATCACCGAACCGCTGGAGAACGCCTACTGGCTGCCGACGGCGACGGTCACCTGGAACTTCTACGAGGACATGCAGCTGCGTCTCGGCGCCTCCAAGACGATCGCCCGCCCGCAGTTCCGCGAGCTGGCCCCGCAGCAGTACCTCGATCCGGACTCCGACCGCCTGTTCATCGGCAACCCGTACCTGACCGACAGCGAGCTTCTGAACATCGACGCTCGCTACGAATGGTACTTCGCCAACCAGCAGTATCTGACCCTCGGCGCCTTCTACAAGGACATCGACAAGCCGATCGAGTCGGTGGTCAACGAGGCCGGCTCCTCGGTCCAGCAGACCTATATCAACGCCCCGAAGGCGATCCTCTACGGGGTCGAGGCCGAGGTGAAGAAGGTCTTCGAACCGGTCCTCGACACCCCCTGGCTGTCCAGCAAGCGCTGGCTGATCCAGGCCAACTACACCTATTCCAAGTCCGAGGTTCAGGTGGAGTCGGGCGACGTGGTCTTCCCGCTGGCGGGCGGCGGCGCTTCGCGCCCGGCCGAGGACTATGTGGCCGACGGCAGCCAGCAGCAGGGTCAGTACGAGCACCAGGCCAACCAGCAGTTCGGCATAGAGGACGACGTGGCCCCGTAGCAGGCCACCCTGCTGGTGGCCTATGCCAGCGAGCGGATAACCGCCCGCGGCCGGCCGGGCCAGCCCGACCTCTATCAGGATCCGGGCACGATCGTGGACTTCACCTATCGCAAGATGGTCCCCGTGATGGGCTACGACCTGACCTTCTCCTTCGAGGCCCGCAACCTGCTGGCCGAGGACTACGAGGAATATCAGGAGCTCGGCTCGGGTCGCGTGAACAACAACGCCTACGACCTCGGCCGGTCCTTCTCGGTCGGCGTCTCCACGCGCTTCTGACGAGGCGTTCCGGGGGCGGCGAATGCGCCGTCCCCGGATTATTTTCCGATGGTGCGGCGAAGCGTCTCCAAATCCCGCCGCTGTCATCCGTTTGTCACTGAAAGTTTACATGAACTCCCGGCGGGCGCGCCGTGTCGGGCGGCCCACCTGACCCTCGGGACTTCGGAGAACTCCGTGAACCTACCCGCCGTGATCCGCGGCGTTTCCGTTCGGCCCCGGACGATCCTGGCCGTGACGGAGGTGGCCCTCGTCGTGGTCCTGGGCGTCCAGGCCGCACGCCTGGCCTGGAGTCTCGCCGCCCCGCCGCCGGGCCCGCTCGGCGCCCCCGCAACGGCCGTACGCGCGCCGACCGCCGACACCGACATCCTGGCCCGCTTCGACCCCTTCTTCCGCCTGGGCCTGACCGACGGCGCCGAGGCGCGCGCCGCGCCGGCGGGCGATCTCCAGCTCTACGGCGTGCGCGCCGGCGGACCCGGCGGCGGGGCGGCCATCCTCGGCCCGCCCGGGGGGGAGCAGCGTCTCTACACGGTGGGCGAGCAGACGCCGGGCGGCCTGACGCTCGCCGCCGTGGCCGAGGACCATGTTCTGCTGGGTCAGGGCGCGGCGCGACGTCGCCTCGGCTTTCCGCTTCCCGGATCGATCCCCGCCGCCGCACCCCCGCCGCCGCCGCCGCCCAGCGCCGCCGCCGCGGGCGAGACCCAGGCGGCGGTGACCGGCGCCCAGCTGCGCGCCGCCATGACGCTGACCCCGCGCCTGCAGGGCGGCCGTCCGGCGGGCTACGCCATCATGGCCCGCGGCGCGGAGGGCGTAGCCATCCTCGCCCGGGCGGGCCTGCAGCCGGGCGACGTGCTGCTGGCCGTCGACGGCTCCGAACTCAATCCCGAACGCGTCGGCGAGCTCGCCGACATCCTCGCCTCGGCCGGCCACGTCGACCTCCGCAACGAGCGGGGCGGCCAGGTCATGACCACTCGCCTGCGGATGACTGCCCCGTGAAACCACTGATCTGCGCCCTCGTCCTCGCCACGGCCACGGCTGCGCAGACCGGGAAGGCCAGGCGCAGCAGGCGGAGG
>CAYQPL010000019.1:21605-25031 GCA_964419395.1 uncultured Phenylobacterium sp. | reverse complement strand
GCGCACCTCTTTCTGGCGGAGGCGGCGCAGCCGCGCGACCTCGGCGTCGGTGGGGTCGGTACCGAGCACGTGCTCGTGGCCGTCGGGACTCCACCGCTGCATCGGCCACGGCCACGGCTGCGACCCTGCCCCCGGCGCCTGCCTACGCCCGGCAGCAGACGCTCAACCTGCAGGACGCCGACATCCGCGTCTTCATCCAGGACGTGGCCCGCGCCACCGGCCAGACCTTCATCATCGACCCGCGGGTGCAGGGGAAGGTGACCATCACCAGCCGGGAGCCGCTGTCGCGGACGGAGCTGTTCGAGGTGATGCTCTCGACCCTGCGCGCCAACGGCCTCGTCGCCGTGCCGGCCGGCTCCGGCGTCTATCGCATCACGCCGGAGGATGGCGCGGCGGCCCAGCCCTCCAGCCTGTCCGGCGGGGGCGGCTACGGCTTCTCCACCCAGGTCTTCCGCCTGCGCAACATCGATGCAGCTTCGGCGGCCGAGACGCTGAAGCCGCTGATCGGGCGCCAGGGCGTGGTCATGCCGAGCCCGCGCGGCAACCTGCTGGTCGTCGCCGACTATGCCGACAACCTGTCGCGTATCCGCAGCCTGCTGGGCCAGATCGACACCGACCGGACTCTGACCGAGACCGTCACCCTGCGCTCGTCCTCGGCACGCGAGATGGCCGGCGTGGTGAACCAGCTGCTCAACCCGCCAGGCGCCGACCCGAACGCCCGCAACGGCATCGTCTCCGTCGTCGTGGTCGAGAGCAGCAACACGCTCCTGCTGCGCGGCGAGCCGGACGCCGTGCGGCCCATGGTGGCGACCATCGAGGACCTCGATCGCCGGGCCGAGACCAGCGGCGATGTCCGCGTCATCAACCTGCAGCACGCCGACGCCGAACAGCTCGTGCCGGTGCTCCAGCAGCTCGTCGGCCAGGCCGTGACCCCGGCCGGCGCGGAGGGCGGGGCGGCCGCTGCAGCCGGCGCCGACCCGGGCCAGACCGTCACCGCCGGACGCGGCGGTCGGCGCGCCAATATCGCCCGCTATCCGGGCGCCAACGCGATCATCATCGCCGCCGACCCGGAGACCCAGCGCGTCCTGGGCGAGGTGATCCGCAAGCTCGACAACCGCCGCCGCCAGGTGCTGGTCGAGGCCATCGTCGTCGAGCTGTCGGACAACGCGGCCAAGGCGCTGGGCGTGCAGCTCGCTATCGCCGGCCAGAACGGCTCGTCCGTGCCGTTCGCGGCCACCAACTATTCCAACACCGCGCCGAACCTGCTGACGTTGGGCGCGGCGGCTGCGGCCGAGGGACAGCTCGATGAAGACTCCGCCGCGCTCCAGAGCCTGCGCCAGGCCGCCCTCGACTCCCTGCTGGGCGCCGGCGGCATTATCGCCGGCGGCTATGGCCAGAACGACGACGCCATCTTCGGCTTCATCCTGAATGCGGTGAAGACCGACACCACCTCGAACCTGCTCTCGACGCCGTCGGTGATGACGCTCGACAACCAGGAGGCCACCATCCTGGTGGGCCAGGAGATCCCGATCACCACCGGCGAGGTGCTGGGCGACTCCAACACAAATCCCTTCCGCACGGTGCAGCGCCAGGACGTCGGCATCCAGCTGGAGGTGAAGCCGCAGATCAACGCCGGCGGGGCCATCACCCTGTTCCTGCGCCAGGAGGTCTCCTCCATCGCCGGCCCGGTGAGCGACGACTTCAACGAGCTGATCCTCGACAAGCGCGAGATCGAGACCACCGTGGCGGTGGACGACGGCGACATCGTCGTCCTCGGCGGCCTCCTGGACCGCAACGAGCGGGTGACGGTGGAGCGTACGCCGATCCTGGGCGACGTGCCGGTGCTCGGAAACCTCTTCCGCTCCAATTCGCGGGCCAATGTGCAGCGCAACCTGATGGTCTTCATCCGCCCGACCATCATCGACAGCGCGGCCTCGGCCCGGGCGGTCACCGCGCCGCGCTACGACTACATCCGCCGCCAGGAGATTTCGCGCAGCCCCGACGGTCTCAGCGACCTCGACGCCCTGGTCCGCGACTACATGCAGGCCGAGCCGGTGACGGCCGCCCCGGCGGTTCCGCCGCCGCCGGCGCCGCCCCCTGCGCCGGCGACGGCGAACTGAGATGAACGCGCCCGCCCATCCCCTGCTGCCCTACGGCTTCGCCAAGCGGCACGGCGTGGTCCTGCTGGGCGTCGACGAGGCGGCCGAGGGCGCCGCGCGCGTGGGCCTGCGCGAGGGCGCCGACCCGCTGGCGCTGACCGAGGCCCGCCGGGCGCTGGGACGGCCGCTGAAGGTGGAGCCGCTTCCCCGCACGGAATTCGAGCGCCGCCTGTCGGAGGCCTATGCCGGCGATGGTTTCGCGGCCACCGGCGCCGAGGACCTCGACATGCCGGGCGGGCTGGACAGCCTGGCCGAGGACATTCCGGCCGCCGCCGACCTGCTGGAGAGCCAAGACGACGCGCCGATCATCCGTCTGATCAACGGCGTCATCGCCGAGGCCATCCGCCGCGGCGCCTCCGATGTCCACATCGAGCCGTTCGAGACCGCGCTCCTCGTCCGCCTGCGGATCGATGGCGTGCTGCGTGAGGTGCTCAGCCTGTCGCCGCGACTGGCGCCCCTGATCGTCAGCCGCATCAAGGTGATGGCGAGGCTCGACATCGCCGAGCGGCGCGTGCCCCAGGATGGCCGCATCTCGCTGGCGCTGGGCGGCCGCTCCCTCGACGTCCGGGTCTCGACCCTTCCGTCGCGGGCCGGCGAGCGGGTGGTGATGCGGATTCTCGACCAGGAGCAGGCCGGCATTCCGCTGGACCAGCTCGGCATGCGCCCCGCCGTGCTGTCGGCCTTCGAGGCGGCGCTACGCGAACCCAACGGCGTCATCCTCGTCACCGGCCCGACGGGCTCGGGCAAGACGACGACCCTCTATGCCGGGCTTTCGCGCCTGAACGACGCCAGCCGCAACATCCTGACCATCGAGGATCCGGTGGAATACGCCGTGGCCGGCGTCGGCCAGACCCAGGTGAACGCCAAGGTCGGCATGACCTTCGCCGCGGGCCTGCGGGCCATCCTGCGCCAGGATCCGGACGTGGTCATGGTCGGCGAAATCCGGGATGTCGAAACCGCCCAGATCGCCGTCCAGGCCAGCCTCACCGGCCACCTGGTGCTGTCGACCGTGCACACCAACGATGCCGCCGGCGCAGTCACGCGTCTGCGGGACATGGGCGTCGAACCTTTCCTGCTGGCCTCCACCGTTCGCGTGATCGTCGCTCAGCGGCTCGTGCGCCGCCTCTGTCCCCACTGCCGGCGCGCCGAACCCGCCGATGCGGCCACCGCGCGGCTGGCGGGCGTCGCCGAGGGCCAGATGCTCTTCCGGGCCGAGGGCTGCGCCCAGTGCGGCCAGACCGGCTATGCGGGCCGGATCGGGGTCTAC
>CAYQPL010000019.1:14774-21595 GCA_964419395.1 uncultured Phenylobacterium sp. | reverse complement strand
TATGAGGCCATCCGGGTGGACGACCGCATCCGCCGCCTGATCAGCGAGAGCGCCAGCGAGGACGACATCGCCGCCGCCGCGCAAGCCGCCGGCGGCGGGACCCTCTCCAGCGAGGCCCGCGCCTATGTCGTCGAAGGCCTGACCACGGTCGAGGAGGCGCTGCGGGTGACGCGCCAGGAGATGGCGGGCCATGGCGAGCTTTGACTATGTCGCCCTCGACCTCGCCGGCCGCACGCGCACCGGCAGCCTGAAAGCGTCCGACGAGGTCGCCGCCCGCGAGGCGCTGGAGCGCCGCCGCCTGGCGCCGGTGAGGGTCAGCCCCGGCGCCGCGCGGCCGGCGGCGGCTGCGCCCGTGCTCGGCGGCCGGCTGGATGCGCGCCAGCTGGCCCTGGTCACTCGTCAGCTCGCCACCCTGATCGCGGTCGCGCCGCTGGAGGAGTCCCTTCGCACCATCGCGGCCCAGGCGGAGAAGCCTGCGGTGCGCCGGGCGCTCAACGCCGTCCATGCCGGTGTGCTGGAAGGCTATCGCCTGTCCGACGCCATGGCGCGCGAGGGCCGCGCCTTCCCGCCGCTCTACCGGGCCATGGTGGCGGCGGGCGAAAGCTCGGGCTCTCTGCCGGGCATCCTCGACCGCCTCGCCGACCTGATGGAGCGCGACCAGGAGGCCCAGAGCAAGGTCACCGCCGCGCTCATCTATCCGGCGGTGCTGGCCGTCACGGCCCTGCTGGTCGTCCTGGCGCTGATGACCTTCGTGGTGCCCAAGGTCGTCGACCAGTTCGAGTCCATGAACCAGACCCTGCCCCTGCTGACCCGCCTGGTGATCGGCGCCTCGGACGCGGTGCGCAGCTACGGCCTCGTCATCCTGGCCCTGCAGGTCCTCGCGGGCTTCGCCGCCGCCCAGGCCCTGCGGCGACCCGAAATCCGGATGCGGGCGGATGCGGCCCTGCTGCGCCTGCCGCTCATCGGCCGCCTGATCCGCGACCTGCACGCCGCCCGGCTCGCCCGCACGCTGTCGACCATGATCGCCAGCGGCCTGCCGATCCTGGAAGGCCTGCTGATCACCGCGCCCACCGTGCACAACCGCGTCCTGCGCCAGGCGACGCTCGACATGGCCGAGATGATCCGCGAGGGCGGCGCCCTGTCGGCGGCCATGCGCAAGGTCGGCGTCTTTCCGCCGCTGCTCGTCTACATGGCCGCCAGCGGAGAGAACAGCGGCCGCGTCGACCTGATGCTGGGCCGGGCGGCGGAGTATCTGGAGCGGGAATTCGCCACCTTCACGGCCGTGGCGCTCAGCCTGCTGGAGCCGGCCATCATCGTCCTGATGGGCGGGCTGGTGGCCGTGATCGTGCTCTCGATCCTCCTGCCCATCCTGCAGATCAACACCCTGGCCTTCGGCTAGGGGCGCGTCATTCAAGGAGCAAGCATGACCCGTCGCGACATCCGCACCCGCCCGGCCAGCGAGGCCGGCTTCACCCTGGTGGAGCTGATGGTCGTGGTCGTGATCCTGGGCCTCCTGGCCACGGTGGTCATGATCAACGTCCTGCCGAGCCAGGACCGCGCCATGCGCGAAAAGGCCAAGGCCGACATCTCGACCCTCGAACAGGCGGTGGAGACCTACCGGCTGGAGATGCTGACCTATCCGACCACGGCCCAGGGGCTGCAGGCCCTGGTCCAGGCGCCGGCGGGCCTGGCGCGGCCGGACCGCTATCGCGACGGCGGCTATGTCCGCCGCCTGCCGGACGATCCGTGGTGCCAGCCCTACCAGTACGCCTATCCGGGCGAGCACGGGCGGTTCGACGTCTATTCCTTCGGCGCCGACGGGGCCAAGGGCGGCGAAGGCGAGGATGCGGACATCGGCAACTGGAACTGAGCCGCGTCTGCGCGCGAGCTCCGAGGCCGGCTTCACCCTGGTGGAGCTGATGGTGGTGCTCGTCATCATCGGCCTTCTGGGCGCGGCCGTGGTGATGACGGCGCCGGACGGCCGCGGCGAGGTGCGCCGCGAGGCCGAGGCCTTCGCCGTGCGCCTGCAACGGGCGCGCGAAGAGGCCCTGCTGACCAACCGCCTGGTGGAGGTGCAGGTGGACGCGCAGGGCTACGCCTTCCGCACCCTGCGCCGCGGCGAGTGGCAGGACCTGGCCGAGGGGCCCTTCGAGGCCCATCGTTGGGACGACGGCGTCACCGCGACGCTTGCGGCGCTCGACGGGCGCGAGGGCGTGCGGTTCGATCCCACGGGCGCCGCGGAGCCAGCCGAAGTGACGGTCTCCCGCGCCGATCAGCGCAGGCGCGTGGCGGTGGACGAAACGGGCGAGGTGAGGATCGATGCGCCGAGCCGTTGACCCGACCGCCGAGCGGGGCTTCACCCTCATCGAGCTGCTGGTGGCGCTGGCGGTCTTCAGCCTCGCCGTGCTCGCCCTCCTGAACCTCGCCGGCGAGAACACCCGGACGGCCCAGGTGGTGGAGACCCGAACCCTGGCCGCCATGGTCGCGGAGAACACCGCCATCGCGGCGCTGCTCGCGCCCCAGCCGCCGACGCTGGGTCAGCAGGCCGGCGCCGCCCGCCTGGGCGACCGCGACTGGCTCTGGCGGCGGACCGTCACGGCCACCGAAGGCCTGCTGCGCATCGACGTCCAGGTCGCCGCCGTCGGCGAGGGCCAGGTGGCGGCGGAAGTCACCGTTTTCCGGGGGGTCGCATGATGGGCTTCACCCTGGTGGAGATGCTGGTGGCGCTGGCCATCTTCAGCCTGCTCTCGGCCGCCGGCGTGGCGGTGCTGGGCTTTGCGGCCGACAACCGCGCCGTGGTCCGCGAGCGCATGGACGAGCTGGCCGCCCTGCAGAGCGCCCGGGCCCTGATCAAGGCCGACCTCGAGCAGGCCGCCGACCGGCGCACCCGCACCGCCGACGGTGCGCCGGGCCGGGCGCTCACCGGCGGCGAGGCGCCGGGGACGCCGCTGCTCGCCTTCACCCGTCGCGGCTGGGACAATCCCGACGCCGCGCCCAGGGCCTCAATGCAGTATGTGGAGTACGAGCTGGAGGGCGACCGGCTCGAACGCCGCGCCCGGGCGGCGCTGGACGGCGCGCCGCTGGGCGAACCCCAGGTGCTGCTGCGCGGGGTGCGGCGGGCCGAGGTCGCCTTCTATTCCCGCGGCCAGTGGGCGCCGGCCTGGGCCGGCACGCCCGCCCAGCCCCTGCCGCAAGCGATCCGCCTGGACCTGGAGCTGGAGGACTTCGGCGCCGTCACCCAGGTCGTTCTGCTGCCGGGGGCCCTGTTGTGACGCCGCGTCCGGCCGCCGAACGGGGCGTGGCCCTGCTCACCGTGCTGCTGCTGGTCGCGGTGCTGGCGACCCTGGCCGCCGTGGTGCTGGACGACATCCGCTTCGGCCTGCGCCGCACGGCCAACGCCCAGGCGGTGGGGCAGGCGCGCTGGTATGCGCTGGGCGCCGAAGCCCTGGCGCGCAGCCAGGTGGAGCGCCTGCTGCGCGCTTCGCCCGAGCGCATCACCGACGCCGGCGGGGGGAACGGCCGGGCCTACAGCTTCCGGGTGGAGGAGGGCCTCATCCAGACGAAGATCCGCGACGCCACCGCCTGCTTCAACCTGAACAGCGTCGTCCAGGGCGTGGGCGAGCAGCTGTCGGCCCGCCCGGCCGGCGCCGAACAGTTCCGCGCCCTGCTGGAGGCCTTGCGCTTCGCCCCGCGCGACGCGGAGATGCTGGCCGCGGCCCTGACCGACTGGATCGATTCCGACGCCGTGCGCGAGCCCGGGGGGGCGGAGGACGCCGCCTATCTGGAGACCGGAGACGGCTACCGCACCGGCGGGACCCTGCTGGCGGAGGTCAGCGAGCTGCGGGCCATCCGCGGGTTCACGCCGCAATCCTACGAGCGGATGCGGCCCTGGGGCTGCGCCCTGCCGACGACGGATCTCTCGCCGGTCAATGTGAACACCCTGACGCCCGAGCAGGGCGTCCTGATCACCATGCTGACGCTTGGCGCAGTCTCGCCGTCCGCCGGCGCCAGGCTGATCGAGGGCCGCCCGGCCGAGGGGTGGACCCAGGCCGCGTTCTGGCGGGAGCCGGCCCTCGTCGAACATGTGCCGGCCGACGACCCGCAGGTCACCACCCGCCCCCGCTTCTTCGCCCTGCAGACGCAGGTCGACTATCTCGACGCCGAGGTGGTCGCCAGCGGCCTCTTCGAGGTCGAACCCTCCGGCCAGGTCCGCCTGACCGCCCGCCGATGGACCTACGACGAATGAACCGAACCCGCATCGTCATCGCCGGCCACACGCCGGAGGCTGAACCCGCCTATCTGATCCTGGACGAACTCGGCTCGGTGGTCGGGCGCGGCGTCCTGGCCGTGCAGGACGGCGCCGCGCTCGCCCCGCTGCGCACCGTGCTTGTGATCCCCGGCGCCGAGGTGCTCGTCCGCTGGCTGCCGCTGCGGGCCGGGAGCGAGGCCCAGGCCCGCGCCGCTGCGCTGGCCGCCCTTGAGGATCAGCTGGCCGCGCCGGAGGGCGCCCACGCTGCGGTGGGGCCGGTCGACGAAGAGGGCCTGCGCCCCTGCGCCATCATCGCCGCCAGCCGGCTCCAGGCCTGGCTCGACTATGCCCGGCTGCACGGCCTCGCGCCCGATGCAGTGATCCCCGATGGCCTGGCGCTGCCGGCGCCGGAGAGCGAGGATGCCGTCTTCACCGCCGCCTTCGGCGAAACCTTGGCGGTGCGCGGCGCACGCCTCGCCTTCAGCGGCGAGCCCGAGCTGGTGGAGGCCGTCGTGGCGGGACGCCCGCAGACGCGCCTGGAGGGCCCGGCCCTGGAGCGCGCCCTGGCCGAGAGCGCGGCTTCACCGCCGTTGAACCTGCTGCAGGGCGCCTTCGATCCGAACCGCCAGGCGGCGCTCGGATGGCGGGATCTCCGCCGCGCCGCGGCCCTCGCCGCCGCCGTCCTGCTAAGCCCCCTGCTCATCTGGGGCGCGCAAGCCACTGCGTTCCATCTCCGCGCCGAGCGGACCGAAGCCCGCGCCGAGGCCAAGCTCGCAGCGCTGTTGCCCGAGGGGGCGGCCATCACCGATGTCGCCCTCCAGGCCGAGGCGGCGCTCGCCCAGGCGGGACTGAGCCGGGGCGGCGGCGCGACCGGGCTGGCCGCCATCCTGCTGGGCGCCCTGGAGCCGCTCGACCAGGCGCAGCTGGAGAGCCTGATCGTCATGCCCGACGGGACGGCGCGGGCGGCCGTCAGCCTCGCCGCCTATTCCGACACCGAGGCGCTCGCCGACGCCCTGCAGGCGCAGGGCCTGTCCATGCGCGAGGAGGGCTCGCGCGAAGAGGGCGGCCGCGTGGTCGCCGACATCATCCTGGGAGCCCGCTGATGCTGGACTGGTGGAATGGCCGCTCGCAGCGCGAGCAGGTCCTGCTGGGCGTGCTGGGCGCGCTGGTCGCCGGCTTCCTCCTGTGGTTCGGGGTCGCGGCGCCGCTGCAGGCCATGGCGAGCTCGGCGCGGGACCATCTCGCCCGGGCGCGCGCCGACGAGGCCCTCGTCGACGCCGTGGTCGCGCAGGCCGCCGCCCAGGGCCAGTCGCGGGTCGCCGCCTCGACGGGCGGCCCGGTGGACGGCGTCGTCGCCGAAACCGCCGCCGTCGCCGGCCTGCAGGTGGTGCGCGTGGAGGCGGCCGAGGGCGGCGTTCAGGCGGTGGTCTCGGGCCCCAGCACATCGGTGCTGCCGTGGCTCGCCTTCCTGGCGCGCGAGCAGGGCGTCGCCGCCCGCCACCTGACCCTGGTGAAGGGCGAGGACGGCCTCCTCGACCTGGACGCCACCTTCGTGCGGGCCGCGCCATGAGCGGCGGCCGTCTGGACGGCCGCTGGCTCGCCGGCCTCTTCGCGCTCGTCGCGGTCCTGGTCCTCCTGGCCAGCGTGCCCCTGCGGCTGGTGCTGGGCGAGCGGGCCGCCGCCGCGGGCCTCTCGGCCGAGCGGGTGAGCGGCACGGTGTGGAGCGGCGCGCTGACGGCGGCGAGCTTCCAGCGCCTGGCGCTGGGGGACGTGCGCGTCGGCCTTAACCCGCTCGCCCTGCTGATCGGCCGCGTGCGGCTGGGCTTCTCGTCCGCCAAGGCGCGCGGCGCGCTGCGGCTGACGCCCCAGGGCGTCGCCTTCCAGGGCGTCGACTTCACCGCGCCCGCCACCGTTCTCGCCCCCGGCCTGCCGCTGGCGGGCGTGGCCGAACTCTCGGACTTCGACCTCGATCTCATCGGCGGCGGATGCCGCAGCGCCGGCGGACAGGTGCGGCTGAGCGAGCTCGCGCTCGACGGGGTGCCCCTGCCCGGGCTCGTTCTGAGCGGGACGCCCGTCTGCGCGGACGAGGCGGTGCGCCTGCCCTTGGCGGGCCAGGCGCAGGGCGTCGATGTCCAGGCCGACCTCGTGGCGCGTCCGTCGGGCACCTACCAGCTCACGACCACCCTGCGCACCACGCGCCCGGAGCTCGATCCGCTGCTGACCGCCGCCGGCTATGTGCGTGGCCTCGACGGCTACAGCCGGACGCAGACAGGCAGCCTGGGCCGCTAGAGTCCGATCGGCCCGTAGAGCCAGGCCAGCCAGCCGCCGAGCGCCAGGAAGACGCCGAAGGGCACGGGCTGGTCCCCCGCCATCGGCCGGCCCAGAAGGCGCAGGATCAGGACCGCGGCGAGCCCGCTCAGCGAGGCGGCGATCATGATGGTCGGCAGGGCCAAGGCGCCGCACCAGGCGCCGGTCCCGGCCAGGAGGTAGGCGTCGCCGCCGCCCAGGCCCTCGCGACCCCGGACCCGCCTGTAGCGCCAGGCGATGGCCGCCAGCACGAGAAAGCCCAGGG
>CAYQPL010000019.1:4167-14764 GCA_964419395.1 uncultured Phenylobacterium sp. | reverse complement strand
CTGCGCCAGGGCCGCCGCGCCGGCCAGGGACGCGGCGGCGAGGCCGGACGCGATCAGGAGGAGGGTCAGCAGGCGCGGAAGCCAGAAGTGCTCGGCGTCGAGGACGGCGAGCAGCAGCAGTTGCCAGGCGTAGACGGCGCCCAGAAGCCCCTCCACGCCGGGACGGGCGAGTCCGGCCCAGAGCGCGAGCGCGGGACAGGCGAGCTCCAGCGCCAGGTAGCGGCGGGGGATTTTCGCGCGGCAGGTCCGGCAGCGCCCGTTCGACAGGAGGAAGGCGGCGATCGGGACGAGATCGACGGGGCCGAGCGTCCGCTCGCAGCCGGGGCAGGCCGAGCGCCCGACGACGACCGGCAGCCCCTGCGGCAGGCGAACGGACACCAGGCCCAGAAAGCTGCCGATGAAGGGCCCGAGCAGGACGGGCAGGATCAGCCAGGCGAGATCGGACAAGGGTCGCGCCGCCTCGCCTGGCGTCAGGCCGGGATCAGGGCCGGCTCATCGGGGTCATGCCGGACGCCACGCCCTTCATGGCCTCGTGCTGATCGGCCGGCAGCGGGATCAGGCCGCGGCCCTGCAGATAGCCGCCCCGACCGGTGGCGGCGTCGGAGGCGAACTCGTTCACGAACTCCTGCAGGCCCTGGGTCACGCCCACATGGGCCTTCTTCACGTAGATGTAGAGCGAGCGCGACAGGGGGTAGGAGCCGTCGGCGATGGTCGGGACCGTGGGCTCGACGCCGTCGATCGGCATGGCCTTCACCTGGTCCTGGTTCTCCTCCATGAAGGAATAGCCGAACACGCCGAGCGCGCCGGGCGTCTTGGTGAGCGTCTGGACGATGGCGTTGTCGTTCTCGCCGGCGTCGATCCACCCCTCGCGGCGCAGCGGGTGGGTCATCTGCTTGAACTCGTCCCCGTCACGATCCTTGAGCGCCTTGGCGGTCGGGAAGGCGAGGGCCCCGGCTTCGATGCCAAGCTCGATGAAGGCGTCGCGGGTGCCCGAGGTGGGGGGCGGGCCATAGACCAGGATGCGGTTGTCGGCGAGGCCGGGTCCGATCTCGTTCCAGTTCGTATAGGGATTGTCGACGAACTGGCCGCCGCGCAGGGTCTTGGCGCTCAGCGCCAGGAAGAGGTGCGGCAGGCGGAACTGATAGGTCGGCGCGCTGCGGTCGGCGGCGATGACGATGCCGTCGAAGCCGACCTTCATCTCGACGATGTCCCTGACCCCGTTGGCGCGGCAGGTGTCGAACTCCGCCTGGGTCATCGGGCGCGAGGCGTTGGCGATGTCGGGAAAGTTGTCGCCGACGCCGCCGCAGAACAGCTTGATGCCGCCGCCGGTGCCCAGGGACTCCACCTTGGGCGCCTTCATGCCGGTCTTGCGGCTGTAGTTCTCCGCCACGCGGGTGGTGAAGGGGAAGACCGTCGAGGAGCCGGCGGCCCAGACATAGTCGCGCGCGGCGTGGGCCGAGCCGGCGGCGCCGATCGCGAGGGCGGCGGCGCAGAAGGCCAGAAGCGTCTTCATCGGTCTTTCTCCAGGCAGATCGCTGGCGTGCGGGCGAGGCCGCGGATGGGTCGGGTCCAAGGCCTAAGGCGCCGTGGGATCGATTTCCAGGGCCGACTTCACGGCGCGCCAGTCGACGAGCTTGAAGTTCTGCCGCTCCCGGACCACGCCGCCGGTCGCGCCCTCGGTGTCGGCGTCGTCCTGCACGACGATCAGACCCTCCGGATAGGGGCCGACCGGCCCGCCCAGGGCCGCGACGCCGTCCGTGCCGGTCACCGCGTCGACCTCGCCCGCGGCGGCGACGGAGAACCGCCCCTGATAGTCGGCGGCCTCCCCGGCCACCCGCCAGACGGCGAAAGCATTGTCACCCTGGCTGGAGGCGATCAGATAGGTCTGGCCGGCGTCGCGCAGCAGGGTCAGGCCCTCGACATCGGGCGTCAGGCGCGGGCCCGGAGCGGGCTCCAGCAGGGTGCGGGCGCCGCCCTTGGCCGGGTCGACCGAGTAGCGCCAGATCCCTTTGGCCTCTTCGCCGACATAGAGGGCGCCGGTTTCATCGTCGACGACGCAGCCCTCGGCCTGCGAGCCGACCTCGAAGGCCTGCTCCTCGACCCAGGCCGGCCGGCCCTGCTCGGCGCTGACGCGCAGCTGGCGGACGTCGCCGGCCTGCCCGACCACGACGACCAGGGTGTCCTCCCCGCGGCGGCCCATGCACAGGCCGTAGGGTTCGGACACCGGCGCGCGGGCCAGACCCCAGGTGGCGACATTCAGGGTGTCGGGATCCATCAGGAACAGCAGGGCGCCGCCGCGCGCCCGGTGGCTGGCGGCGACCAGCACCTGCTCGCGTCCGTCCGCCAGGAAGCCGCCGCGCAGATCCACATTGTTGAGCGGCCCCTCCGGCAGGAAGGCGCGCACGGCGCCGTCGAGGCCGTAGACATAGAGGCCGGCCTGCTTGTCGGTGCCGAAGATGACGCCGCGGGAGGGATCGCGCGGGTCGGCCCAGATCTCCGGGTCGTCGGCCGCGTCGCTGCGCTGGGTGCCGACCGCCTGGGTCTCGGCGGCGGCCGGAACCAGGACGCCGGTCAGCGTCCCGTCCTTCGGCGAGTCCGACCGAAGCTCCGGATCGAAGGCCGTGCAGGCGGTCAGAGAAAAGGCCAGGGCCGCGGCGAGCGCCACGGCCGGCATGCGGTCTTGCAGTGGGGTCAAGGCGGCCTCCGTCGCAGACATTCTGCCCGCGGACGATGACAGTTGTTCGACGAGGGCCGCCCTGTCCGTCTATTTGGTCAGCCGTGCGCGCAGGGCCGCCCGCTCACGCGGTCCGACGCCGAGGACCTTTTCGAGATAGGCGTCCACCGTGCCGTACTGCTTCTCGATGGCCGCGAAGGTGGCCTCGATATAGGCGGGCTCGGTGCGCATCAGCACCTGCATCACCTCGGGCGGCAGGCGGGCGAACATGGCCGCATTGGGGTCGTCGGCCTCCATCTTCAGGCTCGTGCCGAGGAGCTTTTCGCTCATCGCGTAGTCGGCGACGACGACGTCGCGCGGCACGCCGAGCGCGCTCAGCACCAGGGCCGATCCGACGCCGGTGCGGTCCTTGCCGGCCGAGCAGTGCATCAGCATGGGCGTCTCGCCCGCCAGCAGGCGCTTGAACAGCTCGCGGTACTCGCCGGCGTACTGCTCGTGCATCTGCCCATAGAAGCCGATGAAGGTGGCGCGCATGGACTCAGCCGTCACCGGGCCCTTGCCGAACAGCTCCGACATGTTGGAGCCCAGGCTCGTCTTCGGCGAGTTGACGAACACCGGCGCGGTCCCGACCCACTGGGTCGGCTCGCTGACGCGCTCCTCGTCGGTGCGCAGATCGCAGACCAGCCGCACGCCCAGCGCATTGACCGTCTTGAAGTCGGCAGGCGTCAGATGGGCCAGCGTGTTGGAGCGATAGACCTGCCCCCACTTCACGTGGCGGCCGTCCTTCGTCGGATAGCCGCCGATGTCGCGGAAGTTGGTCGCCCCTTCCAAAGGCACGACGCGGGCGGCGGTCCACAGGCCGTCGCGCGCGCCGTCGGCCTGGACGAAGAAGTAGGGCCGCACGCCGGCGCCGGCCGGATCGGTGAAGGTCGCCGTCCCGTCGGTGTCGTCATTCGCCGCCAGACGGCGCTGCGAGGCGGGCGCGTCGGGCCTGGCCGCGACATAGACGTCGACCGGCGCTCCGGCCTTGGCGGCCTTCCAGGTGACGGTGAAGGTGCGGCCGTCCTGAGCCACCGCCGCCTGCGTCACCGGGGCCGGCGCCGCGGCCGCCGTCGTCAGGACGGCGGCGACGAGCGCAGCGCCCGCGAGCATGAGCTGTCGGGTCATCGGTTGGGTTCTCCCTAGAAGTTGAAGCGCACGCCGGCGAGGTAGCGGCGTCCGGTGCCCTCCACCTCGATCGGGCGGTTGGTGGCGCCCTGATAGCGGCGGCCGATTTCGTCGGTCAGGTTGTTGGCGTCGAAGAAGAGGGTCAGTTCGGGGCGCACCTGGTAGCGCAGCGACAGGTCGAGCTGTTCGGTGGCGTCCCAGTAGGTCTCGTCGGTGGCGTCGACGCTGGGCTCGTCCAGCCAGGCGTCCCGCCACTGGTAGGAAAGGCGCGCCGAGACCCCGTAGCGCTCATAGAAGAGCGAGGCGTTCACCAGCGTGTCCGACATGCCCGGATAGGCCGACGTCGTGCCGTCCGGCGTCTTGAAGTCGCCGTCCAGCAAGGTGAGGTTCCCCTGGAAGCCCAGGCCGGCCAGCGCGCCGGGCAGGAAATCCCACTGCTGCAGATAGGCGAATTCGACGCCGCTCAGCTGGCCGTCCGAGCCGTTGAGCGTGGTGGCGTAGTCGTAGCCGGTGCGATCCACGCCGTTGGCGTCGTAGCGGTCGTCGGCGATCACCGTGGTGGCGTCGAAGATGACGTCGTCCACCTTGCGGTAGAAGGCGCTGATCGAGGCGAGACCGGCGCCCGGCAGGTACCATTCCAGCGCTGCGTCCAGGCCCCAGGCGCGTTCCGGCTCCAGGTCCGGATTGCCGCCGCTGACGGTCTCGCTGACGTCGTTGACCGCCACGCTGGTGCGGATCTCCCCGAAGGAGGGCCGCGCCACGCCGCGGATTAGGGCGACCCGGGCCTTGATGTCGGGCGTCACCTCGTAGTTCACGTGCAGGGAGGGGAAGAGGTCGGTGTAGTCGTTCTCCACCTCCAGGGGCGTCAGCACGCCGCCGGCGGCGATCACCCCGGCGCTGGTCAGGTCCACGCGCTCGACCCTCAGGCCCGCCAGGATCTCCCATGGACCGGACGTCCACTTGTTCTGGACATAGGCCGAGAGGACGTCCTCATCGACGGTGAAGCGGTCCTGCGGCTGGACGAGGCCGTTCGGATCATAGAGGCCGGCGGCCGTCGCCTGGGCGAGCAGGGCGTCGAGGTCGGCGCGCAGGCCGGGATTGTCGACATAGGCCACGCCCCAGCCGCGCTGGAAGTCGCTGTCCCACTGCGCCCCGGTGATGCGCGGCGTGACGCTCCAGGTCGTTCCGAGCTGGCCGGCGAGCACCTGCAGCTGCGGCGTGGCGCCCGGCAGGCCGGAGAAGGTGTTTCCGTCGGCGCGGCGCTGGTCGTACTTCACGCCGGCCTTCAGCTCGGCCGCCGCGCCGAAGGCGGTCCAGTCGCGGCGGATGTCCAGCTGGCCGGTCCAGGAGTCGGTGTTGGTCTCCGAGACGATGGGGATCAGCACGTCGACCAGCGAGCCTGTCTGCGGCAGGTCGGCCAGCGCCGCGCCGCGGGAGAAGGTCGCGCCCGGGATGGAGCTGTAGAGGTCGAGGTCGGGGATGCCGCCCTCGGCGCCGGTCCAGGCGAGCGACAGCCGCCCCGTGCCAGAGAGGAAGTTCTGCTGGATCAGCGGCAGGTTCGTGCCGGCGTCGGTGTGGGTGTAGTTGAGCCGCCAGGCGACGTCCCACCCGAAGACATTCTCGTGATCGCCGCCCAGAGTGTTGGCGAAGGTGTCGGAGTAGTAGCGGCCGTACTGCCAGGTCCCGGTGTAACCCGCGCCGTCGACGAAGCCTGAGTCGCCCGCGCGGTTGGCCGGGGACTGGGTCAGCGCGCGCGACAGCTGGAAGTCGTACTGGTTGCGCTGCTCGCGGTCGATGAACTCCGAATAGAGGCTGTCGAAGAAGAACCGGCCGCCGGCGTCGGGGCGGTACTCGATCCCGAAATGGCCGGCGTTGTTCTCGCGCTCCAGGCGGTAGGAGCGGAAGGAGAAGTCGTCGGCGGTCGACATGTCGCCGTCGCGGTTCCAGGTGATCTCGCGATTGTCCGTCGTCTGGTTGCGCCGGTAGTGGGCGAGCGCGGCGGTGACGCCGAAATGGTCGCCCGACCAGGAGACGCGGCCGGAGAACTGGCGCTGCGGGCCGTCGCCCAGCTCCATCTCCCCATAGCCGGCGCCGCCCGAGACGTGGAAGCCGCGCTGGTCGAAGGGCGAGCCGGTGACGATGTTGATCCGCCCGGCCAGGGCCTCGGCCGGCTGGTCGGGGGTCAGGGTCTTGTTGATCTCGAGCGACTGGATGACCACGGCGGGCACGGAGTCGAAGCGGAAGACCCGCTCCTCGGCGCCCAGGACGTTGATCCCGTCCACCGCCACCACGGTCCAGCGCTCGGGCGCGCCGCGCAGCTGGACGTAGCGCTCCTGGCCCTGGTCGCGCTCGCTGGCCACGCCCGGCACGCGCGCCAGGGCCGCGGCGGCCGACTGGTCGGGGACGCGGCCGATGGCGTCGGCGGCGACGATGGAGACGATGTTCTCCGCCGCCCGCTGCTGGGCGATGGCCGCGGCCTGGGAGCCGACGATGGGGCTGGCGGTGACCACCGCCTCGCCGACCTCGGTGCTCTGGGTGCGGCCGAGCACGATCTGCAGGGGCTGGGCGGCGGGCGCGCTGACCGGGAGGGTCCTGGTCTCGAAGCCCGGGTAGCGCGCCTCGACCTGATGGACGCCCGGCGGCAGGGCGAGTTGGAAGCGGCCCTCGCGGTCGGTGGTCGTCCGCAGGCCCAGCGACGGGACGGCGATCTGGGCGGCGGCCAGGTAGCGGCCGGCGGCGTCGACCACGCGGCCCTCGACCGCGGCGGCGACCGGGCTGGCGGTGGGCGCCTGGGCGTGGGCGAGGCCTGCGAGCGGCGCGGACATGGCCGTGGCGAGGAGGAAGGCCTTCACGGCCCGGCGGACTGGTTGCGACATGGAGACCCCCGTCTTGAGACGGGCGGTCCGATATCAATTCGAACGCGCGTACAGTGTGAAGCCTGCGCGAACTTTTCGCGACATCAGCGGATGAGGGCGCAAATTGTCGAGGATTCTCGCGCAGGCGGCGCAGCCTGCACGTCAAGGGCGCGAGATAAGGGAGAACGAATGTACAGTTTGCCAGCCCCGGCGCCGGGCGCCATGAAGCGCAGATGAGCGAGACGGCGCGCGATTCCCGTTCCGGCGCGGCCGAGCGGCTGGCCGAGGCCGCCCTGGCGCTGGCGCTGGAGGCGGGGCTGGAGGCGGTGACCGCCCGCGCCGTGGCCGAGCGGGCCGGGGCCAGCGTCTCGTCGGCCAACTACCATTTCGGCGGCCTGCCGGCCCTGGTCGCCCAGGTGAGGGACGCCTGCCTCGCCCACTGCCGCGCCTGGCGGGCGGCCCACCCGCCGGCCGGCACGCCCGCGGCCGCCTGGGGATCCCGGGCCGCGCGGATGACCGCGGCCATCACGCGGACCCTCGACGAGCTGCGGCCATGGCTGCTGCTCGTTTCCGACTTCGAGGGCGAGGTGGAGGCGGGCCTCCCCGAGCACGGGCCGCATATGGCCGCCGAGGCCGCCGCCTGGCTCGACCACTGGCGGGCCGTGGCGCGGGCGAGCGGCGCGCAAGGAGCCGCGGCCGAGGCCGGGGCCAATCTCGCCCAGGGCCTCGTCGACCTGCTGATGGGGGAGGGGGACGCCGCCGTGCGCGCGGCCTGGATTATCGATCCCCTGGCGCGGCTGGAGGCGCGGCTGTCACGTGCGCCGCTCGTCACTGCGGCGCCCGACCCGGCCGTGCGGCTCCTGGCCGATGCGCCCTCTGCCGAAGGCGCGCGCAAGATCCTGGCTGCGGCCATCGCCCTCATCGGCGAGCGGGGCGTGGCGCGGATGACGCAGCGCGAGGTGGCGGCCAAGGCCGGCCTCTCCCTGGCGGCGACCACCTACTTCTTCCGCACCAAGGGCGACCTGGTGCGCGCCGCCTTCCACGAGCTGCACCGCCAGGTGCGGCTGCAGGTGCTGGAGGGGCGGGAGCGCGGCGCCAACCGGCCGGGCCTGGGCGCCGACCTGCTGATCGATCAGGCCGACCGCGTGCGGGCGCTCAGCGCCCTGGTCCGCGCCGCCGCCCGCGATCCGGCGCTTCAGCCCCTGGCGGAGGAGAACCGCGCCACCCGCGGCGCCACCTCCCTGGGCGTGCTGCGGGCCAGCGGGGCGGCGGACGCCGACGGCCTGGACGCCTTCGTCTGGTCGACCCTGATGAGCGCGGTCTTCCATCGCGCCCGCCTGGCGCCCGAGGCCGAGCGCGCCGGGATCATGGCCGCGGGCGAGGCCCTGCTGCCCGTCGTCTTCGAGGGCGCCGAGCCGCTCTGACGGCTGGCGGGTCTTAGCCCGCCTTGTGCTCGTCGCCGGAGCCCGGATCGAGCAGGCGGTGGGCGTGGATGATGAAGTAGCGCATCAGGGCGTTGTCGACCGTGGCCTGGGCCTTGGCGCGCCAAGCGGCGAGCGCCTCTTCGTGGGAGGCGTAGGCGCCCACCAGGTCGATCTCCTTCGGATTGCGGAAATGGATGTGCTCCACATCCTCCAGTTCGCCGCCGATCACGATGTGCAAGAGCTGTTTGTCGGGCATAGAATCCTCAACGAGGGTCAGTTTGGTATGGCGATATGCCGGACGCGGTCCATGATCAATGGGGCCAGCCGCGGCGTCGCGCACAAGAGGCTACGCTGCGCCGGAACCTGCTGATTGTAGGTGAACGCGCCACCGAGGTGATCGCCGCACCAGGCGCCCGATTCCCGGGCCACCAGATCGGCCGCCGCCAGGTCCCAGTCGGCCTTGTTGACCAGCGCCAGGGCCGCGTCGAACTGGCCAGACGCCACCAGGCACATGCGATAGGCCGTGGAATTGCGCGCCTCCACCCGCATCCGGGGCCAGGGCTCCGGCCAGTCGGGATGGCCGAACATGCGAACGTCGCCCACCATGCCGCAGCCTTCCAGCCGCTCGGTGCGCGCCGGCGCGATCATGGAGCCGTTCAGCCAGGCCCCGCCGCCGGCCGTGGCGGTGTAGACCTCGCCCATCTGGGGCGCATAGACGACGCCGGCGATGGGCTGGCCGTCCTCGACCACGGCGGCCGAGATCACCCACCAGGGGCGGTCCTTCATATAGGCCCGCGTGCCGTCGATGGGATCGACCACGAAGACGCGCCGCCGCGACAGCCGGTCCAGGTCGTCGGCCGTCTCCTCCGACAGCCAGCCATAGCCGGGGCGCGCATCGCCCAGCTTGGACTTCAGCAGGGCGTCGGTCGCGAAGTCGGCGTTGGTGACGGGAGAGTTCCCCTCCTTCCACGCCACCTTCAGGCCCCGCGCCCGCAGGGCGAGCGCCAGCGTCCCGGCCTCGACGGCCGCCGCCAGGAGCAGGGAGAGGTCCTCGGCGGCGTCGGTGGTCATTTGCCCGCGATCGCCAGGGCGTCGATGAGGAGGGAGGGGGAATTGGACGCCCCCCGGATCTCCAGGTCCGATCCGGGGACCAGCCGCGAATACATCTCGATCAGATTGCCGGCGACGGTGATCTCGCTGACCGGATAGGCGATCTCGCCGTCCTCGAACCAGAAGCCCGAACACCCCACCGACCAGTCGCCGGTGTTGCCGTTCAGCGACGGCCCGAACATGGAGGTGACCAGCAGGCCCGTGCCGGCCGACCTCATCAGGGCGGCCTTGTCGTCCTCACCCGGCGACACGGTCAGGTTGGAGACGCCCACGCCCGGCGGCCCCGCCAGCCCGCGCGAGGCGTGGCCGGTGGTTTCCAGCCCCAGCTGCCGCGCGCTCGAGGAATTGAGCAGCCAGGTGGTCAGGACGCCGCGGTCGATCAAGTCCATCCGCCTCGCCGCCACCCCCTCGTCGTCGAAGGGGGCCGAGCCTAGGCCCCGCGGCCGCAACGGATCGTCGGTGATGGTCACGTGCGGGCCGAACACCTCCTTCCCCAGCCTGTCCTTCAGGAAGGAGGAGCCGCGGGCGATGGCAGGGCCGGAAATGGCCCCGATCAGGGGGCTGATGATCGACATGGCCACGCGGTTTTCGAAGATCACCGGCGCGGTGGTGGACGCGATCTTGCGCGAGCCCAGGCGCGCGGCCGCCCGCTCGCCCGCCGTGGTCCCGATGCCTGTGGCGTCCGGCAGGTCGGCGTGCCAGCGGGTGGAGCGCCCGTCATAGCCGGTCTCCATCGACTGGCCGTCGCCGGCGATGGCCGAGGCGCCGAGCGAGAAGCCCGAGGCCTGGTGCGCGCCGGCAAAGCCGTGGCTGGTGGCCATCACCCAGCGGGCGGACGACCAGCCGGCCGTGGCCCCGTCGGAATTGACCACGCCCGGCACGGCCCGCGCGGCGGCCTCGGCCTCGCGCGCCCGGTCCTCCAGCAGCTCGGGCGACAGCGCGGTGGCGTCATAGAGCTCCAGGTCCGGCAGCGGCCCGCGGGCCAGCCGGTCCTCCGGCGCGAAGCCGGCATAGGGATCCTCCGGCGCGAGCCTGGCCATCGCCACGGCCCGCTCCACCAGCTTGGCGCGCGCCTCGGGCGACAGGTCGGAGCCGGAGACGGTCGCCTGCCGGCGCCCGACGAAGACGCGCAGGCCCAGGTCCCGGCTCTCCTCGCGCTCCACCTCCTCCAGTTCGCCCCCACGGACGGTGATGGAGAGGGCCTGCCGTTCGGCGGCCACAGCCTCGGCCGCATCGGCCCCGGCCCTCTTGGCCGCGTCGATCAGCTCAGCGAGCAGGTTTTGTTCCAAGCCGCAGGATATGGCCCGCGGCGGGAGAGGGGGCAAGCGGGGGCAAGCGGGGGCAAGCGGGGGGGGGGGCGCGCCGAC
>CAYQPL010000019.1:1592-4157 GCA_964419395.1 uncultured Phenylobacterium sp. | reverse complement strand
GGGGCTGGGGGGGGGGGGGGGTTTGTGGTGTTCTTGGGGGGTTTTGGGGGGGGGAGGGGCGCGCCGACAGGTGTCGATTCTCTCTCGACGCCGCCATCTGAGAATTGAGGGCGCGTTGCCCTCAAAGTCGTTATCCTTTCAGCGCAACGTAGCTCCTCTTGCTCCTGCAGAAGAGGTCAGCCTCACATGAGTTTCTCATATCCGACCCTTAGCAGTGCGAGAATGTCACTGGGATCAGTGGTTCCGACAGAGTCCCACATTTCACCGATCGTCATTCGGTTAGTAGCCACGCTACCGTGGAAGAGAATTTCCCATCCCATCGATCCGCAAGTGAGGGCTACAATGCAACCTTCGGATCCATCTACGGAGGTGAAGGCTGGGCGCACTGCTAACTCCACGCGCCTCGAAACCTCGGCCGGCTCGGCCTGAAGAGCACTTTGGCAAAGCACAACGCACGTCAGCAATCCGAGGGCTCGCTTTCGCTTGTGGTCGGCATTTTTGATCGAGAACGCTCGCACTAGCAGTTGATACGAGAGCATCAGGTTGTTCCGATAGGCTTCAAGGTATGGGCCCGTGTCGGCATTCTCATCAATAGCGGTGGCGATCAGAGCGTTGCAGTGCGCCGCTCGAACGTCGGCTACGAGGTCAATCTTGCTTAGCTCATCTGGCGTGAATGCAGATTTCATGCTGGCCGCAAGGCTGTGCTCCACAAATCGCTGATTGATGTGTGTGACTTCGTGGAACAAGTAGAGCGATGCTGCTTGTCTCTGTATCTCTTCGATAGAATCGACGAACGCCTCATCATCACCGAATATCTCGATTACAACCTCTTCTATGCGCCTCAACGTGTCCGCATTAAAGAGAATCTCGAAATTTTCAGGATCTGAACGAAATCCCGCGTCCCCTAGCCCGTCACCAACCTGCAGATTGTTTGCAGAGAGAATGGCGACTACGGGTTCGAGGGGGGCGGCACGTGCCGGGTCCTGATCGCGCCACCACTTTAGAGCGAAGATGGCTTCTGCCCGAATCTGGTTGAGCGTTCTCGTAAGGCGCTCAGAAAGCTCCTCGTTGGCCGAGCTCAGCGATGAACTCTCAGAATCCGACGCCAACTCATCCGAAGTTGCCTCCGGCAAACCACCGACTGACATAGTTCTTTGCCCCCCAGCGGGCAGGATAGGCACCAAGCATCGCCTCCCTAGCGACGCGCGCCACACCTCTAGCTGCGCAGGTTTGCCTTCGATGGCAACTTTTTTCGCTTTTGTAGTGTTGATCGCTTAACATCTTGTGCGAAGGTCGTCTGACGCATATACGCCCGCTTCGGCTCGCGAGGGGAACGCAGGACGATGAACAACCCTGAGAAGGAAACGCTTCTCGCCCGGGGAGTTGCCGTGTCTGGGACTGGTTCGCAATGGACTCTGCTCGGAGCAACTGAGACTGACGCAGCCGAGACAGTGCGATCCGCTCGAGGCGCTTCCGCGCGCCTAAACGCTTGGTCGACCGCTACGCTCGCAAGCGCAGACGAGGTTGAAGTGGTTACGGTCGAACGTATAGCGGCGGAGCCGCCCGCGCCGGCGAAGAAGGCACGCCAGGTCAATGGCGTGAGCAAGGCTCTCTCGCCGGAATATCGGCAAATTTTCAGCGTGCTTGCGGCAGATTTCATCGCGGTGGGCGCGGCTCTGGTGGGCAAGAGCTCGAAATAACTCGCAGTCTTGTAAGGCTGACCCTTCTTCCGTCGTGCGCTTCCGGTCGTTGTAGCCAGTGGGGGCTCGGCTCCATTGCTTGCGCACCTACCTGAACTCTTTGATCTGCGCGTCGAAGCCGCTGCTTCATCATGGCTGCCCGTGATATGGCCACGCTCGCTGAAGCTGCGCTACGGCTCGCGCGGATGACTGCGCTACGAATCTGCACAGGGACCGTTCCATAGAGCGAGGGCCGCACCGTTGGGTGCGGCCCTCGCTCGCCTAGCCTTTCGGCGGGTACGGGTCACGTCCATAGCTATCCCGCGCTCGGATTTGGCCGTTCTCGCCGTGGATGAGAAGTTCGCTCTTCTGGTTCTGAGCGATTTCACGACCACGCTCGATCGCCTCGCGTTGGGTGTCGTGAACAGACGTCACCCGCTCATTGCCCTCACCTCGCACGGCCCACCCCTCTGCATGGGGGACCACGTGTTGGTTCTTGCCCGTCATGAGTGCCTCCTCGTTCCTCGGGCGTGCAGCCATTACCGCACGAACCGTCAGATAAATCAGACGTAGCGCCCCGTCAACTGGGGTGTTACGAAGCGTCAGATATGGACGACGCGGGCTGGGGACTTAGAGGGGACGCGCGTGCCGCTAAAGGACAAGCTAAGAGCACTTCGATCGAAAACTGGGGAATCGCTTCAGCAGGTGGCCGATGCGGTCAAAGTTTCAAAGGCGCACGTATGGGAGTTGGAAACCGGTCGAAGCCAGAACCCATCACTTGAGATCCTACGAGCGCTAGCAGGTCACTTCAAAGTTACACTTGCCTATCTCGTGGAAGAAGAACCGCTGGGGGAAGCCAAGGCAGAAAGCTTTTTTCGCCGAAATG
>CAYQPL010000019.1:1302-1582 GCA_964419395.1 uncultured Phenylobacterium sp. | reverse complement strand
ATGACGAGTTGGCGATCATCGAAGGCCTCGTAAAGAAGTTCAGCGAGACGAGATAATGGGTTCGATCTCGCTCGATTTAATGGAGCTAGCGGATGTCGGTGGCCAGCCGCGGAAGCTGGCCAACGAGATTCATCGGCAGATGCGGGCGCAACATGGCGACCTCAGCCTCCCTATTCCGCTGAGCGAGATCGCATTCGCACTGGGAATCGAGGAAATCCAAGAACGCCCACCGACAACCTTCGAGGGTATGCTCATCGCGAGCCCAGACAAAAGTCGCGGC
>CAYQPL010000019.1:0-1278 GCA_964419395.1 uncultured Phenylobacterium sp. | reverse complement strand
TTGTAAACCCCTACCACAAGCCTCCACCTGAGGGCTTCGTCTGCAACGCTCCGGCAATGCGAGCTCGACGCGCCGGTGGTAAGGCATGGGATCAGCGCTCGTCCTATGAGCGAATGGAAATCGAGGCAAATGAGTTCTCAGTCGGGCTGATGGTCCCAACTATAGAATTCAGGAGAGCGCGCGAAAAGTTACCGGGTTGTGATTTGCTTCACCTTGAGCCGCTGACGAAGCTATTCGGTACCTCGAAGGAGGTGATGGCGAGAATCTATGTCGACACCGCGGCGGAGAATATTGCAATTTTCACGTCGCAAAACGGTCGGCTCAAGGCTTTTCATATTCCACCGAATTTCCCTTATCTCGGTCTCGCAAAAGGCCATCCCTTGCCGCCGAAATCAGCAAGTGTGTCCTTCTTGAAGAATTCCAGCCCGGGACAGGCGTCGGCTATTACACCTGTCCGTGCTGACGCTTGGCTCGACCGTTCTTCACCACGCGCTGAGCTGTATGAGCAAGTGTTCGCTCAACGCGACGGCTGGGCAATGACTATGCTTATCTTCGAAGAGCCAACCGAGGACGAGCGGGATGAGGAGGAGGAGGTAGCGCGGCGCTGGGCGGGACCTCGGTTCGCGTACGGCCGATAGCTCTTAGAGCTGGAATTTACCTAAGGTGGCTCCCTGAGAAGCTGCCGTTTTTTGCGCTTGATCACTCCACCCGCCGCACCGCCCTCGGCGGCAGGAACAGCTTCCTGAAGCTCAGCTGCACGACCCGCCCCTGCGGGTCCAGGAGGTCGGGTTGGTAGCTGATGGGGACGGCGCCGGTGGCGTCGCGGACGTCGAGGCGTTCGTCGAAGAGGTTCTCCACCGAGAGGCTGACCCGGGCGCCGCGCATCCAGGGGTGTTCGCGGGCCATCGGCTGCTGGCCGAGGTCGGCGAAGAGGCGCAGGTCGAGCGTGGTCAGGTCCGAGAAGGTGAGGCCTGAGCCGGAGAGCGCGCTGTCGACCTCGCCGCCCTGGCTCCACGTGCCCTCCACCCGCGCGCCGAGGCCGTTCTTGGAGACGCCGGCCTGAACCTGCACCTGGTGGCGGGGCGAGAGCGAGCCGCCCGACAGGGTGTCGCCGTCCAGCAGGTCGAGCACGGGCACGCCGTCGCGGATGAGGACCTCGTCCTTCAGCTTCCAGGTGTGGAAGACGGCGAGCTGCAGATTGCCGCCGCCGCCGGGGCCGAAGCGCCCGCCGCCGGGAGGCCCGAAGCCGCCGCCCCCGCCGGGGGGACCGCCGCTCCC
>CAYQPL010000018.1:28071-30965 GCA_964419395.1 uncultured Phenylobacterium sp. | reverse complement strand
ACGAAGCAGCCCTGGTAGATGACAGATGCCGCCGCCAGCAGCATGACGCCGGCGCCCATGCCGACCCCCAGGACCCCCAGCCAGAGGACGGCGACCCGGGTGGCCGGCCCCCGGCGCATGATGGCCACGAAGAGAAGGCCGCCCAGCCCCATGACCAGGGCGACCAGGGAGGTCTTGGAGGTGGAAAGGAGGGTCAGCAGCAGGGCGAGCGCCATGAACCCCCACCAGAGCAGCCCCCGCCGCGGATTGAGCGCCGCGGCCGCGCCCATGGCGGCGAACCCCAGGGCCATGTTGCCGCCCAGGGCGTTCTTCTCCGGCCACACCCCGCGCCACGCGCCGGGGAAGATCTCGTGCATCACCCCGATCGAGGGGGCGACGATGGGCGTGACGAAGGCGATGACGGCCAGGACCGCGAAGCAGCCGGCGACGATCTCGGCCAACTCCGACCACTTGAAGCGGGCGGCCAGCACCGCCCCGCCCAGGGCCGAGCAATAGGCGGCGAACACCCGGCGCAGGGTCTGGTCCGGCGCGATGGACCACAGGGTCGAAGCCGCCACGATGAGCATCAGCACGATCAGGAACGGCTGGCGCAGCAGCGCCTGCAAGGTGGCGCCGGGGGCGCTGGCGAACAGCAGGAAGGCCGCAGCGTAGGCCGGCAGGTAGAGGATGCGGATCAGCCCGCCCTCGGCGGCGCTCGCCTGCTCGCCCATCAGGGGGAAGACCCAGGCCTGGCTGAAGACCAGCAGCAGGAAGACCGCCGCCCCGGCCAGCAGCAGGCGCCAGGCGGTGAGCGGCGCGGCCGGCGGCCCGTGCGGCGGGGCGTAGCCCGCCCGGGTCACGGCAGGAGGCCGCGCGCGAAGGGCGGCCGCTCGACTGTCGCCCGATTGAGGAAGAGACCCGCCACATCGGCGCCCGCCCCCACCAGCGCGTCGCGCAGCAGGGCCGGCGCGCGCACGTCGGGCTCGTCGGCGGCGCCCACCAGAATGGTCTGGTCCATGAAGGGCGCAACCGTCATCGCCGCCTGCGAGCGGTCGGCCGAGGGACAGTCGACGATGACCAGGTCGGCGAAGCGGCGCAGGCCGCTCCAGTAGTCGCCCTCGCCGACGATGTGCACCGTCTGGCGCCCCCGCAGCGCCTCGCGCCGGAAGCGCGTCACCCACCAGCGCGCCGCCCCCACCCGGTGGGCCGCCAGGAAGCGGGCGTCCGGCCACGGCTTGCCGTCCGGTCCCTTGGCCGGGGGATTGACCGTGAAGAAGATCGAGCCGTCGGGGCTGGCCGCCGCCGGCTGGCCCAGCAGGCCGTAGCGCTCGCTCTCCTCGCCGATCGCCGCATGCTGGGGCGAGGCCATCAGGTCGAGATCGACCAGCCACACCGAGCGGCCGGCCCGGCGGGCGGCGAAATAGGCCAGTTCGCGCGCCACGGTGGAGGTCCCCTCACCCCGGCGGGCGGAGACCAGCTGGACGACGCGCGCGCGACCGGCCGCCGGCGCCCCCAGGGACGCCCACAGCTCCGCCATTTCGGCGTTCAGGTTCACCATTGCTCGAATCGCCGCGCACGCACCTGGGCGAGGTTAGCCCAAACTGAGGTTGTGACGACGGGTCACAACGTCAGGCCGCCTTCAGCCGGGCCGAGCCGAGCACCGGAAGGTCCAGGGTGCGGGACGCCGACTGCGCCGTGGGCAGCCCCGGCCGCAGGAACATGCGCAGCAGGCCGGCGCAAAGGGCGGTGAAGCCGGCGAACAGGAAGGCCAGGACCAGCACCGGCTTCTTCAGGCTCTTGCCCTTGGTCGGCGGAATGGCGCGCTGGACGATGCGGATATTGTCGTTGGAGGCGGCCGCGATCTCGCGGGCGGCGCGGTTCTGCTCCTCCTTCACGGCGAAATCGCGGACATTGGCCTGCAGCACGTCGCGATCGAGGCTGAGCGCCTGGAAGCGCGGCTCGAGTTCGGCGAGCTTCAACCGCCGGTCGATCAGCTGGCGCAGCTGAGCCGACAGGGCGTCCTGGCTCTGGCGAAGGGCGGCCACCTCGGCCTGGAGCTGGATCTTCTCGGTCTGCAGGGTCTGCCACACCGGATTGATGCCGATGCGCTTGGCGCCGTCGCCGGTGGCGCGGCCCTCAGAGATGCCCTGCTCCAGCCGTTCGATCTGGTTGTCGAGCTCGCGCACCGGCTGGGCGTCGGCCCGGTAGCGCGAGAGCAGATCCTCGCGCTGGAGCTGCAGCTCCATCAGCTTGTCGTTGGCCGCGTTGTTGACGTCGCGATAGAGGCCGACCTCCTGAGAGACCTGGCCCATCTGGTTCTGGAGGCCCGCCAGGCGGCCCATGCGGTCCTGCAGCTGGGCCTCGGTCTGGTACTTCTGCTGCTCGATCTGGGCCTGCAGCTGGGCCAGCGCCGCCTTCTCGGCCACGAAGTCGCCGATGCGGTTGCTGGTCAGGAAGTCCTCATAGGCCTGGTCGGCCTGGGCCAGCCGCGTCTCGAAGGCCTCCCGCTGCTCCTCCAGAGCCGGCGTGGTCGATCCCACCAGGACGTTGCGCCGGAAGATCAGGTACTCCTCCAGCAGGGTGTTCAGCACCAGGGCCGCGGGCTGCGGAGCCTCGTGCTCGAAGCTCAGGCGCACGATCGGGGTGTCGGGAGCCGTGCCGATCTTCAGGCTCGTCTCCATGGCGCGGATCGCCTGGCTCAGGATCACCCGCTTCTCGCCCGCATCGGCGACCACGTACTTCTTGGCGAGCTTCGGATAGATGCGGGTCAGGCCCAGGCGGTCGATCACCCGCTGCTTCAACTCCGCCGATCCGAGGATCTCGGTCTCGGACTGGATCACCTGGTCGGAGTCGGGGACGGCGCCGCGGCCCGCGTCGCCGGCGCGCGGCTCATAGACATATTCCTGGCCCAGGCG
>CAYQPL010000018.1:20835-28061 GCA_964419395.1 uncultured Phenylobacterium sp. | reverse complement strand
ACCACGAACACCGCCAGGATCAGGAAGCGTTCGCGCCACAGCAGGGTGACGAAGTCCGAGGGCGCGTAACGGGGGCGGCCGGCCCATTCGCTTCGCGGCGTCGGATCGTGCGGTCTCATTGTCCAGGCGCCCGACGCGGCCATGACGAATCCGGTTGCCCCCACTCGTTACGCCGCGACCCTGCGTCGCCGCGCTTAAGACTTCGTTACCCATTCCTGTTAACCCTGGCGGCATGTTGATGCGCCGCCGCTCGACCGCCGTTTTCAGCCTTGTCCTGGCCGCCGCCGTGAGCGGTTGCGGCGGTCCGCGCGCCCTGCCGGGCGCGGGTCTGGCGGGTCTGGCCGAACCGGCGCCCCGCGGCGCGGGATTCGCCGACATTCCCTATGCGCAATGGACGGATTTCGAGCCGCCCTACCGCTTCTATCCGGGCGACGAGCTGGAGGTGACTGTCCCCTCGGCGCCCGAGCTGAACAAGACGGTGACCGTGCAGCCCGACGGCCGCATCACCGTGCCGCTGATCCCGCCGATCATGGCCGCCGACCGCACGACGCTGGAGCTCGAGGCGGCCCTGTCCGAAGCCTATGGCGCGCATCTCCTGCGGCCCGACGCCTTCGTCACGCCCAAGGCCGCGCCGCTGAAGGTGTTCGTGGGGGGCGAGGTCGGGCAGCCGGGAATCTACGACATGACGGGGGACGTCGATGCGCTCCGCGCGGTGATCCAGGCGGGCGGGTTCCGCACGACGGCCGATCGCAGCAAGGTCATCATCCTGCGGCGCGGCGCCGAGGGTCGCGGCATGATGCGGACGGTGGATCTGCTGCGGGGCCTGCGCGACCCGACGACGGACCTGGCGCCCCTGCGCCGGTTCGACATCGTCTATGTGCCACGCAGCGGCGTGGCCAACGCCGGACTGTTCGTCCAGCAGTACTTCCGGGACCTGTCGCCGATCCAGTTCGGCTTCAGCTACGCGTTGAACGACCAGGGCGTGAACTGAGCCGTCGACCTCGCGTCCCCGGACGCCGGCGGCCGCGCGGCGGGCTCAGCCCTGGGCCAGCCATTCGCGGGCGGCCCGCTGGGCCTCGGCCACCTCTTCGGACGCCATCTCCTGCGAGAGCTCCTTGCGATAGACCTTGGCCTCGACCGAGCCGCGCATGGCGGCCAGGTTGAACAGCATGTGGGCCGACACATAGTCGCGCGGCGCGCCGCCCTGGCCGGTGGAATAGAGCATGCCCAGCCGGAACAGCTCGTCGCCGCTCGCATCCGGACCAGGCAGAGGAAGGCCTTCCGCGCTTCCGATCGCCAGATTCGCCATCATGACTTTTCGTCCCCTTCGCCGGCGGGCCGGCCCCCTTCTGGGTCGCCGCGCCATCCATGAGGCAAGAAAAGTCGAGATCGACTGAACATATGGTTAAACCCGAAAACAACCGCAGTTCATGCGACATTCTGACAGTCGTCGCACGTGTTACTTCGACGAAACCTTTGTGTTCGTTCGGTTAATCGCGCACATGGCCTCGCCGGCGGCGCGGGCCTGGAGCCGCAGGCGCGATCGGGCGTTGTCCATCCGAGGGACAATGTCGAGGAGCCGACCATGAAGACCGCTCTGATCACCGCCGCGCTCGCCATCGCCGTCGCCGCGCCGGGCGCCGCGTTCGCCAAGCCGCATCCCCACGGCGATGACGGCTGGCGTGGCAAGGGCCACCCGCACGGCATGCCGCCCGGCCAGGCCAAGAAGCAATGGAGCCGCGGCGAGTACATGCCGCGCGGCTACGTCGTCGAACGGACCTACTATATCGAGGAGCCGGCGCGATACCGCCTGCGCCAGCCGCCGCCCGGCTACCGCTGGGTCCGCGTGGACGGCGACGTCTACCTGGCGCAGACGGAGACCGGCCTGATCGCCGAGGTCATCCGCAGCCTCCTCGACTGACCGGGATTCATCCTGACTTAACCGTTCAGCCAGGGTTCAGGGCGGGCGCCTCACCCTTGCCTTAATCGGGGGACGAGGAGGCCCGCCCGCCGGGCCATGGAATGGGAGACGTCGTATGAAACGTCTGATGCTCAGCCTGGCGGCCGTCGCCGCCGTCGCGGGACCGATCGCCGCCTCGGCGACCACCGCCCAGGCGCAGTCCTGGGATCGCCGTGACAACCATTGGGACCGCCGGGACGATCGGCGCGACGACCGCTGGGACCGGCGCGACGACCGGCGCGACAACCGCTGGGATCGCCGGGACGACCGGTGGGACAACCGCCACGACCGCCGGGGCAACCACTGGGACAACCGCTGGGATAACCGCCGCTACAACGGCTACTACTACCAGAACCGCTGGTACTACGGTCCGCCCCCGTCGTCGTACTACAGCAATCCCTACTATCGGCCGGGCTATGACTAGTGGCGCCGCGGCGCGGTTCTGCCGACCAACTACCGCGGCTATGTGGTCAACGACTACTACCGCTACCGCCTGCGTCCGCCGCCGCGGGGCTATGCCTGGTACCGGGTCGGCGACGACTATCTGATGGCGGCGATCGCCACGGGGATCATCTTCGAGATCATCAACAACTGATCACGCCCTCGAAACGAAAAACGGCCCCGGACATCCCGTCCGGGGCCGTCTTCATGCCGCAACGGCGCTGGGAGGTGTCGGTACGGGCCTCAGGCCACGCCCAGCTTGGACTTCAGCAGCTGATTGACCGCGCCCGGATTGGCCTTGCCGCCGGTCGCCTTCATCACCTGACCGACGAACCAGCCGATGGCCTGAGGCTTCTCCTTCACCTGCTCGGCCTGGCCGGGATTCCTGGCGATCAGCTCGTCGATGATGGCTTCCAGGGCGCCGGTGTCGGACACCTGCTTCAGCCCCTGCTTCTCGACGATCTCCCGCGGCGCGCCCTCGCCGGCCCACATGCGTTCGAACACGTCCTTGGCGATCTTGGAGGAGATGACCCCCTCCTCGATCAGGGCCACCAGTTCGGCGATCTCGCCGGCCTTGATGGGGCTGTCCTCGATCTCGTGGCCCGCGGCCGTCAGTTTGGCGGCCAGGTCATTGGTCACCCAGTTGGCGACGAGCTTGGCGTCACGGCCCTTGGCGGCGGCCTCGAAATAGTCGGCGCGGGCGGCTTCGCTGACCAGCACGCCGGCGTCATAGGCCGACAGCCCGTACTGCGACTGCAGACGCGCCTTCTTGGCGTCCGGCAGCTCCGGCAGGGACTCTTCGATGGCCTTCACCCAGGCCGCGTCCAGCACCAGCGGCAGCAGGTCCGGATCGGGGAAGTAGCGGTAGTCGTGCGCCTCTTCCTTCGAGCGCATGGAGCGCGTCTCGCCCTTGTTCGGGTCGAACAGGCGGGTCTCCTGATCGATCGATCCGCCGTCCTCCAGGATCTCGATCTGGCGGCGCGCCTCGTACTCGATGGCCTGCTGGATGAAGCGGTAGGAGTTGACGTTCTTGATCTCGCAGCGCGTGCCGAGCGGGTCCCCGGGCTTGCGCACGGAGACGTTCACGTCGGCGCGCAGGTTGCCCTTCTCCATGTCGCCGTCGCAGGTGCCCAGATAGACCAGGATGGTGCGCAGCTTCTTCACATACGCCGCGGCCTCGGCCGAGGAGCGCATGTCCGGGCGCGACACGATCTCCATCAGCGCCGTGCCGGCCCGGTTCAGGTCGACATAGGTGAAGTTCGGATCCTGATCGTGCAGCGACTTGCCGGCGTCCTGCTCCAGGTGCAGGCGCTCGATCCCGACCGTGATGGTCGAGCCGTCGTCCAGCTCGACGAGCACCTCGCCCTCGCCGACCACCGGGTCCTTGAACTGGCTGATCTGATAGCCCTGCGGCAGGTCCGGATAGAAGTAGTTCTTCCGGTCGAAGGTGGACTTCAGATTGATCTTGGCCTTCAGACCCAGGCCCGTGCGCACCGCCTGCTCGACGCAGCGGCGGTTGATGACCGGCAGCATGCCGGGCATGGCCGCGTCCACCAGGCTGACCTGGGCGTTCGGGCCGGCGCCGAAGCCGACAGCCGCGCCGGAAAACAGCTTGGCGTTCGAGGCCACCTGGGCGTGGACCTCCAGCCCCAGGACCACTTCCCACGGGCCGGTGCGGCCCTGGATCAGCTTGGAATTCTCAGTCATGCGCCCTTCCTAGAGCCAGCCGCATTCCGGCGGAAGCGGCCTTGTGAATCTGCTTGCGCGAAGCGGCCCCTTCACGCTCACTTCGGCCCGCCATTCCAGCCGTTCCGGGGAGGAACACCTCATGCGCAAGACCTATCTGACGGGCGGCCTCGCCCTCACCCTGTCCCTCGCCGCCGCCAGCGCGGTGGTGGCCCAGGGTCCGCTCAGCGTCGAGTCGAGCTCGGTCGCCCAGTTGATGGCCGACGCCAAGGCCAAGGCCGTGCTCGAGAAGCACCTGCCCGGCATCAGCGAGCACCCGTCCTACAACATGTTCAAGGGCATGACGCTGGTCCAGCTGAAGCCCATGTCGGGCGGCCAGATCACCGATGCGACCCTGAAGGCCATCAAGGCCGACCTCTCGGCCCTCTGAGGCGACCGCCGCCTCCGTCCGGGCCCCGCCCGGGCGGAGGTCGGTCTCACCACCAGGGCTGAGGCCGCGCCTTGAAGTCGGCCGCCTTCTCGATGGCGCCGCCGAGGGAGAACAGCGTGCCCTCGTCCAGCGCCTTGCCGATCAGCTGAAGCCCCAGCGGCAGGCCGTTGGCGTCGACGCCCGCCGGAATGCTCATGCCCGGCAGCCCGGCCAGGTTCACCGTCACGGTGAAGATGTCGTTCAGGTACATGGCCACCGGATCGTCGGCGTTCTCGCCCAGGGCAAAGGCGGCCGAAGGCGCCGTCGGCGTCAGCAGGGCGTCCACCTTCTCGAAGGCCTGGTCGAAGTCCTCGGCGATGCGCCGGCGGACCTTCAGGGCCTTGATGTAGTAGGCGTCGTAATAGCCGGCCGACAGCACGTAGGTGCCGATCAGGATCCGGCGCTTCACCTCCTCGCCAAAGCCCGCGGCGCGGGTCTGCTCATAGGTCTCGGTCAGGTTGGCGCCGTCGACGCGCAGGCCGTAGCGCATGCCGTCGTAGCGGGCGAGGTTCGACGAGGCCTCGGCCGGGGCGACGATGTAGTAGGCCGGCAGGGCGTATTTGGTGTGCGGCAGGGAGACCTCGACGATCTCGCAGCCGGCCTCCTTCAGCCAGGCGATCCCCTGCTCCCAGAGCGTCTCGATCTCCGGGGGCATGTTGTCGACGCGGTACTCCTTGGGCACGCCGATGCGCAGGCCCTTCACCGACTTGCCGACGAAGCTCGGGAAATCCGGGACCTCGACGTCCAGGCTGGTGGAGTCCTTCACGTCGTGGCCCGCCATGGACTTCAGCAGGATGGCGGCGTCCTCGACCGTACGGGCGATGGGCCCGGCCTGATCGAGGGACGAGGCGAAGGCGACGATCCCCCAGCGCGAGCAGCGCCCGTAGGTCGGCTTGATGCCCACCGTGCCGGTGAAGGCCGCCGGCTGGCGGATGGAGCCGCCGGTGTCGGTCGCCGTGGCGCCCAGGCAGAGTTCGGCCGCCACCGCCGCCGCCGATCCGCCCGACGAGCCGCCCGGCGTCAGCTTGGCGTTGCCGCCGTTGGCGCGCCACGGATTGACCACGGGTCCGAAGGCGCTGGTCTCGTTGGAGGAGCCCATGGCGAACTCGTCCAGGTTCAGCTTGCCCAGCATCACCGCGCCGTCGCGCCAGAGATTGGAGGTGACGGTGGATTCGTAGGTCGGCTGGAAGTTTCCGAGGATCTTCGAACAGGCGGTGGAGCGGACGCCCTCGGTGCAGAAGAGGTCCTTGATCCCCAGCGGCGCGCCGTCCAGCGGGCCGGCCTCCCCACGGGCCCGGCGCGCGTCCGAGGCCTTGGCCATGTCGAGCGCCTTGTCCGGCGTCTCCAGGATGAAGGCGTTCAGCGGCCGCGCCGCCTCGACGGCGGCCATGTGGGCCTCCGTCAGCTCGGCGGCGGAAAAGCTCTTGGACTCAAGGCCATCGAGGGCGGCCTTGAGGGTCAGCCTGGTCAGTTCGGACATCTATTCCACCACCTTCGGCACGACGAAGAAGCCGTCGGTCGACTTCGGCGCGTTGGACAACACCTTGGCCGGGTCGCCGCCGTCGGTGACCACGTCGTCGCGCATCGGCAGGCCCTGGTGGACCACCGAGGTCATCGGCTCGACACCGTCGGTGTCGACCTCGTTCAGCTGCGCGATCCAGTTGAGGATGCCGTTCAGCTCCTTGGCGAGCGACTCCAGGCGGTCTTCCGGTTCGGCGATGCGCGCCAGCTTGGCGACCTTGCGCACGGTCGCCGCGTCGATGGCCATGGGGGCCTCCTTGCAATCTGCCCGTGGGTTAGCCGTGCAAGGCGGCCTTTGACAAGCGGCGGGCGCGGAAAGGAGGCCCCCAAAGACCTAGGCGGGCGCCACCTCGCCCGCCACACCCTGGCCCTCCGCCAGCCAGCGGGCGCAGTCGGGGCCGAGTTCGGCGAGGGCCCGACGCTCGTAGGCGGCGATGTCCTCCGCGCTCAGCACGTCCTTCCAGCGGCCGTTGACGCCCTTGTTGATGAAGGTCGTCGCGCCGCCCTCGAAGATGGCGCCGCCGAGGGGCGACATGTTCTCCGCATGGGCCTTCATCCAGTCGAAGGTGCAGTGCTCCAGGATCTGCGGCCAGCGGCCCTCGGGAATGTCGCAGTCGAGGAAGGCCGCGATCCTGCGCATTTCGCCCTCCAGGTCGCGCTTCAGGTCGCTGAAGTGGACCAGCAGGACGTTGGGCAGGTGGCGGATCGCCCACCAGGTGGCGATGTTCTCCCAGTAGGGCCAGAACGGCGCGCCATCCTGGTCGAGCCAGGTGCGGAAATAGCGGACGATGTCGGGGTCGGCGCGTTCGATCGGCGGCCCCACCCGGCCCGGCGTGTCGTTGATGGCCTCGTACCAGAGCTGATTGGCGTTGGCGTGGTGGTTGTAGAGGCTCCACAGCACGTCGCGGCCGTCACGGCCGATGTAGATGTACTTGGCCTTGGGCGAGAAGTTCAGGGCGTCCACCGGCAGGTGGGTCTTCAGGATGCGCCGGTGCGTCTGCGCCTCCAGCAGGTCGAGGAGGTCCGGCGGCATGATGCGCAGGTCCACCCAGGGCGAGATCTCCGCCACCTTCACCTCCGGATCGCCGGCGAAGACCAGCTGGCCGACGATGTGCTGGGTCCAGGTGGTGCCCGACTTCGCATAGGTGG
>CAYQPL010000018.1:14961-20825 GCA_964419395.1 uncultured Phenylobacterium sp. | reverse complement strand
CACACCAAATCGACTGTACAGTCGTCGTCCCAGGCGACGATCACGTCGTCGTCGCGGAAGGCGAAGCGGTCCCAGACCGTGGAATCCATGTGATGGTTGTGGATGTCGCGCGTCTTGCGCGGCCAGGCGGCGGTTGTCTGCGTCATCGGAATGCCCCCAGGGTTGTCGTGGCGGCGCTCATAACCGCAATTTCCAGGGTTACCAATATCGGGGTTCGATGAACCCGCGCCGCCGGGCGCCCGAAATCGTGCGGCGGGCGGCGGCGCCGTGATATTGAGCGGCCATGCCCGTCATGGACCTCACCGAACTGCCCGCCGCCCTCCCCCGCCTCGCCGCCGTGGTGGGCCTCGACCTGGGCGAGAAGACCATCGGCGTGGCGGTCTCCGACGTCAGCCGCACGGTGGCCTCGCCGCTCGCCCTCGTCCGCAAGGCCAAGTTCACCCAGGACGCCGAGCAGCTCTTCAGGCTGATGGCCGAGCGCGAGGCCAGGGCCATCGTCATCGGGCTGCCGGTGAACATGGACGGGACCGAGGGGCCGCGCTGCCAGTCCAGCCGCGCCTTCGCCCGCAACCTGCTGCGCCTGCGCGATGACCTGCCCATCGCCTTCTGGGACGAACGGATGTCGTCCATGGCGGTCAACCGCATGCTGGTGGACGAGATGGACATGACCCGCGCCCGTCGCGGCGATGTGGTGGACAAGGCCGCCGCCGCCTGGATCCTGCAGGGCGCCCTGGACCGGCTGCGCAACCTGCCCGATGCCTGAACGGGAGCCTGAAGATGTGGACCGCGGCCGTCCCCGGCTTGGCGACTCCGTTCCACCCCCTTAAGAGGGCCCTTTGATGAGCGCGCCCGCACCCGGTCTGAACGAGGTCCTTGGCCGGACCTTCCCGTTCCCCCAACGCCACTTCCTGTCGGTGATGGATCTCAACCCGGTGGAGGTGGGCGACCTGCTCGACCTGGCCGACGGCTTCGTGGCCCTCAACCGCCAGACCTCGAAGAAGCTCGACCTCTTGAAAGGTCGAACGTTGATGAACCTCTTCTTCGAGAACTCGACCCGCACCCAGAGCTCCTTCGAGCTGGCCGGCAAGCGGCTGGGCGCCGACGTGGTCAATATGAGCCCGCGCGCCTCGTCCATCTCAAAGGGCGAGACCCTGATCGACACGGCCGTGACGCTGAACGCCATGCAGCCCGACCTGCTGGTGGTGCGCCACGCCTCCTCCGGCGCGGCGTCGCTGCTGGCGCAGAAGGTGTCCTGTTCGGTGATCAACGCCGGCGACGGCCAGCACGAGCACCCGACCCAGGCCCTGCTGGACGCCCTGTCCATGCGCCGCGCCTTCGGCCGTATCGCCGGCCTGCGCGTGGCCATCTGCGGCGACGTGCTGCACAGCCGCGTGGCGCGCTCCAACGTCGCCCTGCTGCAGATGCTGGGGGCTGAGGTGCGCCTGGTGGGCCCGCCGACCCTGATGCCGGCGCAGGCCGACCGCTGGGGGTCTGCGGTCTTCCACGACATGCGCAAGGGCGTCGAGGGCTGCGACGTGGTCATGATGCTGCGCCTGCAGCTGGAGCGCATGGACGGCGTGCTGGCCCCGTCGCAGCGGGAATACTTCCGCTTCTTCGGCCTGGACCGCGAGAAGCTCGCCTGCGCCGCGCCGCACGTGAAGGTCATGCATCCGGGCCCGATGAACCGCGGCGTGGAGATCGACTCCGACGTGGCCGACGACCTCTCGGTCAGCCTGATCCAGGATCAGGTGGAGATGGGCGTCGCCGCCCGCATGGCCGTGCTGGCCGCCCTGGCCGCCCGCCTGGACAACGACTGATGAGCGCCCGCCCCACCGCCTTCGTGAACGCCCGCCTCGTCGACCCCGCCTCGGGCTGGGACGGCCCCGGCGCCCTGCTGGTCAAGGACGGCCGGATCGCCGACGTGGCGCGCGGCAGCGACTTCGGCGCGCTCGCCGGCGAGTTCGAGGTGATCGACGCCGCCGGCGCCATGCTCAGCCCCGGCCTGATCGACCTGCGGGTCAAGACCGGCGCGCCCGGCGCCGAGCCCAAGGAGACGCTGAAGTCGGCCGCGCTGGCCGCCGCGGCCGGCGGCGTCACCTCCATCGTCGTCCAGCCCGACACCGACCCGGCGGTGGACGATCCCGCCACGGTGGATTTCATCCTGCGCCGGGCCCGCGACATCGAGCTCGTCCACGTCTACCCCGCCGGCGCCGCCACCAAGGGGCTGAGGGGCGAGCGGATGGCCGAGATCGGCCTGATGCGCGACGCGGGCTGCCTCTACGTGACCGACGCCGACCGGCCGATCGTCAATTCCAAGGTCTTCCGCCGCCTGCTCTCCTACGCCAAGGGCTTCGGGGTGCTGGTGGCCCATCGCCCCGCCGACCCCTGGCTATCGGCCGGCGCCGCGGCGACGGAGGGCGAGTTCGCCGGCCGAATGGGCCTGCCGAGCGCGCCGCCGGCGGCCGAGAAGATCATGCTGGAGCGCGACCTGGCGCTGGCCGAGCTGACCGGCGCGCCGCTGCTGGTCGACCAGGTGACGACGGCCTGTGCGCTCGAGAGCCTGGAGCGCGGCAGGGCCCGCGGCGTGGCCGCCACGGCCACCACCTCGATCAACCACCTCTCCTTCAACGAGGTGGACATCGGCGACTACCGCACCTTTCTGAAGTTCGACCCGCCGGTGCGCGGCGAGGACGACCGGCAGGCGACCATCGAGGCCCTGGCCACGGGCCTGATCGAGATCGTCGTCTCGGCGCATGCGCCGGCGCCGGCCGAGGACAAGCGCCTGCCCTATGACGAGGCCGCCCCCGGGGCCGTCGGCCTGCAGACCCTGCTGCCCGCCCTGCTGGCCTTCCACCACGAGGGTCGCATCCCGCTGATCGACCTGATGCGCACCGTGACCAGCCGGCCGGCCGAGCTGCTCGGCCTGTCGGCCGGGCGCCTCGCCAAGGGCGCGCCGGCCGACCTCGTGCTGTGCGACCTGACCGCGCCGATGGTGGTCGACCTGGCGGACCTGAAGTCGAAGTCCAAGAACTCGCCCTTCGACGGCCGGCGGCTCCAGGGGGTCGTTCGCCTGACGCTGGTGGACGGCCGGGTCGTCTACAAGGCCGGCTGAGCCAGTCAGAATGGCGCCTTGAAACAGGCGTCGGGCTGCAATAAGAACAAAGAAGGAACAACACCGTCATCAGTGACGGGGCGCACAAGCGCGGCTAGGAGTCGGAAAACCTCGGGGGAAATCCAATGCCGACCGACACCTTGAGCCCGCTCCTGATCGCCGCCGCCGTCGTGGGCGGCTACCTGCTGGGCTCCATCCCGTTCGGCGTCATCGCCACGCGCCTGGGCGGCGCGGGCGACGTGCGCAACATCGGCTCGGGCAATATCGGAGCGACCAACGTCCTGCGCACCGGGCGCAAGGACCTGGCCCTGATCACCCTGCTCGGCGACGGCGGGAAGGGCGCCGTGGCGGTGCTGATCGCCTGGCTGATGACCCGTGGCGCGCCGCAGACGGTGCAGGCGACCGTGGTGGCCCTCGCCGCCGGCTCGGCCTTCATCGGACACATCTTCCCGGTCTGGCTCGGATTCAAGGGCGGCAAGGGCGTGGCCACCTTCTTCGGCACCCTGCTGGCCGCCGCCTGGCCCGTGGGTCTGCTGGCCGGCGCCACCTGGATCGCGGTGGCCGTCTTCTTCCGCATCTCTTCGCTGGCGGCCCTGGTCGCCGCCGCCCTGGCGCCCGTCTACGTCTTCCTGACCGACAGGCCCTATCCCTACGCCGTCCTGGCTCTGGTGATGGCCGTGCTGATCTACGTCCGGCACAAGGACAATATCGGCCGCCTGCTCAAGGGCCAGGAGCCGAAGATCGGCGGCGGCAAGACTCCTGCGCCGCCCGAGACCGAGGCATGAGGTCAGGCCTGACGGACGCGGCCCGCCGCGACTGGCTGCGGCTGGCGCGGACCGAAGCCGTCGGGCCCGTCACCTTCGACGAGCTGATCCGCCGCTTCGGCGAGCCGTCGCTGGCGCTAGCCGCCCTGCCCGACCTCGCCCGCCGCGGCGGACGGGCCCAGGCGCCGCGCATCCCCACCGAGGCCGAGGCCGAGGCCGAACTGGCCGCTGGCGCCGCGCTCGGCGCCCGTCTGATCTGCGCCTGCGAGGCCGACTTTCCCCAGGCGCTCGCCGCCCTCGACCCGCCGCCGCCGCTGCTCTGGGCGCGGGGCCGGGCGGACCTGCTCGACCGCCCGGCCGTCGCCATCGTCGGGGCCCGGGTGGCCTCGGCCGCCGGTCAGAGGTTCGCCCGCGGCCTGGCGGCCGAACTGGGCGCCGCGGGCCTGGTCGTGGTGTCGGGCATGGCCCGCGGCATCGACGGCGCCGCCCATCAGGGCGCCCTGCCCACCGGCACGGTGGCGGTGCTGGGCGGCGGGGTCGACGACATCTATCCGCCCGAACACCACGCCCTCTATGCGCAGATCGTCGACACCGGCTGCGTGGTCGCCGAGCACCCGCCGGGGCGCCAAGCCCAGGCCCGCGACTTTCCGCGGCGCAACCGCATCATCGCCGGCCTCTCGCGGGCCGTCGTGGTCGTCGAGGCCGAGCTGCGCTCCGGCTCTCTGATCACCGCCCGGCTGGCCGGAGAACAGGGCCGCGAGGTGCTGGCGGTGCCCGGCTCCCCCCTCGCTCCGCGGGCCCGCGGCGCCAACGACCTGATTCGCCAGGGCGCCGCCCTGTGCGAGGGGGCCGACGACGTCCTGCGCGCCCTGGAGGGCTTCGGCGGCTTTCGCGAGCCCGGCCCCCGCTACGCGGCCCCGCCCGCCTGCGCCGAGGCCGATCCGAAGCTGGTGGAGGCGGTGGCGCAGCAGCTTTCGCCCACGCCGATCTCCCGGGACGAACTGGTCCGCGCGACGGGCGCGTCCGCCGGCCGGGTGGCCGCGGCCCTGGTCGAGCTGGCCCTGGCCGGCCGCGCCGAACTGATGCCCGGGGGCCTGGCGGTCGGCGGATGAGGCGCGCGCAGGACCTAGAAGACATCCCGTCCGGGCGGCGGGTCGGGCTCGCCCGCGGCGGCGCGCGCCGCGGCGAGGGCGGCGACGAGCAGCGTGGTCGAGAGGCCGCGATAGCCCTTCAGCGCCGCGAGCTCCGACAGGTCCCGCAGCATCGCCTCGATGAAGGCGGCGACGTGCTGGGGCGAGGCGTCCGGCGGCAGCGGCTGAGTCATAAGATCGAAGACCGATGATATTCCAACGAGCTAAATCTACCTTGAGACGTTGTAAACCCACTTTGGGTTGAGTCGGACGCCGCGCCAGGGGTCAGGTTGACATCTCCCCGGAGGCGACCCCACTTTTCGCGCCTTTGGTTCCGCCCCCTCCCTCCCACGGAACCGCCAGTCGAAGTCCCAGAAAATGAACGTCGTCGTCGTCGAGAGCCCGGCCAAGGCCAAGACCATCAACAAGTACCTGGGCGGCGACTATGTCGTCCTGGCCTCCTACGGCCACGTCCGCGACCTGCCGGCCAAGGACGGTTCGGTGCGGCCGGACGAGGACTTCGCCATGAGCTGGGACGTGGACGCCAAGTCGTCCAAGCGGCTGGCGGACATCGCCGAGGCGGTGAAGAAGGCCGACCGCCTGATCCTGGCCACCGACCCCGACCGCGAGGGGGAGGCCATCTCCTGGCACGTCCTGGAGGTGCTGCAGAAGAAGCGTGTCCTGAAGGACGCCCAGGTGCAGCGGGTGGTCTTCAACGCCATCACCAAGTCGGCCGTGACCGAGGCGATGAAGGCGCCGCGCGACCTCGACATGGAGCTGGTCGAGGCCTACCTCGCCCGCCGCGCGCTCGACTATCTCGTCGGCTTCACCCTTTCGCCGGTGCTGTGGCGCAAGCTG
>CAYQPL010000018.1:3833-14951 GCA_964419395.1 uncultured Phenylobacterium sp. | reverse complement strand
CCGGGCTCCCGCTCGGCGGGCCGCGTGCAGTCGGTGGCCCTGCGGCTGATCGTCGACCGCGAGCTGGAGATCGAGCGCTTCCAGACCCAGGAGTACTGGACGGTGGAGGCCGACATGGCCTCCGGCGGCGAGGGCTTCGTCGCCCGCCTGGTCAAGCACCAGGGCCAACGCCTGACCAAGTTCGACCTCGGGAACGAGACCTCGGCCCTGGCCGCCAAGGCGGCGGTCGAAGGCGCCAGCTTCAAGGTCGCCTCGGTCGAGAAGAAGCCCGGCAAGCGCGCCCCGGCCCCGCCCTTCACCACCTCGACCCTGCAGCAGGAGGCCGCGCGCAAGCTCGGCTTCTCCGCCCAGCGCACCATGCAGGCGGCCCAGAAGCTCTATGAGGGCGTCGACATCGGCGGCGAGACGGTCGGCCTCATCACCTATATGCGGACCGACGGGGTGCAGGCCGCGCCCGAGGCCATCGACGAGGCCCGCCAGGTGATCGGCGGCATCTATGGCCGCGAATATGTGCCCGATCAGGCGCGCCTCTACCGCACCAAGGCCAAGAACGCCCAGGAGGCACACGAGGCGATCCGCCCGACCAGCCTCGCCCGCAACCCCGGCTCCCTGCGCCTCGACGGCGACCTGGGACGCCTCTACGAGCTGATCTGGAAGCGGATGATCGCCTCGCAGATGGAGAGCGCCCGCATCGAGCGGACGACCATCGAGCTGGAGAGCGCCGACGGCCAGACCGGCCTGCGCGCCACCGGCCAGGTGATCCTGTTCGACGGCTATCTGAAGGTCTACGAGGAGGGCCGCGACGATCCGGACGACGAGGAATCCGGCCGCCTGCCCATGGTCAAGGAAGGCGCCGAGGCCCGCGTGGCCGCCGCCCGCGCCGCCCAGCACTTCACCGAGCCGCCGCCGCGCTATTCGGAAGCGAGCCTGGTCAAGAAGATGGAGGAGCTGGGCATCGGCCGGCCCTCCACCTACGCCTCGATCCTGACCGTGCTGCGCGACCGCGCCTATGTGCGGATGGAGAAGAACCGCTTCATCCCCGAGGACAAGGGCCGGCTGGTCACCGCCTTCCTGGAGCAGTTCTTCCGCCGATATGTGGAGTACGACTTCACCGCCGCGCTCGAGGACCGGCTGGACCTGGTCTCGGCCGGCGAGCTCGACTGGAAGGTGCTCCTGCGCGACTTCTGGCAGGACTTCCAGGCCGCCGTCGGCGAGATCTCCGAGCTGCGCGTCACCAATGTGCTCGACGCCCTGAACGATGCGCTGGGGCCCCACATCTTCCCCGACCGGGCCGACGGGACCGATCCGCGCGCCTGCCCGACCTGCGGCACCGGCCGCCTGTCGCTGAAGACGGGCAAGTTCGGCGCCTTCATCGGCTGCTCCAACTATCCGGAGTGCCGCTACACCCGCCCCATCGCCCAGCCCGACGGCGAAGAGGCCGATGCGGCCAGCGGCGACCGGGAGCTGGGGACCGATCCCGAGACGGGCCTCGTCGTCTTCCTGAAGAGCGGCCGCTTCGGCCCCTATGTGCAGCTCGGCGAGGGCGACAAGCCCAAGCGCTCCAGCCTGCCCAAGGCCTGGTCGCCGGCGGCCATGGACCTGGAGAAGGGCCTGCGCCTGCTGCGCCTGCCGCGCGAGGTCGGCGATCACCCCGAGGACGGCAAGCCGATCCTGGCCGGCATCGGCCGCTACGGCCCCTTCGTCCAGCATGACGGGACCTATGCGAATCTGGAGAATGTCGACGAGGTCTTCGAGGTCGGCCTGAACCGGGCCGTGGCCCTGCTGGCCGAGAAGAAGGCCGGCGGCAAGGGCCGGCGCGGCGAGGCCGCGGCGCTGAAGGAGCTGGGCGCCCACCCGGCCGACGGCGCGCCCGTGCGCGTGCTGTCGGGCCGCTACGGCCCCTACATCAAGCACGGCTCGACCAACGCCAACATTCCGCGCGGGAGCGATCCGCAGGAGCTCACCCTGGAGCAGGCCGTGGCCCTGCTGGCCGAACGCGAGGCCAAGGGCGGCGGCAAGAAGCCGGCGAAGAAGGCGGCAAAGCCGAAGACCGAGAAGCCCGCCAAGGCCGCGGCGGAGAAGAAGGCGCCCGCCAAGAAGGCCGCGGCCAAGAAGCCGGCGGCGAAGAAACCCGCCGCCAAGAAGGCCGCCGCCAGCTAGGCCCGCCATGGACCTGCCCGTCCGCGACGTCTCCGCCTCGGGCTATCGGTCGCTGCAGGCGATCACCTATCCGATGTCGCGGCTCGACGTCTTCGTCGGCGCCAATGGCGTCGGCAAGTCGAACCTCTACCGCGGCCTGGAGCTGCTGCAGGCCGCCGCCCAGAACCGGCTGGGGGAACGTCTGGCTGCCGAAGGGATGGACCGCGCCATGTGGGCCGGTCCGAGACGGCGGCGTGATCCATCTCGTATCGTTCTAGGTGTCACGCTGGCTGCGCCCGGCCAGCGCAGCGGCGCCTATCGTTACGAGGTAGAGATCGGATTTCCTCCTCAGATAAATCAAGAAGAGCGGATCATCATTACCTCGGCGGCCTTCGCAACCGAGCCTCAGATCAAGCTGGAATCCCTGACCTACGAGACCGGCTCCCGCCGCGTGAAGCTGGTCGAGCGCCGGAACAACGCCGTCATGGCCCGCGACGCAGACGGCCGGCCCGCCGACATCGACCTCGACCTCCTGGCCTCGGAGACCCTGCTGGGGCGGCTGGAGGATCCGTCGCGGTATCCGGAACTGGATCAGGTCCGCCGCACGCTTCTTGAGTGGCGCTTCTACCATCAGGTCCGCACCGACGCGGACTCGCCCCTGCGGCGGCCCTGCACGGCGGTCGCCACGCCCACCCTCGCCTCCGACGGGTCGAACCTCGCCGCGGTGTTCGCCACCCTGGCCCACATCCGCGGGGATACGGCCGACCTCGACGCGGCGATCGCGGCGGCCTTCCCCGGCGCCCGGCTGGAAATCCCGCCGCCCGAGCGCCAGGCGAGCTTCGGCCTGAGCCTGCCGGAGTTTCCGCAGCGGGTGTTCGCGCCGGCCGAGCTGTCGGACGGCACCTTACGCTTCCTCGCGCTGGCCGGCGCGCTGCTGGCCTACCGCCTGCCGCCCTTCATCGCGCTCAACGAGCCGGAGGCCAGCCTGCATCCGGACCTCATGACGCCCCTGGCCGGCCTGATCGCCAAGGCCGCCGAGCGGTCGCAGGTCTGGCTCGTCACTCATTCGGAACGCCTGGCCCAGGCGCTGGAAGCCCACGGCTCGGTGCGCACCGTGCAAAAGGTCGACGGCGCGACGCAGATCGAAGGCCTGACCCGGTTCGGCGCCTTCCGGGACGAGGACGACTGAAGCGCCCGGGCGATTCCCGCGTTACAAGGCGCCATGGCCAAGACCCGCACGCCGAAATCCCAACGCTTCCAGACGCCCAAGGCCCAGGGCCTGCCCGACCGCGAAACCCTGCTGCGCCACATCCGCGAGACCGGCGAGACCGACCGCGGGGAACTGGCCCGCACCTTCGGCCTGAAGGGCGCCGACCGCCGGGCGCTTCGCCAGATGCTGCAGGAGATGCAGGACGAGGGCACCCTGGCCAAGCGCGGCCGCAAGGGCGTGGCCCAGCCCGGCGCCCTGCCCCCGGTCGGCGTGGTCGATGTGGTGGAGCGCGATCCCGACGGCGAACTGCTGGTGCGCCTGACCAAGGGGGCGGAGGACACGCCGCTCGTCCGCCTGGCGCCCGAGCGGGGCGAGGCGGTGACGGGCGCGCCGGGCCTCGGCGACCGGCTGCTGGTCCGCTTTGCCGAGCTGGAGAACGACGAGACCGAGGCCCGCCTGATCAAGCGCCTGGGCCAGAGCGCCCACCGCGTCCTGGGCGTGGTGCGCAAGGCCCGCCGCGAGACCCGCATCGAGCCGGTGGACCGCAAGTCCAAGGAGAGCCTGATCGTCTTCGACGACGGCCAGCTGAAGGACGGCGACCTGGTCCTGGCCCAGGTCGGCTCGGCCGAGCGGCGCCACGGCCCCAAGCGCGGCAAGGTGCTGGAGGTGGTGGGCCGCGAGGACCAGCCCCGCGCCGCCAGCCTGATCGCCATCCACACCCACGGCATCCCCACCGGCTTCTCCGACGAGGCGGAAGCCGAAGCCGAGGCGGCCAAGGCGCCGGAGCTGGCCGGCCGCGAAGACCTGCGCGACGTGCCGCTCATCACCATCGACCCGGCCGACGCCCGCGACCACGACGACGCCGTCTACGCCCACCCCGACGATGACCCGAAGAACCCCGGTGGCCACGTCGTCTGGGTCGCCATCGCCGATGTCGCGGCCTATGTCCGGCCGGGCAGCGCGCTCGACCGCGAGGCGCGCGAGAAGGGCAACAGCGTCTACTTCCCCGACCGCGTCGAGCCCATGCTGCCCGAGCGGCTGTCCAACGGCCTCTGCTCCCTGCGCGAGGGCGAGAACCGCGCCTGCATGGCCGTGCGCATGGTCTTCGACAAGGCGGGCAGGAAGCGCAGCCACCGCTTCGTCCGCGGCCTGATGCGCTCGGCCGCCAAGCTCTCCTACGAACAGGCCCAGGCCGCCATCGACGGGAGCCCCGACGACAAGACCGGCCCCCTGCTGGAGCCGATCCTGAAGCCCCTGTGGGCCGCCTATCACACCATGCTGAAGGGCCGGCTGGCCCGCTCGCCGCTCGCCATCGAGAGCCTGGAGCGCAAGATCGTCATCGATGAGAAGGGCGAGGTCGCCTCCATCACGCCGCGCGCCTCACTGGAGGCCCACCGGCTGATCGAGGAGATGATGATCCAGGCCAATGTCTCGGCGGCCGAAAGCCTGGAGGCCAAGCGCACGCCGCTCGTCTACCGGGTCCACGATGCGCCGAGCCCGGAGAAGCTGGACAGCCTGGCCGAATTCCTCGGCTCCATCGGCGTCAGCTGGACCAAGGGCGAGGCCGTCCGCACCGACCGCTTCAACCGCCTGCTGGAGCTGACCCGCGAGGGGCCGCACGCCGAGATCGTCAACGAAGTCGTCCTGCGCACCCAGATGCAGGCCCACTACAACACCGACAATATCGGCCACTTCGGGCTGAACCTGGACCGCTACGCCCACTTCACCTCGCCGATCCGGCGCTATGCCGACCTGATCGTCCACCGCGCCCTGATCACGGCGCTCGGCCTCAACCTGCCCGGCGCGCCCGACGGCCTGTCGGACTGGGACATCTCGCACATGAAGGCGACGGCCGAGGAGATCACGGCGGCCGAACGCCGCGCCATGGCCGCCGAGCGCGACGCCACCGACCGCTACATCGCCGCCTTCCTGGCCGACCGGGTGGGCGCGACCTTCGAGGGCCGCATCACCGGCGTCACCCGCTTCGGACTCTTCGTGCGCCTGGCCGAGACCGGCGCCGACGGCCTCGTCCCCGTCTCCAGCCTGGGCGGGGAGTTCTTCGTCCACGACGAGCGCATGCACGCCCTGGTGGGCGAACGCACCGGCGAGCGCTGGCCGCTCGGCATGAGCGTCGAGGTCCGCCTGCGCGAAGCCACCCCCATCACCGGCGGCCTCCTCTTCGAAATGCTCAGCGACGCAGCGGCGCCGGACCCCACGGCCCCGCGGCCGAGGCTCGGCGTGCGGCGCAAGGCGGGCCGCCCGCCGCCGGCGGGGCGGAGTGGGCGCGGGAAGCGGCGGTAGGGGGCATAGACATCAAGGCTGTGCAAGGTCAGCCGTGTGTCACAGTAAACATCCACCGCGCCCCAGGGGGCGGTCTTTCAGCAGAGACCAAGTCGCGGATACCTCGCCCCAGAACACCAAGAGCCTTCCCAAAGCCCGGATTGTGGGCCTCCTTGCGATCCTGTGGCGATTGCCAAGCGCCAATCAAGGGCTTCTGACCCGAGCGCGGAATCACGGCAGTGTCGTATTGTGACGCAACTGACAGACCCTCCCGCCGTCGAGCTCCCAATCGCGATAGCCGCTGATCCGGCGCCCAATGCTTGGCTGATCGATCCACCGTTCGTGCTCTACGCGTTCCTTCGCAACGAGGTAGCAGTCGCCGGTCTAACAAAGACTGGAGTGATGCTAGCGGAGTCGGCACCTTGGCTATTCAAGGCTGCCACTAGGGCGGTCCCAAAGAACAATCCTAAAGCTCTGCGCGCGCTGGAACGGCTGATAAAGAAATCAAGGGAACAGAGCCCCTTCGCAGCACATGAAATGAGCACCAGATTTAAAACGATATCCGGGCACAGCGCTATTGCAATTTGGGCGGGCATTGAGACGGCGATTGAGCAGATGCTGGTCAATCACATACAGAAACTCCCAAACATCAAGCAATTGATGGCGACTGTTGCCCCCGGCCTGAAGCTGGAAAAGGTGCAAACCGCATCAGAGGCCGACGCTCGGCGGGCAGTCCGGAAGTGGGAGGCCGCCCTAGATGACCCTGATGCGTTGGTGCGAGCAATCAAAATGCTCCGCGCTGTCGGTCTTCAGCTCGAATTGTCCGAGAAGGATCATCGACTTCTCGTCGAAATGAGTGAGGTGCGGAACGTCCTTCTTCATCGGAGAGGCGTAGTAGATGAAGGATTCATAACAAAGTGTCCGTGGCTCAATGTCAAACCGGGCGATGAGCTCGTAATCGATGAGCCCCGACTCGACGAATTCACTAACGCCGCTCAGGCCTTCGCGATTGCGTTCTCGAACGCTGTCGTCAATAGCCCCCATCTACTCCGCAAACCGTCGGTTCCATGAACTGGAAGGCGGGGCAAAGATGGCTGCGCTGCCGCGACCCTGTCGCTGCGGCTGGACTCCCCCCTTACACCTAGCTTCATACTGCCGGCCGAGGCCATTATCGGACCACCGGCTCACTCCAGGAAGAGAACGTTCAACGGTGGGCCCCACCGCAGCCGAGTGCCTGCTGCCGAAAAGGGATTATCGTAACTTCCGAGAGTGGTAGTTCTCGCATACTCGCGGCCACCAGGGTTAGCAATTGGGGTGCCCAAGCCCCACCATCCGTCGAGACGACTGATCATGAAATCGACTAAAGCATTCGATTTTGACGCAATGGGGATTGCTGGAGTCCTCAAATCCTACAAACTAGCCGTGCCACTCTATCAACGAGAGTACGCATGGCAGAAGGCGCAGGTCGAACGTCTCTACGGCGACCTCTCTTATGCCAAACGCCAGGGTGAGTACTTTCTTGGAACGATTGTCACTATTCCCGTGAGGGATGTCCTCGAGGTGGTGGACGGCCAACAGCGTCTCACGACCACTGCACTACTACTCGCGGCGATGCGCGACTATCTACTCTCGATCGAGGGCGCCGATATCATCGTTCAGGCGATCGAAACGAACTATTTGACCATGATTGATAGACATGCGCGAGACACGGTCCCGCGGCTGCGCCTAAACGTCGACGACCACGAGTTTTTCGTAGCCCTCATTGCCCGGCACGGCCCGACGAACAGCCCAGCCCCGCGCCGTGACAGCCACCACCGCTTGCTCACCGCAGCCCAAATCGCGCGCGGTCACGTAAAGGCGCTTGTGTCGCAATTCCCGAAAGAAAGCCATGCCGACGAACTCAACGGTTGGCTGGATTTCCTGGAGACTGATGCGTCGGTCATACTTCTTAAGGCCCCAAACGGCGATCAAGCATTCCGGATGTTTGAGACGCTGAATGATCGAGGCATGAAGACTACCCAGGTAGATCTTGTGAAGAGCTACCTCTTTGGACAGGCAGTCTCCCGGCTTGCGGAGGCACAATCTAAGTGGTCCTCGACGCAAGCCCTTCTGGAGGAGATCGAAGATGAAGATCGCTCGATCAACTTCCTACGTCATCTGCTGATCGCCACGAGGAAATTTATCCGAGCGAATGACATTTTCGCCACCGTGCAGAGCCCCATTCGCGGAGAGGCCTCCGCATTGGCATTCCTATCGGAGATGGAGAGCCTAGCTCGAGTATATGTCGGGACCTTCCGGACAGATGCTGATGTGTGGAACGGATACCCAAAGAGCGCGACGGATGCTCTGCGCGCCATTAATCGTTTTGACATCAAACCCCTTCGCCCTCTGCTTCTCGCTATTGCCGCTCGCTTCACAATGCGCGAGGCCAGCGCGGCTTTTGCCTTTTTGGTTTCATTATCGGTGCGTCTGCTGATAGCTGCGACGACGCGAAGCGGTTCCACAGAAGAGGCGCTCGCGCAGGCTGCGCTCGAAGTTTATCAAGGTAAGATTACTAACGTCAAAGAGCTGAAATCCCGCCTAGCAGCAATCACGCCGGACAACACCGAATTTGAAGAGGCGTTCGCCACCACAAGCTCCACAAAGCCGGACTACGCTCGTTACTACCTACGCACCTTAGAGCGTAGCCTGCGAAGCGAATCTGAGCCATGGCATGTCGAAAACGACGATCCCGCTAGTATTACGTTGGAGCATATCCTTCCCAAATCTCCCGGTCCGGGTTGGGGCGAATGGCAGGATGCTGAGCAGGTAAAAAAGTACGTACGACGGCTGGGAAACATGTGCCTCCTGCAGCGCACTGCGAATTCCAACCTCAAGAGCGACGCGTTCGATATCAAAAGACGCGCTTTTAGAGACGCCCCTTACAGCTTCACAAGTCATATAGCGGATTATGAGAAGTGGACGCCGGATGAGATTGAAGAGCGGCAGTCTCGTATGGCGAAGCAAGCAGTCCTTGCTTGGCCCATTTAATGGTTAAACCCACTCAATTGGATTGTGTCTCTTCGCGGCTAGGGCAATGAAACTTGGGGAGAACTGCCATCCTTCGGGAAGTTAAGCGCGCCTCGATCATCGCAAGCCCCGCCCACCCCTTCCCCAACGTCACGCTTCCTCTCCGTCGGGGGCGTCTCATACAATTGTTTCATGAGCGAACCAGCAGCGACTCCCCGCCGGCCCGAAGGGGGCCGGATGCGTGCGCCGGGGACACGGGCCGTCAAGCCGCGCGATGCGGCCACGATCATCCTCGTCCGGCGTGACGCCAAGAAGCCCCAGGTCCTGATGGGCCGGCGCAACAGCGGCCACGACTTCATGCCCAATCTGTGGGTCTTTCCCGGCGGGCGGATCGACCGGGCCGATTTCCGCGCCCCCTACGCCACCGACCTGCGGCCCGAGGTGGAGGCCAAGTTCGACCGTCACCTGAAGGTCGGTCGCGGGCGGGCCCTGGCGCTCGCCGCCATCCGCGAGACCTGGGAGGAGGCCGGGCTGCTGCTGGCCAAATCGGGCGCCCCGCGCCCCGGCGTCGGTCCCTGGCGGGAGTTCCTGGCCCAGGGCGCCCTGCCCGACCTGGACGCGGTGGAGATCATCGCCCGCGCCGTCACCCCGCCCATGCTGGCCAAGCGGTTCGACACCTGGTTCCTGATGGCCGACGCCGAGCGGCTGATCAGCCTGGACCGCCAGCCCGACTGCGGCGAGCTGGAGGAGATCGCCTGGGTCGATTTCGACGAGGCGCTGGGCCTGCAGCTGCCCATGGTGACGCGGACCATGATCGAGGAGGCGGGCAGGCGCCTGGAGGACCCGGAACGCCCCTCCCCCTTCATGCGCTTCGGCGTGAAGGGCCATAAGATGGCGCATCTCTAGAGTGTGACGCGATCTGACGGAATCAGATCGCCGCTCTAGATTCTTTGTCCACGCGCGTTTCGTCCGATAACCGGTTCCCACTTATCGGAACGCGCTCTAGAGGCCTGATCCCGTGCCGCTCTCCGTCGACCGCATCGAAGCCGCCGGTCCCCGCCAGACGGTCGGGCCGCGCCATCAGAACCGCCTGGTGATCGCGCCGCGCGAGCATGGCCCCTACTGCCCCTTCCTGTTCCTGGCCGAGGACTGGTTCGCCCCGCCGGCCGGCTTCCCCACCCATCCGCACCGGGGCATGGAGACGGTGACCTTCGTCCTCGAAGGCCAGATGATCCACGAGGACCACACCGGCGCCCACGGCGAGCTGGACGCCGGCGACATCCAGTTCATGACCGCCGGCGGCGGGGTGCTGCATTCGGAGATGCCGGGGCCGCAGGGCGTCCATTCCCTGCAGCTGTGGCTGAACCTGCCGGCGGCCAGGAAGATGAGCCCGGCGCGCTACAGCGACCAGCGGGCGGCCGATGCGGCCGTGGTGTCGGGCGAGGGTTTCGAGGTCCGCCTCTATGCCGGCCGGTTCGGCGAGGCCGAACGCCCGCACGGTAGCCTCTGGCCCCTGGCCCTGATGGACCTGCGGGCGCAGGCCGGCGCGCGGCTGGAGCTGCCGCTGGCCAAGGGCTGGCGCGGCTTCCTGCTGGTGCTGGAGGGCGCGGCCGAAGTCGGCGCGGGCGGCGCCGTCGTCAAGGCCGACCAGCACGCCTGGGCGCACGCGGACGAGGCCGACGACGTCCTGCCGCTCACCGCCCGCGCGCCGATGCGCGCCCTCTTCTACGCCGCCCCCGTCATCGACGAGCCCGTGGTCGCCCACGGCCCCTTTGTGATGAACACGGTCGACGAGATCCGCCAGGCGTTCACGGACTACCAGACGGGCCGGCTGACGCAGGCGCGCTAGTCCCGGCCCTGCATTGACTTTGGTCTGCGGATTCGTATTGTCCGCGGCTCTTTACGAACGACCGCCGGCGCAAGCGCGCTTGCCCGGCCCCGCGAGGACCGACCATGGCGAAGCCCGCTTCCATCAAGATCCGCCTGAACTCCTCGGCGGACACCGGCTTTTTCTACGTGACCAAGAAGAACGCCCGCACCAAGACCGAAAAGCTGGTCATGAAGAAGTACGACCCGATCGCGCGCAAGCACGTCGAGTTCCGCGAAGGCAAGATCAAGTAGGATCGCCTCGCCACTGCGAGATCTGAAAAGGCCCGGCTGGATCAGCCGGGCCTTTTGCGTTTCGTCCCTCAAAGCCCCCAGGTCGTTCTACGCCGCCCGGGTGATCACCTTGTTGCGGCCCGACTGCTTGGCCTCGTAGAGCGCCTCGTCGGCGCGCTTGAGCAGGGCCTCGGGCGTATCGTCGGGGCCCTGGGTCGCCGCCCCCCCGAAGGAGATGGTCGCGGGCAGCAGGTCGGGCCCTCGCGCTGCTGGCCCTCAGAGGGGGCGGGTGGGCGCTGCTCGATCGCGGGGGGCTGGGGGACCCATGACCGCCCGGGCGCCGAGCAGCATCTTCAGCAGGCTATTAAGATCTGTGATGA
>CAYQPL010000018.1:0-3823 GCA_964419395.1 uncultured Phenylobacterium sp. | reverse complement strand
ATGTGCTGCCGGAGGCGCTCGGCGAGGCGCCCGGCGCCCCCCAGCTTCGTCCCCGGCATGACCACGACGAACTCCTCGCCGCCATAGCGGCACGGCAGGTCCACGGCCCGGACATTGGAGGCCAGGCGCACGGCGAACTCGCGCAGAACCTCGTCGCCGACATCGTGGCCGTAGCCGTCGTTGATCTTCTTGAAGTGGTCGATGTCGATCAGCAGGGCCGCGACGGGATCGCCGCCGTGCGCCGCGCGCCTGACCAGGGCCTCAAGCTGCCCCGTCATGTAGCGGCGGTTGTGCAGGCCGGTGAGCTGGTCGGTGACCGCCAGCTCCAGGGAGTGGTCGAGATTGTCGCGCAGATAGTCGGTGTAGCGCTTGCGCCGGATCTGGGTGCGCGCGCGGGCCGACAGCTCCTGCGGGTCGATCGGCTTGGCCAGCAGGTCGTTGACCCCGATCTCCAGCGCCTTCATCAGGCGCGGCCGCTCGTCGAAGTCGACGATGGCGAGGATCGGCAGATGGCGGGTGGCCTCGTCCGAGCGCAGCTGGGCGCAGAAGCGCAGGCCATCGAAGCTGCGCGCGGTGGCATTGACGATGACCAGGTCGACGGGGCCGCGGGCGGTCAGCAGGGCCTTGTCCGGCTCGGTCTCGATCACCGGCCGGTGCTCGATGGACAGCTCCGAGGCGACGCGCTGCCCCTGGCGCTCGTGATCGTCGACGATCAGCACCCGCCCGCCCGTGCCGCCCAGGCGCGAACTGGCGCCGGCGATGCCACCGATGCGCCGGCCGGAGGCCTCGCGCACCCGCAGCTCGTCGATGACGGCCTTCAGGCGGGTCAGGCTGCGCACGCGGGCGAACAGCATGACGTCGTCGATGGGCTTGGTGAGGAATTCGTCGGCGCCCGCCTCCAGGCCCGCGATGCGGTCGGAGCGGCCGTCCAGGGCGGTGACCAGGACCACGGGGACGTGGCGGGTCTCGGGATCGTCCTTCAGCCGGCGACAGACCTGGAAGCCGTCCATGCCGGGCATCATGACGTCGAGGAGGACGATGTCGGGCTTCTCGGAGGCCGCGACGGCGAGCGCCGTGGGACCGTCCGAGGCGGTCATCACCTCATAGTACTCGGCCGTCAGCTTCGCCTCGAGCAGGCGGACATTGGCCTCGATGTCGTCCACCACCAGGATGCGTGCGGACATGGCGCTTACCCCAGGAGCCGGCGGATGGTGTCGAGGAAGTGCGACACCGAAATGGGCTTGGAGATATAGGCCTCGCAGCCGCCCTCACGGATGCGCTCCTCGTCGCCCTTCATGGCGAAGGCGGTGACGGCCACGACCGGAATGGCGGCCAGCTCGTCGTCCTCCTTCAGCCACTTGGTGACTTCCAGGCCGGAGATCTCCGGCAGCTGGATATCCATCAGGATCAGGTCGGGACGATGCTCGCGGGCGAGAGACAGGGCTTGCAGGCCCTCGCGGGTCTGCAGGGTCTCGTACCCTTGCGCGTCGAGCAGATCATGAAAAAGCTTCATGTTCAGCTCGTTATCCTCGACGATGAGGACCTTCTTGGCCATGCCCGTCTCGACGATGCTCTTATTCGGAACGGCGATTCCCTCGCCGGCCCCACCTTCGATACAACTGATCCCACGGATATCCTTAAACTGGCGTTAGCCGCACGAGAGAGCCAGTGGTCGCCACGCCGCAGCCAGACCAGATGAAGACCGACGCCGTCGCCGCGCCGCCGCGCGAAACGGCCGAGCCCGTCCGCGCCCCGGACCTGGAGAGCCTCGGCCTGGCGCTCGACCGGCCGCTGGTCATCGTCGACGTGGACGAGGTGCTGGGCCTCTTCATGCAGGGCTTCGGGCGGTTTCTCGCCGACCGGGGCCTGGAGCTGCGCGTCGATCGCTTCGCCCTCTTCCAGAACATCTACCGCCCGGGAGAGGATACGCACCTGGCCCTGGAGGAAGGGCGCGCCCACTATGAGGACTTCTTCCGCTACGGCTGCGGCGAAATGGCCGTGACCGAGGGCGCCGTCGAGGCCCTGCGCCAGATCGCGGAGGCCGCCGGGGTGGTGATCCTGACCAATGCGCCGGGCCAGGCCCGGCTGGCCCGCGCCCGCTGGCTCGGCCGGCACGGTCTGGACTATCCGCTGATCCTCAACAGCGGCCCCAAGGGGCCCCTGGCGGCGGCCATGGCGCGCCAGGTGCACGCCCCGGCGGCCTTTGTCGACGACCTGCTGCCCAATCTCGATTCCGTCGCCGAGACGGCGCCACAGGTGGCGCGCTTCCAGCACGTGGCCGATCCGCGCCTGCGCCCCCTGGCGCCGGCCGCGCCCGAACGCCACACCCGCATCGACGATTGGGTCGCCCTGCGCATCGCCATCGCCCAGGCGATCGCCTGAGCCGGCGACGACAGCCCATGATCCGCATCGGCGTCGACTATGGCGGCACGAAGATCGAGGCCGCGGCCCTGGACGCCGAGGGCCGCGTCCAGGCCCGGGTCCGGGCCGCGCCTCCGCGCGCATACGACGGCTCGATCGAGGCCGTCGCGCAGCTGGTGGAGGCGGCCGAGGCGCAGGCCGGGACCCGGGCGCAGCGTGTCGGCCTGGGCATTCCCGGCTCGGTCTCGCCGCGCACGGGCCTGATCCGCAACGCCAACTCCACCTGGCTGAACGGCCGCGACCTGGGCGGCGACCTCGCGGCCCGGCTCGGCCGGCCGGTGCGCCTGGCCAACGACGCCAACTGCCTGGCCGTCTCCGAGGCGACCGACGGTGCGGGCGAAGGCTGCGGACTCGTCTTCGCCGCCATCCTCGGCACCGGCTGCGGCGGCGGCCTGGCGTTCGAGGGCCGCCCAATCGCCGGCCGCAACGGCGTGGCCGGCGAATGGGGCCATACGCCCCTGCCCTGGACGACGGCGCAGGAGCATCCCGGCCCAGCCTGCTGGTGCGGCCGGCGCGGCTGCCTGGAACAGTGGATCTCCGGCCCCGGCTTCGAGCGCGATCACGGCGGCGGCCTGCGTGCGCCGGAGATCCTGGCCCAAGCCCGCGCCGGCGAGCCGCAGGCCGGCGCCGCCCTGGAGCGTTATGTGGCGCGCCTGGCCCGCGCCCTGGCGGTGATCGTCGACGTGATCGATCCCGACGTCATCGTCCTGGGCGGCGGCATGTCGAACGTCGCCGAGCTCTACGAACGTCTGCCTGCGGCCATCTCGCCCCACGTCTTCGGCGACGGCGTCGACACCCCGGTCCGGCCGGCCCGCCACGGGGATTCCTCCGGCGTGCGCGGCGCGGCCTGGCTCTGGCCGCTGGAGCGGCCATGAAGGCCCTCTGCCGCGACTGCCTTTGGAACGGGGATGGCCCCGCCGCCCGGCGCTGCCCTGCGTGCGGCGCGCCGCGGGTCGTCGCCCATGGCGAGTTGTTCGACCTGGCCATGGCGCACCTGGACTGCGACGCCTTCTACGCCTCGGTGGAGAAGCGCGACCGCCCCGAACTGCGCGACCAGCCGGTGATCGTCGGCGGCGGCAAGCGCGGGGTGGTGAGCACCTGCTGCTACCTGGCGCGCGTCTATGGCGTGCGCTCGGCCATGCCGATGTTCAAGGCCCTGAAGGCCTGCCCCCAGGCCGTGGTGATCAAGCCCGACTTCACCAAGTACCGCGCCGAGAGCCGCCGCATCATGGCCCTGATGGCCGAGCTGACGCCGCTGGTTCAGCCCCTGTCGCTGGACGAGGCCTGGATGGACCTGGCCGGCACGGCGCGCCTGCACGGCGCCCCGCCGGCCCTGACGCTCGCCCGGCTGCAGGCGAGGATCGCGGCCGAGCCCGGCCTTACCGTCTCGATCGGCCTGGCG
>CAYQPL010000017.1:0-31351 GCA_964419395.1 uncultured Phenylobacterium sp. | reverse complement strand
CCGCAGTCGGCGACGTCGTTGCGCAGCAGGTGATAGCTGACGCAGGCGCTGGCGAAATCGTGCACCCAGAACCAGCCCTCGCGCAGGTCCGCCGCGCGGACCACGCGCAGCACGTCCGACACCGAATGGCCGAGCAGGCTGTGGATCGCCAGGCTGCGGCGGCCCGGCGCAACGCCCTGCAGCGCGCTCTCCAGCGCCTCGGCGACCACCGAGGCGGGATAGTGGCCGACATGATGGCCGTTCCACAGCAGGCCCAGCAGGTCTACCAGCCCCGGCGCCCGCAACATCGGCCGCAAGTTGGCCGGATAGAGGGGCAGGTGATCGCGGCCGCTGGCGGCGACCGCCGCGCTCTCGCGCTGCAGGCACAGCTGGACGCCGCCGAGGTTGGCGGTGAAGTCGTCATGGCTGACGGTGAGGTGCAGATCCGCCAGGCCGCTGCGCGAGACGGCGAGGCGCGTCTTGAGGTCGTCGGCCGCGCCCGGCCTGTGATCGATGTCGAAGGCGGCCGCCGCGGCCATGCGGTCCTGCAGCGGGGCGAGGCCGGCGATCACCCGGTAGCGGAAGCCCAGTTCGAGCTTGGCCGTCCGGCCCTCGCGACGACCGGCCTGCAGGTAGTGGACGAACGGGTTGATCCCGGCCGCGGCGATGTCGGGGTTGAGCTCAAGATAGTCGGCGACCGAGAACCAGGGCGCGGGATCGCGGGCCTCGCGCCAGCCGGTGCTCAGGAAGTGGTCGAGCGGATCGCCGCCGTCCCCCGCCACGTCGGGATTCTCCGCCAGGTAGAAGCGGGCGTCGAACGCCTCGGCGACCAGGGCGCGCAGGGCCGCATCGACAGGCGTGGCGGCCGGGCGTTCCGAAGCAGGCTGCGGCTGGGGCTCGGCCGGCTTCGCCGGGCTGTAGGTCCAGCCGGCCCGGGCGTCGCGCCGGGCGTAGTAGCTCAGGGCGTGGGCGGACGGCTCGATCTCCCGCCCTTCGCGGCGGCCCTGGGCGAGGAAGTGGGCGAAGGGATTGAGCCCGGCCGCCTCGATCTCGGGATTGGCCGCCAGATAGGCCTGGGTCGAGAACCAGGGCGCGGGGTCGCGGCCTTCGCGCCAGCCGGGGCCGGCGAAGTGCGCGCCGGGCTCGACATCGGCCTGCGCCACATCGGGGTAGACGCTGCGGTAGAAGTCCGGATCCAGGGCCGTGGAAACCAGCGATAAGACAGCTTGATCGGCGGCCGCGGCGGCCATGGGGGGCTCCCTCTGCGAGGCCGGTCGGCTGTGTGCAACATTAGGCTGACGGGATCAACCGCCGGTTCACGCCTTGCAGCGCGGCGCGTGCGGCCATAATGCACAGGCGTGACCCGAGCGACGATCCCCACCCCGGAAGCCGCCAGAACCGCCCCCGCGGGGCGGGCCGCCTATCTCGTGCTCGGCATGCACCGCTCGGGCACCTCGGCGGCGACCCAGGTCCTGGCGCTGGCCGGCGCCGACCTGCCGCAGAACGTCATGCCGGGGGACGAGCACAACGCCAAGGGCTATTTCGAGCCCTGGCGCATCGCCGTCTTCAACGACCAGCGGCTGCGGGCCGCCGGCGGCGCCTGGGACGATCCCTTCGCCTTTCCCTACCGGGCGCTGGAGCCGCGCGAGGAGCGGCGCTGGATCACCCGCGCCACCGACCTTTTCGACGAGGAGTACGGCGCCGCGCGCCATCCCCTGATGAAGGACCCGCGGGTCAGCCTGCTGCTGCCGCTGTGGCGCACCGCCCTGGACGAACTCGGCCTGGGGGCCCGCGTCGTGATCCCGGTCCGCCATCCGCTGGAGGTGGCCGGCTCGCTCGCCAAGCGCGACGGCTTTCCGCCGGAGAAGTCGGTCCTGATCTGGACCGCCTACATGCTGGCCGCCGAGGCCGGCAGTCGCGACCTGCCGCGGGCCTTCGTCTCCTACGAGGGGCTCCTCGCCGACTGGCGGGGCGAGGCCGCGCGCATCGTCGCCGGGCATGGGGCGGACCTTCCCCGGCTCGACGCCGCCGCGGAGAAGGCCATCGACGGCTTCCTCACCTCGGAGCTTCGTCACAACGCCGCCGTCGGGCGTCTCGCCGCCACCCCGGTCAGCGGCGCCCTCGCCGCCCGCGTCTTCGACTGGTTCGAGGCCGCCGCCCGCGGCCAGCCGCCGTCGCCGGACATCCTGGACGCGGCCGCCGCCCAGCTGGCGGAACTGGGCCGGACCATGGGCGTCTTTGTCTCGCCCGTGACCTCGGCCCTCGACCTCGCCCGCACCGACCTCCTGGAGGCGCGGCAGCGGGCGGACTTCGAACACGGCCGCGCCGACGCCCTCGACGCCGAGCTGCGCGCCGTCCAGGCCGCGCGGGAGGCCGAGGCGCGCCAGGCGCATGACCTGATGTCCGCAGCCGAGCGCAAGCTCGACGAGATCCTCGGCGACAGCTGACCGTCCGCCCCGGAGACCCCGTGCCCGATCCCCAGACGTCCCTTCCGGCGGAGGCCGCCGCCGATCTGCTGGACCGGCGCAGGCGGGCGCGCCGGCAGGCCGCCGCGGTCGCCGCCGAGCGCTGGCGGCGGTAGCGCGAGGCCGCCGCGGCGAAGGCCGCCAGCCTCGCCCTGCCCCGGATGGCCCGCCGGGCCGACACCCTCCTGGCGCGGGGCAAGTGGCCCGGGCGGGCCCTGCTGATCCGCCTGTCGGGGGTGTGGGATCCGGGCCAGGCGCGCGGCCTGGGTCGCGAGGCCGCCGCCGCCGCCGGGCTGGGCGCCTATGTCCGCGCCGGCCCCGATCCGCTGGTCGCCCCGCGCACCCTGTTCGACCAGGCGGCCTATGTGGAGCGCAGTCCGGAGATCCTGGGATCGCGCTGGGCGCCCCTGGCCCACTATCTGGTGCTGGGCGACGCCGCCGGCCGCGACCCGCACCCGCTGGTGAGCGTCTCCGACTACCGGCTGCGCCATGGGGAGGAGCTGGAGGCGACCGGCCTCACCGTGCTGCAGCACTTCCTGCTGAGCGGCGCGGCGCGCGGCCTCGACCCCCACCCCCTGTTCGACATCCGCCACTATGTGGGCCAGTGCGAGGCCGTCGCCGCCAGCGGAGAAAATCCGCTGATCCACTATCTGCGCGAAGGCTGGCGCCAGGGCCTCGACCCGCATCCGCTGTTCGCCAACGACTGGTATCTGGAACGCTATCCGGAAACCGCCATCGCGGGCGTGGCGCCGCTGCTCGACTATGTGAGCCTGGGCGCGGACGCCGGCCGCGAGCCGCACCCGCTGTTCGACGGCGCCTGGTACGGCGAACGCTACCGGGACCTGCGCACCTCCGGCTTCAATCCGCTGGCCCATTTCGTCCGCTTCGGGGCCCGCGAGCACCGCAGCCCGAACCCGCATTTCGACTCCGGCTACTACGTGCAGCAGGAAGGCGTCGTCGCCGACGGGACCGACGCCCTGACCGACTACGTCACGCGCGGCGCCTATGAGGGCCTGTGGCCGGCGGCGGACTTCGACGAGGCGGCCTATCTGGCGGCCCATCCCGAGGCGGCCGCGACGGCCATGAGCAGCCTGGAGCACTGGGCCCGCAACGCCGGCGAGAAGCCGGCCGGCCTCACCGGGGTCGGCGGGGCGGGCGCGGCGGGGCTCTTCGACCAGCTGCGCGCCAACGGCCGCACGCGCGATCCGGCCGCCTACGACCTGCAGGCCTATGCCGACCTGTCGGCCGTCCGGCGCCGCATCGAGGCCGACCGGATCGAGGCCTTCTCGCCCACCCCGCCGGACCTGGCGGCGATCGCCGGCGACCCGGCCGAGGCGGCGCGCAGGATCGTCCTCCCCGCCCCCGAGGCGCCGCGGGTGTCCATCGTCATCCCGGCCTACAACAACCTGCGCTTCACCCTGGAGTGCCTGAGCGCCCTGGCGGCCGCCGGCGGCCTGTCCGAGGCCGAGACCATCGTCATCGACGACGCCTCGGCCGACGCGACGCCCGAGACGCTGCCCCGGATCGCCGGTCTGCGGGTCGTGCGCAACACCGAGAATCTGGGCTTCATCCGCACCTGCAACCGCGCCATCGCGGAGGCTCGCGGCGAGGTGCTGGTCTTCCTCAACAACGACGTGCAGGTGCGGCCGGGCTGGCTTGCGCCGCTGGTCGCGGCCCTGGCCGATCCGCAGGTCGGCGCCGCCGCCCCCAAGATGCTGTTCCCCGACGGCCGGCTGCAGGAGGCCGGGGCGCGGATCAACCGCGACGGGACCAGCGAGATGATCGGCCTGTTCCAGGATCCGGACCAGCCCCGCTGGAACGTCCGGCGCGAGGTGGACTACGCGTCCGGCGCCTGCCTGGCGGTCCGCAGGCAGGACTTCGCCGACCTCGGGGGCTTCGACACCTGCTTCGCCCCGGCCTACTGCGAGGACGCCGACCTCTGCTTCCGCCTGCGGGAGAAGGGTCTGAAGATCGTCTACGAACCGGCCTCGGTGATCGTCCACCATCTGAGCGTCACGGCCAATTCCATCGACGCCGGCTACAAGCATCGGCTGGCGACGCGCAACCAGCAGCGGTTCGTCGAGCGCTGGGCCGAGCAGCTCGACACGCTGAACCGTGTGCGGACGATCGCCTTCCACCTGCCGCAGTTCCACGCCATTCCCGAGAACGACCGCTGGTGGGGGGCGGGCTTCACCGAGTGGACCAACGTCACCCGCGCCCTGCCCAACTATCGCGGCCACTACCAGCCGCACCTGCCCGCCGACCTCGGCTTCTACGACCTGTCGCAGGGCGAGGCGCTGAAGCGCCAGGCGGACCTGGCGGCGCGCTACGGCCTCTCCGGCTTCTGCTTCTACTACTACTGGTTCGCCGGCGGGCGGCGCGTGCTGGAACGACCGCTGCGGCGCCTGACCGCCCCGGACGCACCGGACTTCCCCTTCTGCGTCTGCTGGGCCAACGAGAACTGGACACGCACCTGGGACGGCCAGGAGACGGACGTCCTGCTGGCCCAGACCTACGACCCGGACGATGCGGCGGCCCTGATCACCGACATGTCGCCCCTGCTGCGCCGGGACAACTACATCCGCATCGACGGCAAGCCCCTGCTGGTCATCTACCGGCCCGGCCTGCTGCCGGACGCCAAGGCCTGGGCGCAGGCTTGGCGGTCGACGGCGCGGGACCTAGGGATCGGCGAGATCTACCTCGCCTTCGTCGAGACCTTCGACGTGGCCGGGACCTATCCCGATCCGGCCGCCATCGGCTTCGACGCCGCCATCGAGTTCCCGCCCATGGGCGCGGCCCAGGCCATCAGCCCCCCCGGTCCGCTGTACAACCGCGACTATGAGGGCGTGATCAGCGACTATCGCCAGCTCGTCCGCCACTACCTGTCCGCGCCCACGCCGGGCCACAAGCGGTTCCGCGGCGTCTGTCCGTCCTGGGACAACACCGCCCGGCGGCAGGACAACTCGTACGTCTTCCACTATGCGAGCCCCGGCGCCTTCCAGGCCTGGACCGAGGCCATGCTGGCCGAGACGCGCCGGCAGAACTTCGGCGAGGAGCGGATCGTCTTCGTCAACGCCTGGAACGAGTGGGCCGAAGGCGCGCACCTGGAGCCCGACATCCGGTTCGGCCACGGCTGGCTGGAGGCGCTGAAGAACGCGGCCGAGGCCGATCTGCTGGAGCCGCCGGAATGAGCGCGCCCGACGCCGGGCTCGGCGAACTGACCGTCGTCGGCCATCCGTTCGCGCCCATCGGCATGGGCGAACACCTGCGCTCCACCGTCCGCGCCCTGCGGGCGGCGGGCGTGCGCCCCAAGCTGCTGGACGTCTACGGCCTGGACCGCGGGCGCGATCCGGACCTGGAGCGGGCCTTCGGCGACGACGTGACCCGGCGCCTGTCGCGTCACGCCAACCTCTTCTGCCTCAACGCCGACGAGGTGGAGACGGTGCGCGACCGGCTGGACGGCTCGGATTTCGCCGCGGCGAAGAACATCATCTTCCCCGCCTGGGAGCTTCCGACCTATCCCAGGGCCTGGGCCGACCTGCTGTCGGCCTTCGACGACATCTGGGCGCCCTCGACCTTCGTGCAGGCCGCCCTGGCCGAAGCGACAGGCCGCGACGTGGCGCGCGTTCCGCTGGCGGTCGAGATGAAGCTGTCGGCCTTCCTCGGCCGGCGCTGGTTCGACATCCCCGAGCACGCCTTCGTGGTGATGTTCGCCTTCGACTTCTCCTCCTACGCCGCGCGCAAGAACCCCGAGGCGGTGCTGACCGCCTTCGAGCAGCTGGTCGCCCGTCGGCCCGAGGCGCCGCTGCACGCGGTGATCAAGTTCAAGGGCGGCAAGGCCGACGATCCGGCCCGCAAGGCCCTGGAGGCGCGGATCGCCGCGCTCAAGGGCCGGGTCCAGACGATCACCCGCGAGCTGTCGGACAACGAGGTCAAGAACCTCTTCCGGTGCGCCGACGTCTTCGTCTCCCTGCACCGGTCGGAGGGGTTCGGCCGCGGCATGGCCGAGGCCATGGCGCTCGGCGTGCCGGTGGTCGCCACCGGCTGGTCCGGCAATATGGACTTCATGGACGCGACGACGGCGGCGCTGGCGGACCACGCGATGGTCCCCGGCGGCGCCGGCCAGTACATCCACGGCGAAGGCCAGTCCTGGGCCGACCCGGACGTCGCCCAGGCCAGCCGCCTGATCGAACAGATTCTCGACGACCCCGCCGCGGCGCGTCGGCGGGCGCAGGCGGCCCGGCGCCGCATCCGCACCGAGCTCAGCGCGCGCGCCGTGGGTCTGGCCTGCGTCGAGCGGCTGCAGGCCCTGCTGGGCTGAGCCTCAGGTCTTGGGCCGCAGTTCGGCCGGGGTGGCGGCCGCGTCGGGCTCGGCGGCCGGGGGCGCCTCGGTGACGGCGATCTGGTGGATCAGGAACTCGCCGCCCGCGGAATCGTCCAGGTCGATGCGGATGCGGTCGATCAGCGAGGTCGTCCAGTCCGCGCCGCCACGCCGCGGATGGGCGAGGTCGTAGGCCAGGACCACAGTCTCGTTCACCCGCGGCTCGGCGCCGGGGGGCGGCTTGGTCATGAACTCCGCCGATTCCCCGTGGGCCGCCGTCGAATAGTGCAGCGCCCCGTCCCAGTGCTCGGCCGCCCGCAGGCGGGTGAGCCGCACCAGAACCTGGCTGTAGCGGGATCCGTCCAGCTCCAGCCCGCTGGGACTGCGGATCGCCGAGTCGAAGGCGCGCGCGGCCACGCGCAGCCCGTGCGTCTCGGCGGGCAGCAGTTCGCCGCCGCTCATCACGAAGCCGTCGGTCGAACCGTCGAAGGTCCAGACCCGCCCCGCCTTCAGCGGCCGGCCCTGCCAGGTGAAGGTCCCGGCCGCGGCGTCCCAGGCGTAGGGCCCGGCCCGCTCGGCGGCGTTCTCCGCCGACAGGGCCGCGGGGGGCAGGCCGTCGGCGGCGGCCGGCTGGGGCCGCGGGTTCTGGCGCAGTTCGCGCGGACGCGGCTCGTCGCAGGCGGCGAGGGCGAGGCCGGCGGCCAGGAGGGCGAGCAGGGGGCGGGCGAGCGGCATGGGCGCCTCCGTTCGGACGCTCAGCGCAGGCGGCGCCGGAAGCGGCCATAGGGTGGGTCGAGCGCCAGATACAGGAGGCCGGCCAGCGCCGCCACGTCCAGGAAGTACAGATAGCGGTAGTCGCAGGCGATCGAGATGAGGGCGAAGGAGGCGGTGAAGGCCAGCGCCGAGAGGAGCAGGGCGGCGATGACCAGGTCCACGGCCTCGCCCCGCCACAGCAGCACCCCGGCGGCGGCGAGCGCGATCAGGGCGTAGAAGACGTGCGAGAAGACCGGCGTGTCCAGGAACCAGGTGGAATAATTGTAGAGCGCCTGGTCCTGCGGTTCGACCATCTGGACCATCTCCAGGCTCTGGATCAGCGGCTCCGGCCCCGTGACGCCGACATAGACGGGCAGGCAGGAATCGATCTTCGGCGTGGCGAAGACCTGGCGGAACACGGCCCAGCGGTGCTTCAGATAGGCGTCGGGGTGGCGAAGCACGATGTCGCGCCACTGGCCGAACACGGTGGCGTCCGACAGTCTCCAGAGGCGCCCGATCTCCGGGTCCTGGCCCATGTAGTCGACGCGCTCGGGGCTGTAGAGCGCCGCGGCGCGGTAGCGGATGGTGCGTTCGGCCTCCGGGTCGGCCGCGCGGATCTCGTCCAGCGGCAGGGTCGGCTTGGCGACCACCGCGCCCACGATGTCGTAATGGGCGATGATGCGGAAGCCGCGCGCCATGCCCTGGTCGGGGCCCTCCTGCGGCGGGGCGGTGACGGTGGCCAGCAGGCTCGACAGGGCGAGGGTGGCCAGCAGGCCGCCCAGGCCCCAGGCGAGGCTGGATCGCCAGCCCCGGATGCGCGCGCTCCAGGCGAGGACGAGGGCGGCGAAGACGATGACGATCAGGCCGTTCTGCCGCGTCTGGGCGGCCACGGCGAAGGCGAGCACGGCGCCGGCCAGCGCGAACCAGGGGCGGCGCGGCGCCTCCCACACGCGCACCGCCTGCGCCAGGCAGGCGAAGCCGGCCACGGCGAGATTGGCGAACAGCACGTCCTTCCAGACGATGCCCTGATAGATCAGCAGGGTCGGCGACAGGACCATCAGGGCGGCGAGCGCCACCGAGGGCCAGGAAACGTGGCGGCGCAGGCCGCGGAAGGAGAGCAGGCTTCCGGTGAGCAGGAAGCCGCTGGCGGCGACGTAGAGGCCCGTCCCCGGGACCACCTCGTCGAAGGCGCCGAGGATCCAGGCGTAGACCACCGGCCCCCAGGTCTCGCGGACGTCGAAGCGGCCTTCGTGCAGCTGGGCGAGGGAGTCGTAGGAGAGGTGCCCCGGCAGGTTGAACGCCAGCATCAGCACATAGCCGGTCAGCAGCACGGCCCCCAGGGCCTGGCTGGCCGTGAAGCTCGGCTTCGGCAGGATCTTCATCGCGGTTTCTCGCCCCCCAGAGCGGCAGTCCTACGATGGCCGGGCGCGGCCGGCCAAGCGCAATCGCGCCCGGTTGGCGCGGCTCCGCTTTCATGGTCAGTTGCGGCGATGAGCACGGACGGACTGGAGATCAGGCCCGCGGGCGTTTCCGCGGACCAGCTGGAGGCCTATTCCGCCCTGCTGTCGCAGGTCTTCGGCGCCTCACCGAAGTTCACTCCCCAGGCGATCGCCTGGCGCTACCGCGACAATCCGGCCGGCCAGGTGGTGGGCGCCGACGCCTGGGCCGGCGGGACCCTGGCGGCCCACTATGTGACCTGCCCGATGCGGGCCCGCGTCGAGGGCCGGCCGCTGAAGGGGCTGCTGTCGCTCAACACCGCCACCCATCCGGATTTCCAGGGCCGCGGCCTGTTCACCCGCCTGGCCCAGGCGACCTACGACGCCGGCGCCGCCCAGGGCTACGACTTCGTCATCGGCGTCGCCAACGCCCAGAGCACGCCGGGCTTCCTGCGCAAGCTGGGCTTCCAGCACGTCGCCCCGCTGGAGGCCGGCGTCCTGACCCGAACGCCGCGCCGGTTCACGCCGGCGCCGGTCGGCTTCGCCGGCGCCTGGGACGCCGAGACCCTGGCCTGGCGCCTGCTCAATCCGGCGACGGACTACCGGGCCAGCCGCCATGGCGAGCTGACCGCCATCTGGGCCGACACCCACCTGCCGTTCGTGCGCTGCGTCGCCATTCTCGAAGGCCAGCCGCCCGAGACCCTGCACGCCCGGCCCCTGGGGGCCTCGCTGTTCCTGGGGCTCGACCCACGGCTGAACCTGGGCGGCCTGGGCCTCATCCGCCTGCCCGACCGGTTCCGGCCCTCGCCGCTCAACCTGATCTACCGCCCCCTCGACGCCGCCGCGCCGCAGGCGCTGGACCCGGCCGCCGTGGCGCTGAACTTCCTCGACTTCGATCCGTACTGAGATGGCCCTCGTCTACGTCCTGGCCCATTTCGACGACGAATACGCCGCCCTCCCGCTGATCCGCGAGGCGCAGGCGCGCGGACAGGCGCAGCACTTCCTCTATCTGGCCGACTATCGCAGCCCGCAGATCGCCCAGCGCCGCCTGGCCGAGACGCACGCCTTCCTTCGACGGTTCGGCCTGCCGCCCGAGGCGGCCCGCCATGTGGGCCTGGGCTCGGGCGCCTATGACGGCCAGCTGCACCGCCACGGCGTGGAGCTCCTGCCGCGGCTGGAGGCCGCCCTGGACGCCGTCGGCCCGGCCGAGCGGTTCGTCATCGCAGCATGGGAAGGCGGCCACCAGGACCACGACGTGGTCGCGGCGATGACCGCGCGGGTGGCGCACGGCGCGCCCATCGAGCAGTTCGCCCTCTATAACCGCCGGGGCCTGGGCGCCCTGCCCTTCCAGGCCGGCGTGCCGATCCCGGAGAACGGTCCCGTCCGGAAGGTCGGCCTGACGCTTGGCGACTGGCTGGCCTGGGCCGGCGCCGTCATCGACTATCCGTCCCAGGCCAGGACCTGGATGGGCCTCTGGCCGTCGATGTTCGCCAACTACGCCCGGCTGGGGGGATTTGGCGCGCAGACCTTCGACCCCGCGCGCCTGCACGAGCGTCCCCATGACGGCGACCTGCTCTATGAGCGTCGTTTCGGCGTCGCCTACGCGGATGTCGCGCGCGCGGTGGCCGCCGTCACGGCCGCGCCTGGGCCTGCATGACCACGACGAAGCCGGCTAGCATCAGGGCGTAGCCGAGGGCGAAGCGCCAGGACATCGGCTCCTTGAAGATCAGCCAGGCGAAGATCGGCACCAGCGCCGAGCCCAGGATCGAGAAGACATAGGCCTGCGACAGCGGCACCCGGGTCAGGATGTAGAACCACAGAAGGGCGGTCAGCCCGTACCAGCCGAAGGCGCCGATCAGCGGCAGGTTGCGGATCAGCTTCCACAACAGCGGGCCGTCCAGCCGCGCCTGGGTCAGGGCCGCCCACTTGAACATGATCTGGCCGGCCGGGAGGGCGGCGGCGAAGACGACGCAGAGGGCGGCGTCGCGCAGGGCCATCATGCCGCGGTCTCCGTCGCGGCGTCGGCCTGGGCGGCCGCCTCGATCCGCTCCAGCGTGCGCAGATAGGGATGGATCGGCCGCGTCGGGACGTTGAGCACGTCGAAGTTCATCGCCTGCAGCAGGAGCTGGACGCCGATGATCACCGGCAGGGCCGCGGCCATGACCACGCCGGCGGACGCGGCCTGGCCCGGCGCGCGCACGGCGATCCAGTGCAGGGCGTAGACCGCGCCGAAGGCCAGGAAGGCGGCGCCGAAGATCAGCTCCAGCGTCGCGACGTTGAAGTCGCGGACGAAGTACTGGCCGAGCACGCGGCGCACGAAGTTGCGCAGGTGGCGCAGGGCGAACGGGCCGACGACGGAGGAGACTCGGAGGTTGCTGACCTCGTCCCCGTAGCGCGCCGGGATCGGCACGTCGCGGACCACCGCCCGCAGCGTGCCCAGGTGGTAGAGCAGGTCGGTCTCGAAGAAGAACCGCCGGGCCACCGGCTTCTGCGTCACCAGACGGGCGACGCTGGCCTCGATGGCGGTGAAGCCGTTGGTCGGATCGAAGCTCGTCCAGTAGCCGGTCGACAGCTTGGCCAGGAAGCTCAGGCCCGCATTGCCGAAGATGCGCACGCCGGGCATGGCCTGCAGATGGCTGATCGAGGTGAAGCGGTTGCCCTTGGCGTAGTCGGCCTCGCCCAGCAGGATCGGGGCGACCAGCTGCGGGAGATAGGCCAGGTCCATCTGGTCGTCGCCGTCGACCTTGACCAGGATGCGCCCGCCCAGCCGCGCGGCCTCGGCATAGCCGGCCATGGTCGCGCCGCCGACACCCTGATTCTGCGGCAGCCGCAGCACGCGCACCCGCGGATCGGTGTTGCTGGCCGCGATGAAGTCGCCCGAGGCGTCCGGGCAGGCGTCGTCGACGCAGACGATCCCCTCCACCCAGGCGGGCGTGCGGCCGATGACCTTCAGGATGTGGTCGCGCACCTTGTAGCAGGGGATGACGAGCCAGACGCCGGCGCCCTCCAGGGCCGGCTCCCCGACACGCGCCTCGTAGGCGGGCCCGGCCGCGGGCCGGGCGATCTGATCCATGGACGACATCGGCTGGCGACCCCCTGGGCTCCGGCTAGCACGGGCCCGCCGCGCTGCAAAGGCGCAGGCCCGGCGCCATGCTTGCGCCGCAAAAATGCACCTGATACCAGCGGCGCTCGCTTTGGGAGACCCCATGGAATCCGCTCAACACATGCTTCGGACCGGACGGCGCGGGACGCTGTTCGAGTTCAGCATGGCGCTGCGGGACCTCGCCGCGTCCTGGGAGCGCCGCGGCCTGGCCTGGTCGCTGGCCTGGCACGACGTCGTCTCGCGCTACCGCGGCTCCATCCTCGGTCCGTTCTGGATCACCATCTCCATGGGCCTGATGGTGCTGGGCATCGGCCTGCTCTACGCCAAGCTGTTCGGCCAGTCGGTGGCCGACTTCATGCCCTTCGTGGCCATCGGCATCGTCTTCTTCGGCCTGATGGCGACGACGATCAACGAGGGGTGCGAGACCTTCGTCCAGGCCTCCCACATGCTGAGCCAGACGGCCCTGCCCATGTTCGCCTTCGTCTGGCGCACCGTGCTGCGGAATCTGATCGCCCTGGCCCACCATGCGGTGATCATCCTGGCGGTGATCGTCTATTTCGGCCTGTGGCGGGAGATGAACCCGTTCCTGTCCCTGGCGGGCCTGCTGCTGACCGTGGTCAACCTGTCTTGGATCAGCATGCTGGCGGCCATCGCCTCGGCCCGCTTCCGCGACATCCCGCAGTTCGTCGTCTCGGTGATGCAGTTCGCCATCTTCATGACGCCGGTCTTCTGGAAGCCGGACGCCTTCCCCGAACGGCACGCCTTCCTGACGCTGAACCCCTTCTATCACATGCTGACCACCATCCGCGCGCCGCTGCTGGGCGAGCCGGTGGACGGCCTTTCCTACCTCATCCTGGCCGTCATGGCCGTGGCCGGCTGGGCGGTGACCTTCTCGCTGTTCGCCGTCACCCGTCGACGGATCGTGCACTACCTATGACGCCGCCCCAAGTCTCGGTCTCGGTCACCGACCTCACCCTGCGCTTCCCCGTCTACGGGGTGGACGCCAAGTCGCTGAAGAAGAACATCGCGCGGGTGACGGTGGGCGGCCGCCTGGGCGCCAGCAACACCGGGTCGACCGAGGTCACGGCCCTGTCCAACCTGAACCTGAAGCTGCGGGCGGGCGACCGCCTGGGCCTGATCGGCCACAACGGCTCGGGCAAGACCACGCTCCTGCGGGCCCTGTCGGGCGCCTACGAGCCCGACGAGGGTCAGATCGAGGTGCGCGGCCGCATCGCCGCCCTGCTCGACCTGTCGCTCGGCATCGACCCCTCGGCCACGGGGGTGGACAATATCCGCCTGCGCGGGCGGATCGCCGGCATGTCCTCGAAGGAGATCGAGGAGAAGATGGACGAGATCGCCGAGTTCAGCGGCCTCGGTCCCTTCCTGGCCATGCCGATGAAGACCTATTCGGCCGGCATGCAGGCCCGCCTGGCCTTCGCCGTGGCCACCGCCGTCGAGGCCGACGTGCTGCTGATGGACGAGTGGATCTCGGTCGGTGACGCCGACTTCCAGAAGCTCGCCCACCGCCGCCTGCTGAACCTGGTCGAACGCGCCGGCATCCTGGTCCTGGCCTCGCACGACACGGAACTGTTGCGCCTCTACTGCAACAAGGTGATGCGGCTGGAGGGCGGCGTGGCGTCGGAGATCAAGGACATCCGCCGCCTGGACGAGCTGTTGAACGCCGCCTGACATTGCCGCGCGCAAGCTGCGGCTGTTAGACGAGGGGCGGTCGCCGGGGAGGGGCGTGCTTGGACGTCGTCTTCACCATCGTCTCGCGCAATTACGCCGCCCAGGCCGCCGTGCTGATGCGCAGCCTGGCGCAGGTCGAGCCCGGCTGCGCCCGGGTGGTGATCGGCGCCGACGGCCCCATTCCCGAACTCGAGCCCTATGCCCGCGTGATCGCGGCCCGCGAGACCGGCGCGCCCGTGGCCCCGATGAGCGTCTACTACGACGCCCTGGAGCTGAACACGGCGGTCAAGCCGCACGCCTTCCGCCGGCTGCTGGCCGAGCCGGGGGTGACCTCGGTCACCTATCTGGACCCCGACATCTTCGTCTATGCGCCCCTGGACGAGGTTCGCCGCGGCCTGGCCGAAGCGCCGCTGGTCCTCATTCCGCACCTGACGCGGCCGCTGAAGGGCGAGGCCAGCCCCAACGACCACACCATCCTGACCTCCGGCGGCTTCAACCTCGGCTTCATGGCCGCCCGGCGCGAGGACCAGGTCTTCGCGCTGCTGGACTGGTGGGCGGAGAAGTGCCGCTTCGACTGCCGGGTGGACTTCCAGAACGGCCTCTTCACCGACCAGAAGTGGATGGACCTGGCGCCGGGCCTGGTCAGCGACCTGGCCATCCTGCGCGATCCGGGCCTCGACATCGCCTACTGGAACCTGGAGGGGCGCACCCTCTCGCGCGGGTCGGACGGCTGGCGGGTGAACGGCCGGCCGCTGGTCTTCTTCCACTTCTCCGGCTTCGATCCGGCGAGGCCCGAGGTGCTGAGCAAGCACCAGGACCGCATCGTCACGCCGCCGGGATCGCCCCTGGCCGAGCTGCTGGCGGTCTACGGCAAGGCCCTGCTGGACAACGGCCACGCGCAGGCGAGCCGGACGCCCTACGCCTACGCGGCCTTCCCGTCCGGCCGGCCGGTCTCCGGGGCCATGCGGCGGCGGGCCCTGCGCGCCGCGCGCGACGGCCTGCGGTTCGATGAGGGCCTTTCGAACGAGGTCGAGGCGTGGATGGACGGCCCCGACCCGCTGGGCGCGGCCGAGGGCCTGCCCGACGTCACCCGCGAGATGGACCAGGTCTGGCGGGAGGACGCCTACGCCGCCGCCCGCTTCGCCCGCGTCAGCCTGGACGACCGCCTGGCCTTCCACGCCTGGTTCGGGGCGCGGCCGCAGACCCAGGCGGCCTCCCGCCGGGCCGCGGAGACCCTGCTGGAGGCCTGGCGCGCCGGCACGCGCCGGGCCGCGCCCTGGCCGCAGGAGGACCGCCCCTGGAACGGCCCGGCGGCCGGCGTCGAGGACTGGCTGACCGCGCCGGGCGAGCGGCTGCTGCCGCGGGCGGTCGCCGCGCTGCTCTCCGCCCGGGCCGATCTTCGGGACCGCTTCGAAGGCGCCGCGCCGGAAACCCTCTTCGCCTGGCTGGCAGGGCCGGAAGCCCAGGCGCGCCGCTTCGCCCCGGCCCTGGTGGACGGCGCCGCGCGGCTGCGCCTGTCCGACGGCGGGGCCAGCCTGATCCAGGCCGCCCGCTTCGCCCGCGCCGCCGAGCCCGGCCTGTCGCCGCTCAAGCTGCAGATCAGCGCCGGCTACGGCCTCGGCGTCCGCGCCGGCTGGACGCCGGACATGCTGCGCGAGGTCCGCCGCGACGGCGACCATCCGGTGGGCAGCCTCTCCAACCCCTACCCGTTTCCCCGGGTCCTGCTGTGGGTCTGGGAGAGCCGGCCGGACCTGCAACGGCTCTTCCCCGTCCACACCGCCATGGGACGGCTGCGCTACCTCCGCTGGCTGATCGGGGGCGGGTTCGCGGAATACGACATCGAGGTCGCCGGCCTGCCCGACGCCCTGACCCACAGCCTGTCCTTCGCCCTGACGCGGCTCAGCGTGCGCAACGCCGCGCCGGCGGCCCGCAGCGGCCGGACGGCGAAGGTGGCCGCGGTCGTCGTGGTCGAGACCCTCACCCCGGACATGGCCGCCTGGCCCAACGGGGTGCTGGTCTTCGAGGCCGCCTGCGGCAAGCTGCGGCGGACGGACGGCGCTCCCGTGGGCGAGGTCTCGGCCGACATGGCCATCTTCGCGACCCGACCCGCCTTCGCCCCGGCCGACGCCATCTCGCTGATCGCCCATGGGGTCCGCTGGGAACGGGCCGCCGGGGCCTGGGCGTCGGAGGGCCTGTGCGGCCTGGCCGACCGCCATCCGGCCTGGGGCTTCGTCGACGAGGTCTGGACCGATCGGCCCTGCGACCATCCCGCGCCGCGTCCGGTGCGCGCCCTGTCGCCGGAGGCGCCGCTGCAGGCCCAGCTCGCCGGGCTGATCGCGGCATGAGCCTGCTGGGCCAGGCCCGTCGCGCTTGGCGCGGCCTGGCGCCCGAAAGCGTCCGCCGCCTCGCCCAGCCCCTCCTCGCCCCCATGCTGGAGGCCCATGTCCGCCGGGAGGCGCGCCGGCCGCACGGCGCGGACGGCGCGGCCGGCGGACCGTTGCGCATCGTCGGCTATTTCGAGGGTGCCCATGGCATCGCCGCCTCGGCCCGACTGGCGGCGCGGGCCTTCGAGGCGCTCGGCGTGCCGGTGGAGCGGATGGACGCCGCGGGCGCGGCGCTCTCGTGGGCCCCGGCGGGACCGGCGCCCTCGCCCGCCTCGGCCTGGATCTTCCATCTCAACGCGCCCGAGATGCTGGCGGCGCTCGGCCAGATGGGGCCCCGCCGGGTGATCGGCCCCCGCTACGCCTACTGGGCCTGGGAGCTGCCCCGCGCGCCGAAGACATGGCTGTCCGATGCCGCCATGGCCGATGAGGTCTGGGTTCCCAGCCGTTATGTGGCCCAGGCCCTCGACGGTGCGCGGCGGCGGGTCCGGGTCGTGCTGCATCCCCTGTTTCTGGAGGACTATGCCGGCGTCGCGCCGGCCCCGAAGCGGGCGGGGTTCCAGGCCGTGGCCCTGTTCGACTTCAACTCCTCGGCCGCGCGCAAGAATCCCCAGGGCGCCATCGCGGCCTTCGCCCAGGCCTTCGGCGAGGACGCCGAGGCGCGGCTGGTCCTGAAGACCCAGAACGGCGCGCGCCACCCCGCCGCATTGGCGGACCTGCGCCAGGCCGCGCCGGCCAATGTGGAGATCATCGACGAGACCTGGCCCTATGCGCAGGTGAAGGCCCTCATCGCCGGCTCCGACGTGCTGCTCTCGCTGCACCGGGCCGAGGGGTTCGGCCTGACTCCGGCCGAGGCCCTGGCGCTGGGGACGCCGGTGGTCGCCACCGGCTGGTCCGGCGTCACCGACTTCCTGGACGAGAGTGTCGCGATCCTCGTCCCCTCCGGCCGGACGGGGGTCGAGGACCCGCAGGGCATCTATCGCGGCCAGACATGGGCCGAGCCCGACCTCGCCTTCGCCGCCCAGGCCCTGCGCGAGCTGCGGGCCGATCCTGAGCGGCGGCGGACCCTGGCGGCGGCCGGACGGCGGCGCGTGGCCGAGCGGCTGTCGCCCCAGGCCTGGTTCACCACCCTGCCCGATCAGGTGAAGAACGCGGCGATGCGGGCGGCGCAGAACCGCTAAAGGTCGAAGCGGACCCCCTGGGCCAGCGGCAGGGTCCTGCCGTAGTTCACGGTGTTGGTGGTCCGGCGCATGTAGGTTTTCCAGGAGTCCGAGCCGGCCTCGCGGCCGCCGCCCGTCTCCTTCTCGCCGCCGAAGGCGCCGCCGATCTCGGCGCCCGAGGGGCCGATATTGACGTTGGCGATGCCGCAGTCGGAGCCCTCCATCGAGACGAACCGCTCCGCCTCGCGCATGTCGAGGGTGAAGATGGCCGACGACAGGCCCTGGGGCGCGGCGTTCTGCAGGGCGATCGCCTCCTCCAGGTCGGAATAGCGCATCACATAGAGGATCGGCGCGAAGGTCTCGCGCAGCACGACGGCGCTCTGCTCGGCCATCTCCACCAGGGCCGGGCGGACATAGCAGCCAGGGCCTTCCAGCCGCTCCCCGCCATGGACCGTGCCGCCCTGGGCGCGCGCCTCCTCCAGCGACCTGGCCATGCCCGACGCGGCCGCCTCGTCGATCAGCGGGCCGACCAGTACGCCTTCGGCGCGAGGGTCGCCCACGGGCACGGAGGCGTAGGCCGCCTTCAGGCGGGGGACGAGGTCGTCATAGACGCTGTCGTGGACGAACAGCCGGCGCAGCGTCGTGCAGCGCTGGCCTGCCGTGCCCATGGCGGCGAAGGCGACGCCGCGCAGGGTGAGGTCGAGATCGGCCGAGGGGGCGACGATGGCGGCGTTGTTGCCGCCCAGCTCCAGCAGCGAACGGGCGAACCGCTGGGCGAGCCGGGGGGCCACCTGCCGCCCCATGGCCGTGGAGCCCGTGGCCGAGACCAGCGGCACGCGGGTGTCGTCGACGATCGCCTCGCCCACCTCGCGGCCGCCGATCAGCACGGTGGAGAGGCCGTCCGGCGCCTCGCCGAAGCGGGCGGCGGCGCGTTCGAAGACCGCCTGGACGGCCAGGGCTGTGAGCGGCGTCTTCTCCGACGGCTTCCAGACCACCGGATCGCCGCAGACGAAGGCCAGCGCCGCGTTCCACGACCAGACCGCCACAGGGAAGTTGAAGGCCGTGATCACGCCCACAACGCCCAGCGGGTGCCAGGTCTCCATCATCCGGTGCTCGGCCCGCTCGGTGGCGATGGTCAGGCCGAAGAGCTGGCGCGAGAGGCCGACGGCGTAATCGCAGATGTCGATCATCTCCTGGACTTCGCCCAGGCCTTCCGACGTCACCTTGCCGGCCTCGAGGCTCACCAGCCGGCCGAGCGCGTCCTTCGAGGCGCGCAGCTCCTCGCCCAGCAGGCGGACCAGTTCGCCCCGCCGCGGCGCCGGGACCTTGCGCCAGGCGAGGAAGGCCTCGTGCGCGCGGGCGATGGCCGTCTGGGCCTCGGCGGCCGAGGCGTCGTGGACGTGGGCGATCACCTCGCCGCTGATCGGCGAGCGGACGTCGCGGTCGCCGCCGGTCCAGAGGGCGCGATCGACGCCCAGCTTGTCGAGCGTGCGGGCGACGTCTTCGGCTACATCGGCGGCGGGCGCGGGTTTCAGCGAAAGGGTCATGGGAACTCCTGCGTCAGGCCGTGCGGCGGGCGTCTTCGTCGGCGGCGTACCAGCGGCCGAAGCGGTTGGCGAGGAAGCGCTCCAGGGGAATGTCCTCCTGGCGAACGAAGCCCCGTTGCGGCAGGTCGCCGGCCGCCAGCATGTCGGCGACGGCGCAGACCGAGGCCGCGGTGGTGATCTGGATGGCGCTCATCGGCTTGCCGCCGACGGCTTGCGCATAGATGCGGTTCACATAGGTCTCCTGCATCAGGGCGCCGCCACGCAAGCCGCTGACCGTGACGAAGACGATGACCACGTCCTGCATCGTCGCCGGAACGGCGTGCTCCAGGATGTCCTTCAGCAGGTCGCGACGGTCGGCGAGACGCAGGTCCGACAGCAGGGTCTTCATGATCGCCGCGTGGCCGGGATAGCGGATGGTGCGGTAGTTCAGGTTGCGGACCTTGCCCGCCAGGGTCTCGCACAGGCTGCCCAGGCCGCCCGAGGTGTTGAAGGCCTCGTAGGCGACGCCGTCGAGGGCGAATTCCTCGCGGCCTTCCAGCGCCGGCACCTCGCGCTTCTCCCCCTGGACGATGGCCTCGCAGGGTTCGCAGTACTCGTTGATGACCCCTTCGGTGCTCCAGGTGAGGTTGTAGTTCAGGCCGTTGGACGGATAGCGCGGCAGGGCGCCGACCCTCAGGCGCACGTCGTGCAGCTCGTCGAACCGGCGGGAGAGGTCGGCGGCCACGATGCTGATGAAGCCGGGCGCCAGGCCGCACTGCGGGATGAAGGCGCCGGTGGCGTCCTTGGCCAGCGCGCGCACCTGCCGCGTCGAGGCCACGTCCTCTGTGAGATCGAGGTAGTGGGCGCCGACCGCCTTGACCGCCTGGGCGATGGGCACAGTCAGCTGGTAGGGCGCGGCGCTGATGACGGCGAAGACGCCTTTCAGCTTGGCCGCCAGCGCGGCCGGATCGGAGACGTCGACGGCGATCTTCTCCACCGTCTCGCCGGTCTTGAGCGCCGCGAGCCGCACCTCGTCGCGGTCGACCACGGCCACGGCGTAGGCGCCGGAACTCTGCAGCATGTCGACGATGGCCGAGCCAATCTTTCCGGCCCCGATGACGGCGATCTTGCGCATGAACGTCCTCCCTGCCGCGGTGTGCGGCGGGACAAGTCTCCCCTTGAGTCTCGTCGGTCTCAATTGCGGTTCCGTCGAAATGGCGGCACAACTTCGGCGATCCGCCGAACCAGACTGGACACTTCGACGATGGACGATCTCGACGAACGGCTTCTCGCCCGCCTGCGGGAGAACGCCCGCGCGCCCGTCGCCGAACTGGCGCGCGCGCTCGGCCTGTCGCGGACCACGGTTCAGAGCCGCATCGCCCGGCTGGAGCGGAGCGGCGTCATCGCCGGCTACGCGGTGCGGACCTCCGAGGCGCATGAGCGCGGGCAGATCCACGCCTTCGTCCTGCTGACCGTCGAACCGAAGGCGGCGGGCGTGGTGGCGGCCGAGATGAGGAAGATGCCGGGGGTGCGACGCCTGCAGTCGGTCAGCGGCGCCTTCGACCTGATCGCCACCGTCGCGGCGCCGGACGTGGCCGCCATGGACGCCCTGATCGACGAGATCGGCGCCCTGGAAGGCGTGGAGCGGACCAACTCCTCCATCGTGCTGTCCACCAAGTTCGATCGCTGAGCTTCGCCGCCGGAACCGGCCGCCTCGCCCACGGATTGCTGCTGGCGAACGAGGAGCCAGCCATGAACGACAACCGCGAGAACTTCCGCGAGGCCGCCGAGAAGGTGGCCCGCCAGGAGCGTGACATCCAGGACCAGGTCGAACGCGCCGAACGCGCCTCCTTCCAGGACGATGACGCCCCCAAGGCGATGCAGGCCGGGGCGCGCGAATATCCTGTCCCGCCGCTCACCCAGCAGCACCTGGAGAAGCCGGGCCTGGAGGCCGACCTGAAGCTGGAGCCCATGTACGACGCGCCCTTCTACAAGGGCTCGGGCAAGCTGGAGGGCTTCGGGGCCATCATCACCGGCGCCGATTCCGGTATCGGACGGGCGGTCGCCGTGCTGTTCGCCCGGGAGGGCGCCGACGTCGCCATCGCCTATCTCGACGAGCACGAAGACGCCGAGATCACCAAGGCCGCCGTGGAGAAGGAAGGCCGGCGCGCCATCCTGCTGCCCGGCGATGTCGCCGATCCGGCCTATTGCCAGGAGGCGGTGAAGAAGACGGTGGAGGCCTTCGGCCGGCTGGACGTGCTGGTCAACAACGCTGCCTTCCAGGAGCACGAGCACAGCTTCGAGGACCTCACCGAGGACCACTTCGACCGCACGATCAAGACCAACCTCTACGGCTATTTCCACATGGCCAAGGCGGCCGTGCCGCACATGAAGCGCGGCGCCTCCATTGTCATGACGGGCTCGGTGACCGGCCTGCTCGGCAACAAGGCGCTGGTGGACTACTCCCTGACCAAGGGCGGCATCCACGCCTTCGCCCGCTCGCTGGGGTCGCACCTGGTGGACAAGGGCATCCGCGTGAACGCCGTGGCGCCGGGGCCCGTCTGGACCCCGCTGAACCCGGCCGACAAGATGGACATCACCAAGTTCGGCGCCGGCACGCCCATGGGCCGTCCGGCCCAGCCGGAGGAGCTGGCCCCGGCCTATGTCTTCCTGGCCTCGCCCCAGACGGCCAGCTACATCACCGGCGAGATCCTGCCGGTGCTCGGCGGCTACAACGGGGGCTGAAACGGCGGCGGGGCGAACGGTTGAAGCTCTGCCGCGTTCAACGGGGCGATGATCCAGGACACCGACACCGATTCCCCTAAGGCCGGCGCCTCCGCCCTGTCGCCGGCCTTCGTCCGCCGCGTGCTGTTCCTTGTGGGGGTGGGGATCGTCCTGATCGCCGCCTGGCAGCTGCTCGACGTGCTTCTGCTGGCGTTCGGGGCGGTGATCGTCGCCGTCATCCTGCGCAGCGTGGCCGAGCCGATCGAGACGCACACCCCGCTCGGCCAGGGCCTGTCGCTCGCCGCGGCGGGCCTGCTCATCGTCGCCCTCTTCGCCGGCGCCGGCTGGCTGTTCGGGGCTACGGTGTCGGCCCAGGCCGAGGATCTCGCCCAGCGCCTGCCGCGCACGCCGGCGGAATTCCGCGAGGTCGTCAGCCAGCTACCCATGGCCGAGCCGATCATGGCCCAGCTCAACGGCTTCAGCCTGCAGAGCGCCGGCAGCGCCGCGGGGCCCATCCAGAGCATCGTCGGACGCATCGGCAGCTACGCCATGACGGTGGTCGGCGCCCTGGCCAACCTGCTGGTGGTCATCTTCGCCGGCATCTACCTCGCCATACACCCGCGGGCGGCCCGGGACGGCCTCCTGGCCCTGGTCCCCCGGGGCCCCCGCGAGCCTCTGGCCCACGCGCTCGACACCAGCGGGCGGGCGCTGGGGCGCTGGCTGCTCGGCCAGTTCGCCTCCATGACCATTGTCGGGGTGCTGACGGGCCTCGGCCTCTGGGCCATCGGCCTGCCCTCGCCGGCCGCCCTCGGCCTTTTCGCCGGCATCGTCGCCTTCGTCCCCATCGTCGGACCGATCATCTCGGTGATCCCGGCAGTGCTGATCGCCCTGCAGGAGGGGCCGATGATGGTCGTCTGGGCCATCGCGGTCTATGTCGCCGTCCAGCAGGTGGAGAGCAACCTCACCTATCCGCTGATCCAGAAGAAGGCGGCCGACCTGCCGCCGGCCCTGACCCTCTTCGCCGTCCTGGGCTTCGGCGTCCTGTTCGGCCCGCTCGGCGTCATCCTCGCCGCCCCGCTGATGGTCGTCCTCTTCGTCCTGGTGAAGATCCTCTACGTCCGCAACACCCTGGGCGAAGAGACCGAGGTGCCCGGCGAGAAGCGGGACTGAAGAGACCAAGATCGGAACACGGCGATCGCGAAGGCGTCCATTCGCCGCCTAGGGTGGAGCAGTCGGCGCAGGCGGGCGACTTTTCCGACGTCCGGTTGCTGGTGGAATACGACTAGATCAGGCCGAAGCGGATCGCCTTGGCGGCGGCTTCGGCCATGGTGCGGGCCTTGAGCTTGCGGCGCGCGTTCGCCGCATGCATGTCGACGGTCCGCTTGGCCAGGCCCAGATCGTGGGCGATCTGTTCGGGCCGCAGGCCCTGGGCGAAGCGGCCGAGGACGTCGGTCTCGCGCGGCGTCAGCTTCGCCTCGTGACGGGACATGCGGCGCGCGAGGGCCGGGCGCAGGATCGGCATCATGGCGAAGGCGGCGATCAGCAGCTCGTTGCGACGCGCCTCGATCCGCCGGACCACCTCCTCGCGCGGCAGGTTCGGCGCCCCGAAGGTGGCGGCGAAGTAGCGGACATCGCCCGCGGCCCGCGGCAGGGCCGCAAAGGTGACCGCATTGGCCAGGCCCGCATCGGCCGCGCCGCGCAGGACCTGCCGCGTCTGGCGGCTCGTCTCCGGCGCATCGGCCACCGCCACGCCCCAGTCGAAGGCGGTGAGACTCTGCGTCTCGGGGGTGTCCTGAACCCTTTTCAGCACGTAGTCGTGCGCGCCATAGCCGAGGCCGTTGTACTCCTCCATCCAGGCGTCGGACATGGAGGTCCAGATTTCCAGATGGTCCTCCCCGGTCTCGGGATGGGCGGCGATCACCCCCAGGGTGAAGTGGTCGAGGCCACAGCTTCGCAGATAGGCCTCATAGAGCGAGACGACCCGCGCCTCGTCCGCCTGACCGGCGGCCATGGCTCCCAAGAGCCGTTCCAGTTCCGGCGTCATGCCCTTCCGCCCGGCGCCGCGGCCGGACCCTCATTCTCCTGACCGGCGGCGAGGCCGCTCGGCGAACCCTGTGATTTCTTGCAGCCTGCCGCGTAAGGCCACGCTTGACCTGACCGGCCGTTCGCCGCCCGGGCGGACGCTTGGCCCGAGCGCGATGTTCGGCCTGCTGTGGCGGCGTCGGCCAGACGGCGCGCCGCCAGACGGGATAAAGGTCCGGCTCCTGTGGCAGGGGTCCGCAAACCGCCTCCACGTCGCTCATCCGCACCCGGAAGGGGCGGCCCTTGTGCGGACGAAGCTCGACCTTTTCCAGATCCGCCAGGAGGTGGGGCTCGCCTTCGGTCCAATAAGACAATCCTGCGCCCACTTCACTGAAGAGGTTCAAGGCGATCGGCGCCACGACCTCCGCGCGTCCCTCTCGTCCCAGAAAGGCGGAGAGCGCGTCATGCGTCCAACGGGCCTCGAAATACCGCTGAACTTCCCAGGACAAATCGTACGCCTCCGAGGCGCCTTCGGCCGCCGTGTAGGGTCGCCATTCGCCGCCTCTCCAAATGATCGCCGCGTACGCCAGGGGCCGGTCGCTCGCCATGAAGTGACGGGTCGCCACGTGCCGAAGGGCTGTCAGCCCTGCCTCGTCCTCGGCGCCGGCGACGAGCACGCAGCCCGGGGTCGCAGGGATCACGACGGGCGCCCCCCGCAGCGGTAAGGCCTCGAAAACCTCCGCCACGAGCAGGCGGGAGGCGTCCTGATAATCGCCGTAGGCGGAGCCGAACAGGCCCGGCTCCAGCTCGGTGAACGGCGTCTGCGGCCGCGCCTCAAGATTGGCCTGCGCCCGCGCCGCCAGGGCTGCAGGGGTCTCCCCCCAGTCTTCAAGCGACTGTTGGTTTGGGAACATGATGCTGCTGGGCAGGTCCACCGCCACGACTTGAACGAGATGCGGCGCCGGTCCCGCAGAGATCAGCTTCTCCGGTCCGTCCGTCAACCGCCAGGACTCCACCTGAGCCCGGCTGCGGATGACAGGCAGCAGTCTGGGCGCGCAGAAGGCGAAGTCCTTCGCCTGCGCCGTCTCGAAGATCGGGTTCAGGATCGTGTCAAGATGGCCCTGGCGCTCTCGCGCCGGATAGCTCTTCCAGGCGGCGAACGAGCGCTCCAGGTTCACCTCGCTATCGCCCGTTTTCAGGACGAACCGCCCCGGATCGTAGACGACCTCATGGGGCCAATCGCGCGCCTTCAGCCTGGCGACGAGAGCTTCAGCGAAGGCGTCGCGTCCGGCGCCTTTGCGGAACAGGTCGAACAGGCCCATGCGCCACCTCCAGCCGAGAGAACAAAAGCGCAACAAACACCTCCGGTCAAGCTTGCGGGCAAGCCCACTTGAAAGTTGATCCGTTTTTCATCAGTGCGTCGCGGAGTCGCGCAGATTTTCGAAACATGCGCACTCAATGGCGCACTATATTGAAGCTTGGTCGCCGCTGCGGTTGGCTTTCTTCAGCAAGAGGAGGCGCGGCTCATGGGCAGGACGGCGGGACAGTTTCGGAAACTCTGGCTGGGGACGATCTCGGCCCTCGCACTCGCGGCGGCGGCCACGCCCCCCGCCGCCCTGGCCCAGACGCCCCCCGCCCGCGGCGTGGCGGGGATGTCGCGGACCGACGGCTACATCCCCTTCTACTGGGACGCCGCAAAGGGCCGGGTGCTGCTGGAAATCCCCGCCTTCGACACCGACATCCTCTACTACGTCTCCGCGGCCAGCGGCGGCGGCTCGGTGGAGCTGCCCTTCGACCGGGGCATCCTCACCTCCACGGTGATCCAGTTCCAGCGCGTGGGTCCGAAGGTGCTGGTGATGGAGCAGAACACCGACTACCGCGCCACGGGCGGGACCGCGGCGCGGGCGGCCAATGTGGCGGCCTCCTTCCCCACCTCCCTGCTGGCGGCGCTGCCGATCGAGTCCGAGACCGGCGGCAAGGTTGTGGTGGACGCCACCGCCCTCTTCATGCGCGACGCCGCCGGCGTCGAGGGCCAGATGCGGCGCATGAACCAGGGGGCCTACCGGTTCGACGCGGCGCGCTCGACCTTCTTTCCCGCCCGGATGAAGGCCTTTCCCGAGAACACCGAGATCGAAACCCTGGTCACCTTCAGCGCCGATGCGCCCGGCGCCCTGGTGCGCAACGTCGCCCCCGACGCCCGCCACGTGACCCTGCGCATCCACCACTCCTTCCTCAAGGCGCCGGAGGGCTACACGCCGCGGCAGGCCGATCCGCGCATCGGCGTCAGCACCCTGCGCTTCCAGGACTTCTCCAAGCCGGTCAGCGAGGCGCCCAAGGCCGAATGGATCACCCGCTGGCGACTGGAGAAGAAGGATCCGAGCGCGGCGATCAGCGAGCCGAAGGAGCCCATCGTCTTCTATTTCGATCCGGCCATCCCCGATCCCTTGCGCCAGGCGATGAAGGAAGGGCTGCTGTGGTGGAACGCCGCCTTCGAGCAGGCGGGATTCCGCAACGCCATCGAGGCGCGCGACGCGCCGGCCGAGATGGACCCTATGGACATCCGCTACGCCTATGTCCTGTGGATCGAGCGGGACGAGCGGGGCTTCTCCTCCGGCGGCACCTATCGCGACCCGCGGACCGGCGAGATCCTGGGCTCCAAGACGCGGATGGACTCCCATCGCATCCGCACCATCGCCAGCTATTTCGACGCCTATAGCGGCGGCCTGGCCGCCGACGGCAGGGGAATCACGGTCGCCGATCCCAGCCTGGTCTCACCCGAGGGCCTCGACGGCATGCCGCCGGCCCAGCGCGACATGGTGCTGCTGCGCCAGGCCCTGCTGACGGCGCACGAACTGGGCCATGCGCTCGGCTTCGGGCACAACTTCGCCTCCAGCCTCAACGACCGCGCCTCGGTCATGGAGTATCCGACGCCGCGGGTGGCGGTGAAGGACGGCCGGCTCGACCTCTCCGAGCCCTTCCAGAAGGCCATCGGCGCCTATGACGCCTACATGGCGCGCTACGCCTATACCGAGGTGGCGCCGGCGCAGGAAAAGGCCGCCCTGGACGCCGTGATCGCCCAGATGCGCCGCGACGGCATCCTCTATGTGCCGACCACCGACCCGCGCTGGGTCTGGTACGACGACCGCGCCACGCCGACGGAGTATCTGCGCGAGACGATGGCCGCCCGCGAGATCATGCTGGCGCAGTTCGGGCCGGATATGCTGATGCCCGGCGAGCCGGTCGGCGAGCTGCGCGACATGCGCCTGTGGATGGCCTATCTCCACCACCGCTGGGCCATCGAAAGCGGCCAGGCCTATGTCGGCGGTCTCTTCCAGAACATCGTGGTGAAGGGCGAAGATATTCCGCCCACGGAGTTCGTGCCCGGCCGCCTTCAGCGGGAGGTGCTGGACCTGCTGATGCAGTCGCTGGCCCCCGAGCGCCTGGCCCTCCCCGAAAGCCTCCTCGTCCAGCTCACGCCCGATCCGGGGCGCAATCTGGAGGACCTGTCGGAAGACGCCGCCTTCGATCAGCTGAAGGCCGCCCGCATCCTCTCGGCGATGGTGCTGGAGCCCCTGTTCGACAAGGACCGCGCCGCGCGCATGGTGGCCCTTTCGGCCCGCCAGCCGGACGCCCTGACCTTCCCGGAGCTGGTGCGGGCGGTCATGGAGGCCACCTGGTCGGCGCCGGCGGCCGGGACCGCACGCGACCGCGCCCTGCGCCGGGCGGCGCAGCAGGCGGCCCTCGATTCGATGATGATCCTGGGCGCCGAGGCCGACGGCTCGCCGGAGGCCCGGGCCTATGTGCTGGATACGCTGGCGGGCCTCTCGTCGGCCCTGAAGTCGCGACGCGACAGCGATCCCCTGACGCTGGCCTTCTACCGCCAGAGCGCGCGCGACATCGACCGCTATCTGGAGGATCCGGCCGCCCGTGCGCCCAAGTCGGCCATGCCGAGCTGGGGCGGCGGCCCGCGCTCGCGCTTCCCCATGCCGCCGGGCCCGCCGCTCGGCGGCTGAGGGCGGGCAAGATCCGGCGGCGGGCGCAGCGCGCGCCCGCCGCCGGCGCCTTGGCCTACTGGATGACCTCGCCGGCCTCGGCGGGCTCGAGCTCGACCACCAGCGGATTGGGCTCCAGGTCGAGCATGGCCCCGGTGGCCACGTCCACGCCGGCGCCGATGACGCCGCCGAGGACCACGTTGCCGGCCATGCCCGCGCCGCCGGCGCCGGAGACGCGGTTGATCACCCGGCCGCTCCACGGCTTGTAGCCCGCCTTGGTGATATCGACGGTGAACTCCGACTTGCGCGACATCTTGAACGAGCAAGGCGTCTGGTCGCAGAAGAAGCCGTTGCTGGTGCGCACGGCCGCGCCGGACGGGCTGGTCTCCACCGTCCAGGTGTCGTTGGAGCCGCGGGTGACCGTGGCGCAGGCGGCAAGGCTCAGCGCCGCGGCGGCCACGGCGCAGGTACGAAAGAACATCGGGAAACTCCCCCCTGACTGACAGCTCCCCCCTGGAGCCGGAGCTAAGCCATAGAGCGGGAGTTGTTGCGGAGCAACGCTGCGCGTCATGCGCGCATGTCCGTTGACGATGTCGGCGGGGAAGAAATGGCGCGCCCGGAACGATTCGAACGTCCGACCCTCAGATTCGTAGTCTGATGCTCTATCCAGCTGAGCTACGGGCGCGCACTTGCCTTGCGGCGAGGGCGCGGAACCTAGTCGGGGTTTGGCGAAAGCGCAAGCCGGGTCGGCGCAGGAATTTTAAGGAAAGTGAGCTGGCGGGGCTCAGCCGGGGTCGCGCCAGCAGCGGATCGGCGCGTCGGGCCAGGGCGTGGCGGAGTAGACCCCGCGGGCGACGGCGCGGGCCAGGACGGCGGCGGCGAGCGCGCCCAGCCGCGCGAGCTGGAAATCGGGCCGCGCGCCCAGGGGCCGGCGGCCGGTGGAGAGCGCGAAGACCACGTCGCCGTCGAAGGGGGCGTGGACCGGCCGGATGGCGCGAGCCAGCCCGTCCTGGGCCATGACGGCGATGCGGCGCGCCTGGGCGGGGGTGAGGACGGCGTCGGTGGCCACGCAGGCGATGGTGGTGTTGGTGCGCGCCTTGGGATCGGCCTTGGCGAGGCCCCAGTCGTCGGGCCCGGCGGCGAGACCGGCCGGGCCGAGGCCGCCGAACTCATCCCCCTGCTCGTAGGGCGCAGCCCAGAAGGTCCGCCCCCCCGGCGCCCCCACCGCGCCGAAGGAAATGACCGCCACCACCGCGCCCACCGTAAAGCCGTCGGGGGTCGAGATGGAGGCCGAACCCGTGCCGCCCTTCAGCTGGCCGGCCATGGCCCCATAGCCCGCGCCGGCGGTCCCCAGGTGGAAGACCGTGTCGGCCGCCAGGGCCGCCTCCCGGCCGAGGCGGCGGTAGGGCGGATCCTCGCCCCAGGCCTTGTCGCCGCCATTGGCGAGGTCGAACAGAATGGCGGTGGGCACGATGGGCGAGGGCGGCACAGCCGGGTCGCCCGCCACCAGCCCGTAGCCGCGCCCCTGCGCCCCCAGCCAGGCGGCCACGCCGTCGGCGGCGGCGAGGCCGTAGACCGAGCCGCCGGACAGGACGACCGCGTCGATCGCCTCGACCAGATTGTGCGGCTCCAGGGCGTCGGTCTCCCGCGTGCCGGGGCCCCCGCCGCGCACGTCGCAGGCGGCCACGGCCCGTTCGTCCGGCAGGACGACGGTGACGCCGGTGCGCGCGGCCGCCTCGGCGTCCTGGCCGACCCGCAGGCCGGGCACGTCGTTTATCAGGTTCAGCGCGCCGGGGCGGGCGGTGGCGGCGGCCATGGGCGGTCTCCTCGCTTTCCGCCTGGGTCGCACGCAGGACCGTTTGTTGTCCACGGCCAGGCGGCTAAGGTGTCGCACCCAAAGCCCTCAGTCCGTACCGGAGCGCCCGTGTCCCTGCGCCGTCTCGCCTCGCCTTTCCGCCATTTTCCGATCCTCGCCCTGAGCGCCGCGCTCGTCGCCTGCGCGCCCATGGCGGCTGCGCCGACGGTGGCGGAGGCGCCGACGCCGCCGCCCGCCGCGCAAGGCCAGGCCATGGTCTCGGCGGCCAATCCGCTGGCGGTGCAGGCGGGCCTCGACGTCCTGCGGCGCGGCGGCTCGGCGGTGGACGCCGCCGTGGCGGTGCAGGCGGTTCTCGGCCTGGTCGAGCCGCAGAGCTCGGGCCTCGGCGGCGGCGCCTTCATGGTCCACTACGACGCCAGCACCGGCGAGGTGACCGCCTATAACGGCCGCGAAAAGGCGCCGGCCGCGGCCACGCCGGCCCTGTTCCTGGACGACAACGGCAAGCCTCTGCCCTTCTTCACCGCCGTGCTGTCGGGCCGCTCCACCGGCGTGCCCGGCGCCGTGGCCATGCTGCACATGGCCCAGAAGGACCACGGCAAGCTGGCCTGGCCGAGCCTCTTCGCAGGCGCCGAACGCCTGGCGACGGACGGCTTCGTGGTCAGCCCGCGGCTGGAGAGCATGATCGACAGCCCCGCGCCCCAGGCCTCGCAGCCGGACGCTGTGGCCTATTTCAGCAAGCCGGACGGGAGCAGGTACCGCGCCGGCGACGTGCTGAAGAACCCCGCCTACGCCGCCACCCTGCGCAAGATCGCCGCCGAAGGGCCGGACGCCCTGCTGAAGGGCGAGATCGCCCGGGCCATCGTGGCGCGCGTGCACGAGGGCGAGCTTTCCAGCGCCATGACGCTGGCCGACCTGGCCGCCTATGCGCCCCAGAAGGGCGAGGCGCTGTGCCGGCCCTACCGCGTCTACATCGTCTGCGCTCCGCCCGCGCCGTCGGGCGGGCCGGCGGTGCTGGAAGGCCTCGGCATCCTGGAAAACACGGCCATCCCCCGCCACGGCCCGGCCGATCCGCAGGGCTGGTACCTGTTCTCCCAGGCGAGCCGGCTGATGTACGCCGACCGCGACCGCTACATGGGCGATCCCGATTTCGTCGAGGTGCCGACCGAGGGGCTTCTGGCCAAGGACTATCTGGCGCAGCGCGCCGCCCTGATCGGTCCGCGCGCCGGGCCCCCGCCGCAGCCGGGCCGGCCGAAGGGCGCGGGCGTTCGGGCGCCGGACAACACAAAGGAGCCGGGCGGCACCTCGCACTTCGTGGTGGTGGACGCCGAGGGCGACGTGGTCTCGATGACCACCACGGTGGAGAGCATCTTCGGCTCGGGCCGCATGGTCGGCGGCTTCTTCCTCAACAACCAGCTCACCGACTTCTCCTTCGCGCCGGAGAATTCGGACGGCACGCCGGCGGCCAACGCGGTGGCCGGCGGCAAGCGGCCGCGGTCCTCCATGGCCCCGCTGATCGTGCTCGACCGCCAGGGCCGGTTCGTGGCCGCCGTGGGCTCGCCCGGCGGCGCGTCCATCCTGGCCTACAATCTGAAAGCCCTGGTGGGGGTGCTCGACTGGCGCCTGTCCATGCAGGAGGCGGTGGCCCTGCCGAACCTCATCGCCCGCGGCGCGGCCTACATGGCCGAGGCCGACAAGTTCGCGCCGGGCGTGGTCGAAGGCCTCGCCGAACGGGGCGTGACCTTCACCGCCGTCGGCGGGGAGGGATCGGGCCTCCACGGGGTGATGGTCACGCCGGAGGGGCTGGACGGGGGCGCCGACCCGCGGCGCGAAGGCGTGGCCCGCGGGCTGGCGCCCGCCGCGCCCTAACCGGCCCCCGTCGGCGCCTTGCGCCGGGGCCGCGGCCGGGGCGTCGGGGCTACGCGCCCCCAGGCCGGGGGGCGCAGCGGCGCTCCGGGCAGGGGCCGCTCGAAGGTAGCGACCAGGG
>CAYQPL010000016.1:30938-31386 GCA_964419395.1 uncultured Phenylobacterium sp. | reverse complement strand
GAGGTCAGCAGCAGGACGAGCCCGGCGGCGCAGGCGGCCAGCCAGCCTGTGTTCCACCAGAAGCCTTCGGCGCTGGACGGCGGGAAGCCCCTGCGGACGCGAACCTGTTGGGGGATCGAATTCACTGCCGCGGAATCAAGGGTTGCAACCGGGCAAGTCTAGCGGCGGGGGCGAGGTTTCGCGAATCCGCTCGCGCCCCGCGCGACCGCGAAACGAAATCGTAAGCGCGGGGACCGCACGGTCGACCCCTTTCAGGAAGGACGCCGCCGCCCGACATGGTCCAGATCGCCAGCAAACCGGCCGCAAACGCCTCGTCTGCCGAGACGGCCGCCGAGCGGCGCGCTCGGGCGCGGGCGCGGATCGACGCACGCAGCGAGGACCAGAGGCGCTCCTTCCTGCTCATGGTGAGCCACGAGCTGCGCACGCCGCTCAACTCGATCCTTGGCTT
>CAYQPL010000016.1:20663-30928 GCA_964419395.1 uncultured Phenylobacterium sp. | reverse complement strand
TGATCGCCGAGAGCGGTCGCCGTCTGCTGGCGATCTCGAACCAGGTGCTGGAGATCGCGCGGCTGGAGAGCGGCGCCGCCGACCTGGCGCACCGCCGGGAATCCCTGGACCACGCGCTCGACGACGCCCTCGACCAACTGCAGGAGGAGGTCCGCGGCCGCCGCGCCTCGATCCTGCGCCGGGAGGAAGGACGCCTGCCCGACGTCCTGGCCGACGCCCGCGGCCTGCGCATGGCCCTGGGCGCCCTGCTCTCCAACGCCCTCATCTTCGGCCCCGAGGGCGGCGAGGTGGAGGTGGCGGCGAGCCACACGGGTACGATGGTGGTCCTGCGCATCATGGACCACGGTCCCGGCGTCGCGCCCGAGGACCTGCCGCGTCTGCTGCGCCCCTTCGAGCAGGGCGAGAACGCGCTGGTCCGCCAGACCCAGGGCGCGGGCCTGGGCCTGCCGCTGGCGCACATGCTCTGCCAGGCGATGGGCGGCGGCCTGGCCCTGAGAATCCGTCCCGAAGGCGGGCTTGAGGCGGCGGTCCGGCTGGTCGCCGCGCCGGACTGACACGGTCGCGGCGGTTGCGCCGTCCCGCCGGCCGCCTTAAGTCGCAGGCCTCATGGCCGGCATCCAGGACTCCCTCGACGAACTCGCCGACGAGTTCGACCTCCTCAGCGACTGGGAAGAGCGCTACCGCTACGTGATCGAACTCGGCGGGACGCTCGAGCCCCTGAGCGACTCCGAGCGGTCGGAGGCCAACAAGGTGCGCGGCTGCGCGAGCCAGGTGTGGCTGGTCACCGAGCCGCAGGCCGACGGGACGGTGCGCTTCCGCGGCGATTCCGACGCCCATATCGTGCGGGGCCTGATCGCGGTGCTGTTGCGGCTCTATTCCGGCCGGGCGCCGGGCGAGATTCTCGCCTCGGATCCCAAGGCGGCCTTCGAACGGCTGGGGCTTTCCGGCGCGCTGTCGACCCAGCGGTCCAACGGCCTCGCGTCCATGGCCGCCCGCATCCGCCGGGACGCCGAGGCCCTGGACGCCGCCAACCGTCCCTGATCGGGCGCGTCAGGCGGCGCGGATGCCGCTGACGCCGGTCTCGCCCTGCACGCCGACCACGGTGTCGTAACCCAGGATCATGTCCACGTCGCGGCCGTTGGAGGCCAGCGGCAGCCGCAGCCAGAGGATCGACAGGTGGCCGGCGCCGCGCCAAGCCAGGCTGTGGACGCCGACGCCGGGACGACGCTCCTCGACGACGGCGGCGAGCTCCTGGCGCCAGTACTCGGCGGCGGCGGAGCTGTAGACCTCGGTCAGTTCGCGGCCGGTGATCTCCCGCCCGTAGACGCCATAGAGGCCGGTGCCCGCCAGGCGCACCCGGAAGCTGAGCGGCTCGCGACGCACGTCCACAAGGCTGATGGTGGGCAAGAGGCGCTTCAGCTTGGCCGGCTGGATATCGGCGCGCGCCGGCAGGCGGGGTCCTCGGCGCAGGCCCGCCCAGTACCCATAGATCTCTTCGTGCGCCCGCGCCGCCGCGGCCGATGCCCCAATCTGCGCCGCCATGCTCAGATTCCTTAACAACCCCTTGGAATCACGACGAATCACTTATCGCCCGTATGGCGAATCGAGGGCAAGCCGAAATCCGGTCGCTGCGACGAAGAATCCACGACGGAATCGATTTCCGGCGCCCCGCCGAGTCCGGCGCCCGGACGTGAAAACGCCCGCCTCCCGAGGAGGCGGGCGCCTGCAGATCGTCAGCGCGGACGCGCGCCGATCAGCGCTTCTTGCGGGTCGTCTGACGGCCGCCCTGGCCGAGGCCCATCTGCTTGGCGAGGTCCGACCGCGCCTTGGCGTAGTTGGGCGCAACCATAGGGTAGTCCTTCGGCAGGCCCCACTTGGCCCGATACTCTTCCGGGCTCATGTTGTACTTGGTGCGCAGGTGGCGCTTCAGCGACTTGAACTTCCGCCCGTCCTCGAGGCAGATCAGGTAGTCGGGCGTGATCGAGCGACGCACCGGAACGGCCGGCTCCTTGGGCGGAGCCTCGATGGCTTCAGGGGTCTGAGTGATCCCCGCCAGGGCGCGATGTACGGCCTGGATAAGGTTCGGGAGGTCAGCCGCCGCCACCGAGTTGTTTCCCACATAGGCGGAAACGATATCGGCGGTCATCTCGATGACTTCGGTTTTTTCGTCCATGTCTTCAATCCAGATCGGCGCTGGGGGCGCGCCAGAACATCTGATTCCGAGATCAGTTGTCCTGTAGGTATCGCCGCTCAAGAAGCAACACAAGGGCAATAAGTCAAATTCGCCTGTTTGCTGAAAATCGAGGGCAAACACAATTTCCCGTGGATGTCCTCGCGGCCAACCAGCCCCAGGTTCACCTGAGCGGGAGACATCGCGGCGCGAAGCTGAAGCTAGTTTCTGCCGAATTCCTTGGCGAAGGCCAGCATCGCCGCCCTCTGGGGCAGGGAGTACTCATCTATGGAGTCTTCGTCGCCCTCTCGGATGGCCTTCACCAGGTCGGGCGTGAGGGCCGAGGACAGCGACCAGTTCCAGTATCGCAGAACAGTCTGCGCGCGGTCGACAGCCAGCATGTCGTAGATCAGCAAGGTGCGTTCATAGGCCGCATTCGGCGCGCCGGACTCGTCGGTCTCCGGCCGCCGGAGCCCTCGCCATAGGGCCCGGAGCGCCGCGCGGGGCAGGCCGGTCGCCTTGCACAGGATGGCCAGCGGTTCGCCGCCGGGATCGGTGAAGAGCTTCGCGCCGGTCATCGGCTTGAGGCCGGAGAGATAGGAGATCTCCTCGGCCACTTCGCGGGTCATGCCGTGCTGGGCCGCCGCGACGGCGGCCTCCAGGCTAGTGAACGGGCTCTTCTCGATGGCCGCGCGGTTGCGCTGGCGGCGCTCGATGAACTGCAGCGCCTTGCGTGACAGAGGATCCTGCCACCCCTCCTGCGCGGCCATGGCGAAGATGTCGCCGGCGGCGTCCTGCAGGACCTCGCGCGAGACGGCGAAGCGCTGGAGGATGGTCTTGCGCGCCTCGGCGTCGGCCCACCAGAAGAGAACGTAGGCCTGGGCCGGACGCAGTTCCCGGCGCCTGAGCAAGGGCGCGACGAGCTGCGGCGCGTCGCGGGTGATCGCCACCAGGGCTTCCAGGCTGGCGTGGCCGATGCACGCCTCGCGGTTGCCGACCAGGGCCTCCATGACCGGGACCTCGCCTGAGGCGACGAGGGCCTCGGCGACGACCTCGCTCACCGTCTTGCGGCCGGCGATCATCAGCCGGTGCTCCGGCCCGGCCAGCCGCACGCAGTCCACCAGATCGGCGTCCGACAGGGTGTCGCACTCGCTCAGCAGGGGCCGGGCCACCTCGGGCTCGTCGCGGGTCAGCAGACGGGCGAGCTGCGGCGGCACCTCGACCAGGCACGACAGGCGTCGGGACACCCGAAGGCGCTCTTCGGGGGAGGCCTCGCGCAGGATCTCGATCAGCAGGTCGGCGGTGACCGAACGCTCGAAGGCGTTCACCCGGCTCGACGGCAGACAGACGACGTCGGCCAGCCGCTTCAGCAGGGCGTGCCGCGCCCGGAAGCGCGGCGCCGGGGGATCGTCCGGGGAGGCGGCGGGCGAGAACTGGCTCATCAGACGCCGGAGTCTGCCGCAGGGTCGTTAACCTCCGGTTTGCGAAACCCTTAGGCGAAGGGCGGCGCCGACCAGCCGGGCCAGATGTCGGGCAGGTCCTGGGACACGAGGTTCGGGAAGGCGGCGGGCCGCTTCTCCAGGAACGAGCTGACGCCCTCGGCGGAGTCGGCCGAGGCGCCGCGGGCCTGGATGGCGCGGCTGTCGTGGCGGTGGGCGATCATCGGGTGCTCGGCGCCGGCCATGCGCCACATCAGCTGGCGGGTCAGCGCCACCGAGACGGGCGCGGCGTTGTCGGCGATCTCCCGCGCCAGGGCCCGGGCCGCCGGCAGCAGGTCATCGGGCGCGTGGAGCGAGCGGACGAGGCCGCCATCCAGCGCCTCCTGCGCGCCGAAGACGCGGCCGGTGTAGCACCACTCCAGGGCCTGCGGCATGCCCACGAGCCGGGGGAGGAACCAGGAGGAGCACGCTTCGGGCGTCACCCCGCGCCGGGCGAAGACGAAGCCGAACCGCGCCTCGGTCGAGGCCAGCCGGATGTCCATGGGCAGCTGCATGGTGGCGCCGACCCCGACGGCGGCCCCGTTCACCGCGGTGATCACCGGCTTCAGGCTTTCGAAGATGCGCAGCACGACGAGACCGCCGCCGTCGCGATAGACGCCCGCCTCCGTGCGTTCGGCCAAGTTTCCGCTGTCGCGCTGGGCGTAGTCGAAGGTCGAGGCCCCGCCGGAGAGATCGGCCCCGGCGCAGAACCCGCGGCCGGCGCCGGTGACGATCACCGCGCGCACCTCGTCCTCGGCGTCGGTGACGTCGAAGGCGGCGATCAGCTCCTTGTTCATCACCACGTTGAAGGCGTTCAGCTTTTCCGGCCGATTGAGCGTCAGGGTGGCGACGCCCGCCTCCAGCTCCAGCTTCAGGGTCTCGAATTCGGCGAGGGTCTTGGCGGACATGGGCGGCCTCCGGCGCTTCCTGGTGTTTTCGACATACCGGCCGCTTGACGGACGGGAGGTCAAGCACCCCATCATCAGCTGAACAGCGATAAGATGAGCTGTGCGACGGGCCCGCCAAGAGGTCCGCGCCGCCGGAGGAAACAGAGGACCCATGCATCCGTCGCATCACGCGAAGAGCCATCCCGACCGCGCCGCCTATGTGATGGGGAGCTCGGGCGAGACCGTCACCTATGGCCAGCTGGAGGCGCGCTCGAACCAGGGGGCGCACCTCTTCCGCTCGCTGGGCCTGAAGGCGGGCGACGTCATCGCCATCCTGATGGAGAACCATCCCCGCTTCTTCGAGGTGGCCTGGGCGGCGCAGCGGGCCGGCCTCTACTACGCCTGCATCTCCTCCAAGCTGACGGCCGGCGAGATCGACTACATCATGAAGGATTGCGAGGCGCAGGTGCTGATCACCTCGCCCGGCGTCGGCCCGGTGGTGGACGAACTGCCCGCGCTGCTGCCGGGCGTGAGGCTCTACATGGTGGGCGAGGCGCGCGCGCCCTATGCGAGCTTCGAGGCCGCCCGGGCGGCGATGCCCGAAACGCCGATCGCCGACGAGACGGCCGGCGCCGACATGCTCTACTCCTCCGGCACCACCGGCCGGCCCAAGGGCATCAAGCCGCCGCTGACGGGCGGGCCCATCGATGCGCCCAACGCGCTGTCCATGATGGCCGAGCACATCTTCGGCTTCCCGCCGGACGGGGTCTATCTGTCGCCCGCGCCGCTCTACCACGCCGCGCCGCTTCGCTGGTGCATGGGCTATCAGCGGCTGGGCGGCACCGTCGTGGTGATGGAGAAGTTCGATCCCGAGCACGCGCTGGAGCTGATCGAAAAGCACCGCGTCGACTGCGGCCAGTTCGTGCCCACCCATTTCGTGCGCATGCTCAAGCTGCCGGCCGAGGTGCGCGAGCGCTACGACGTCTCCTCGCTGAAGTCGGCGGTCCACGCCGCCGCCCCCTGCCCCATCCCGGTGAAGGAGCAGATGATGGACTGGTGGGGGCCGGTCATCCACGAATACTACGCCGGCAGCGAAGGCAACGGCTTCTGCCATATCGGGCCGCACGACTGGCTGACCCACAAGGGTTCGGTCGGCAAGGGCACGACCGCCGAGGTGAAGATCTGCGGCGAGGACGGCGAGCCCCTGCCGCCGCGCACCGAGGGCGTGGTCTATTTCGCGGGCGGCGCGCCGCTCGCCTATCACAACGCCCCCGAAAAGGTGGCCGAGAACACCAACCGGCACGGCTGGACGACGCTCGGCGACGTGGGCTGGCTGGACGAAGAGGGCTTCCTCTACCTCACCGACCGCAAGAGCTTCATGATCATCTCCGGCGGGGTGAACATCTATCCGCAGGAGGTCGAGAACCTGCTGGTCACCCATCCCAAGGTGGCCGACGCCGCCGTGGTCGGGGCGCCCGACGACGAGATGGGCGAGAAGGTGGTGGCCGTCATCCAGCCCATGGACTGGAACGCCGCCGGCGACGAACTGCGCAGCGAGCTGATGGCCTTCTGCCGCGCCAACCTGTCCCACGTGAAGTCGCCCCGGGTGCTGGACTTCATGCAGGAACTGCCCCGCCACCCGACCGGCAAGCTCTACAAGCGGCTGATCCGCGACGCCTACTGGGGCAAGGAGGGTTCGAAGATCGTCTGAGGCCTTTCACCTTCGCGCCCTTGCCGGGGGCGCGGCGCGTGCTAGACCCCGAACACCTGTTTCAAACCCTCGAGGGAGCAAGCGATGAACCCGGTGGAAGTGAAGGACCTGCCCGGCCTGGTCGGCCAGGAAGTCGGCGTGTCGGACTGGGTGCAGATCACCCAGGAGCGCGTGAACCAGTTCGCCGAGGCCACCTGCGACCATCAGTGGATCCTCGTGGACGTGGAGCGCGCCACCAAGGAGATCGGCGGGCCGATCGCCCACGGCTATCTGACCCTGTCCCTGATCCCCTTCCTGGGCGCCGGCATGCTGCCCATCAAGGGCGTGACCCGGGGGATCAACTACGGCTCCGACAAGGTCCGCTTCATCAACATGGTGCGTGTCGGCAAGCGCGTGCGCATGCGCCAGAAGCTGATCGGCGCCGAGCCCAAGGCCGGCGGCATGCAGATCAAGAACGAGTGCACCATCGAGATCGAAGGCGAGGACAAGCCCGCCTGCATCGCCGAGACGATCTCCATCGTCTACACCGGCTGAGCGCTCGCTCCGACGAACGACAAAGGCCCGGGGCGACCCGGGCCTTTTTTCGTGCGCGGTTTGCGTTCCGCTCCGCCCTACGGATCCTCCGACACCGCCTCCAGCGCCGAGGCGGCCTTGGCGCCGCCCACCTGGCTATAGGCCTCGGCCACCGTCACCGGCGCCAGCGGGGCGTCCATCAGGGCCAGGGTCTCGCGGATGTAGCGGGCGTGAGTGACGATGCCGATCTCCAGCCGCTCGTTGTTCAGTTCCACCTGCTGGGTGAGCAGGCCGGCGATGAACTGGACCTCCTGGCTCTCGGTCGCGCCAGGGCGGCGGCGCGCGCCCTCGGCCATGAAGACCGGGCCGCCGGAATTCCCGGGGAAGACGGTGAAGTCGAGCAGGAAGGTCGGGAAGGCCTTGGACGGCGCCAGCGGGAAGGAGGCCACGCGGCCCGAGCGCAGGATCGGGAAGCCGGCCGGATTGGCCGCCAGGCCCCGCGGGAAGCCCAGCGCCATCATCTCGTCGCCGGCCCCGACGGCGTAGGAGGTGAAGGTCTCATCGGCGGCCAGCCAGTCGAGCGGGATGGCCGCCTTGGCGAACGCCTCGGGCGCGGTGATCTCGATCACCGCCACGTCGCGGTCGGGATGCTGGGTCCACAGCGGCGCGCCGCCGGCGTCGCGGATGTCGAACTTCTGCGGGCTGTAGCGCCAGGAGTGGTCCGGATTCTCGATCCGGTAGCCGATCTTGGCCTGGACGTTGGGCATCCGCTGCAGCACGTGGCCGGCGGTGACCAGCACGGTCCGCGGCCGCCCGTCGGGCGTGGGCGCATTGATCAGGAACCCGGTGCCCACCGTGCGCGTTCCATCGCCCAGCGGCTGTTCGACCTGAACGGTTGCGTGGATCAGCTCTACGGAGAGATCCCAGACCATGACGCCCTCGACTACTCGTCCCGACTGGGGCTGAGTGAATCAGAGGCCGTCGGCGCGAACAAGACGCGACCCCGTGAGCGGGGCGCGTTGTAATGCCGCGCGCACACACCTTGCGCAGGAAATCAGCCGCTCGCCGCGGGCCTCCGCCTGCTGCCGCTTGAGACAGGCGACCGTTCGTCGCATCTAGCGAGGATGAGCAAGTCCCTGACGGCGCCCGTCGCGCCGAAAAAGCCCCAGACCTTCGAACAGCTCGGCCGCACGCGGACCGACGACTATGCGTGGATGAAGGACGAGGCCTGGCAGCAGGTGCTGCGCGATCCGTCGAAGCTGCGGAGCGACGTCCGCGATCACCTGAACGCCGAGAACGCCTACACCAAGGCCATGCTGGCCGGGACCGAGGCCCTGCAGGCGCAGCTGTTCGCCGAGATGAAGGGGCGCATCAAGGAGGACGACTCCTCCGTCCCCGCCCCCGACGGCCCCTGGGAATATTACGTCCGCTACGAGCAGGGCGCCGAGCACCCGATCCGCGCGCGCCGTCCCCGCGGCGGCGAGATGGGCGAGGAGATCCTGCTGGACGAGGACGCGCTGGCCAAGGGCAAGGCCTATTTCCAGGTCGGCGCGGCCAGCCACAGTCCGGACCACGGCTGCTACGCCTGGGCCGCCGACGAACAGGGCTCGGAGTACTACACGATCCGGGTCAAGGATCTGGCCTCGGGCGAGGTGCTCGGCGCGCCGGTGGAGAGCGCCTATGGCGACTTCGCCTTCTCGCCGGACTCGCAATGGCTGTTCTGGATCTGGCGCGACGAGAACGCCCGGCCGGCCAAGGTCTTCCGCCGCCCGGCCCGTGGCGGCGAGGACGTGCTGGTCTATGAGGAGACCGACGAGGGCATGTTCCTGGGCGTCGGGACCACGTCGGACGACGCCTATGTCGTCCTCCATGTGGGCAATCAGGAAACCACCGAGATCTGGATCATCCCCGCCGCCGAGCCCACCGCCGATCCGGCCTGCGTGGAGCGTCGCAGCGAGGGCGTGCGCTATGAGATCGACCACTGGGGCGACCGCTGGGTGATCCGCACCAACGCCGACGGCGCGGTGGACTTCAAGCTCTGCGTCTCGACCGAGCCCCTGCCCGCCCGGTCGACCTGGCGCGACTTCGTCCCCCACGAGCCCGGCCGCTACATCACCGGCTTCGCCGCCTACGCCCATCACCTGGTGCGGATGGAGCGGGTCAACGCCCTGGACCGCATCGTCGTCATGACCCGGGACGGCGGCGAGGCGGTCGTCGCCTTCGACGAGGAGGCCTACGCCCTGCATCTCGAAGGCGGGCTGGAATACGAGACCACCACGACCCGCTTCGTCTACCAGTCGCCGACCACGCCGCGGCAGTGGTTCGACTACGACATGGCGAGCGGCGAGCGGAACCTGCGCAAGACGCAGGAGATCCCCTCGGGCCACGACGCCTCGCAATACGTGGCGCGGCGGCTCTACGCCCGCGCCCCCGACGGCGCCCAGGTGCCGGTCACCCTGCTGATGCGCAGGGACACGCCGACCGACGGCACGGCGCCGGTGATGCTCTATGGCTACGGCTCCTACGGCCATGCGATGGAGCCGACCTTCTCCATCCGCAACCTCTCCCTCGTGGACCGAGGCTGGATCTGGGCCACCGCCCACATCCGCGGCGGCTCTGACAAGGGCTGGGGCTGGTTCATGGACGGGCGGAAGGACAAGAAGACGAACACCTTCACCGACTTCATCGCCTGCGCCGAGCACCTGATCGGCGAGGGCCTGGCGACCAAGGGCAGGATCGCGGCCTATGGCGGTTCGGCCGGCGGCATGCTGATGGGCGCGGTGGCCAATATGCGGCCCGACCTGTGGGGCGCGATCATCGCCGCCGTCCCCTTCGTCGACGTGCTGAACACCATGAGCGACGACACCCTGCCGCTCACCCCGCCGGAGTGGCCCGAGTGGGGCAATCCGCTGACCGATCCCGGCGCCTACGACCGCATCCTCTCCTACAGCCCCTACGACCAGGTGGGCGCCAAGGCCTATCCGCCCATCCTCGCCACCGGCGGCCTGTCGGACCCGCGGGTGACCTACTGGGAGCCGGCCAAGTGGGTGGCCAAGCTGCGCGAGCACACCACGGGCGAGGCCCCGATCCTGCTGAAGATCAACATGGAGGCCGGCCACGGCGGCGCCTCCGGCCGCTTCGACTTCCTGAAGGAGATCGCGCTCGACTACGCCTTCGCCGTCTGGGCGCTGGACAGGGGCTGGACGAAGACGGATGCGGCGACATGATCGTCCGCCCGGCGAGCGAAGCCGACATGGCGGCCGTGGCCGCGATCTACGGCCACCACGTGCTCCACGGCTTCGGCACCTTCGAGGAGGCCCCGCCGAGCGCCGACGAGCTGGAGACCCGGCGCCAGGCCATCGTCGCCCGGGGCCTGCCCTACCTGCTGGCCGAGGACGGGGGCCGCGTGCTGGGCTTCGCCTATGCCGGCCCCTTCCGCCCGCGCGCAGCCTATCGCTACACGGTGGAGGACAGCGTCTACATCGCGCCCGACATGCAGGGCCGCG
>CAYQPL010000016.1:0-20653 GCA_964419395.1 uncultured Phenylobacterium sp. | reverse complement strand
CGGTGGTCAGCTTTACCGGGTCCACCCCCGTGGGCCGCGGCGTCGGCAAGGCGGTCCTCTCCGCGGTGATCGCGGCGTGCGAAGCCATGGGGGTCCGCCAGGTCGTCGCCGTGATCGGCGACTCCGGCAACGCCGGCTCCATCGGCCTGCACAGGTCGCTGGGGTTCACGCAGAAGGGCGTCGGCGAAGGCTTCGGCTACAAGCACGGCCGCTGGGTCGACATCGTCTGGATGCAGAAGGCGCTGAACGGCGGGACGGCCAGAGAGCCCGACGCCCCGGGCCTGACACTGGGCGGGGTCTGAGCTCCGGGCCTGTCGGTAATCGGGCGTAAACGGCCATCTGCGAGGGTCGGATGACGCGCAGAACCGGCGCGGAGCAATCGGCGGCGCCGTCTTCCTGGCTGGGCCGGGGAGAACCGGACATGGACGTCCTTTCACGCAACAACGTCACGGTCGTCGGCGAAGGCGGCCCGCCCGTCCTGTTCGCCCACGGGTTCGGGTGCGACCAGAGCATGTGGCGCCACGTGGCCAGGCCGCTGTCCGAACGGGGCAAGGGCGTGCTGTTCGATCATGTGGGGGCGGGCGCATCCGACCTGTCGACCTACGACACTTCGCGGCATTCGACCCTGAACGGCTATGCCGAGGATCTGATCGAGATCTGCGAGGCGCTCGGTCAGGGCCCGGTCGTGTTCGTCGGACACTCTGTGAGCGCCACGATCGGCGTGGTGGCGGCGACCCTTCGCCCGGAACTCTTCCAGCAGTTGGCGCTGGTCTGCCCCTCGCCCCGCTACATCGACGCGCCGGGCTATGCGGGCGGCTTCGCCGAAGACGACATTCTGGAACTGCTGGACCTGATGGACAAGAACCAGGTGGAGTGGGCGCAAGGCGTCTCCCCCCTGGTCATGGGCGAAGGGCGCGAGGAGGACGAGGACGAATGGCGGCGCAGCGTTTGCCGTCTCGACCCCGAGATCGCCAAGCAATTCGCCCGGGTCACCTTCCTCTCCGACAACCGCGACGACTACCGCCGCGTCCGAACCCCCACCCTGCTCATAGAGTGTCAGGAAGATGCGCTGGCGCCCCCGGCTGTTGGAGAATGGGTGCACGCCGCGATTTCGGAAAGCCGCCGGATCGTCTTGCCCACCAGCGGCCACTGTCCGCATATGAGCGCGCCCGAGGCCGTCATCGCCGCCCTGACGCCCTTCCTGGCCGAGACCCGCGCGGCTTGAGAATGCACGGGGACGGACACATCGCCGACCTCGCGCCGTGCGGCCTGGCGCAGCTCGATCCGGACCTGACCATAAGAGCGGCGAACCAGTACCTCCGCGATCTTCTGGGACGCGAGCAACTGGTCGGAATGAAGCTGCCGGCGCTGCTGACGGCGCCCAGCCGCATCTTCGCCATGACCCGCCTGCAGCAGGAACTGGCCCTGAGGGGCGGTGTCGAGGAGTTCGCCCTCGATGTTGTCCGCCCGGACGGCTCAAGGACGCCGGTCATGCTCAACGCCGTGCAGGCCCGCGGCGGGGACGATGGGCCCGGCCTCGTGCGGCTCGCCATGTGGAGCGCCGTCGGCCGCCGCGCCTACGAGGCCGAGGTGCCGAAGGCCCGACAAGCGGCCGCCGAGGCGTCGCGGGTCAAGGGCGACTTCCTGGCCAATATGAGCCACGAACTGCGCACGCCGCTGAACGGCGTCGTGGGCGCGGCTGCGATACTGGCCGCACGCGACCTCACGCCGGCCGACCGGGAATTGGCCGAGATCATTCAGACCTCGGCTGCAAGCGCTGCGAAGCTGCTCACCGACCTGCTGGAGCTCGCCGACGTCCAGGCGGGGAAGCTGGCCTTGAACGAAGCGCCCTTCACCGCCGCAGATCTCGCGGGGGTCATCGAGCGGACCAGGCTCCGGACCGAGGCCAAGGGTCTGCGCCTGGACGCCGCGATCGCCCTGGATCCGCAGACCCGCTTCGTGGGCGATGCGGTTCGACTCCGCCAGACGTTCGGCGAACTCCTGGACAACGCCGTCAAGTTCACGCCGGAGGGATCGATCCGCTTCGCCCTGGCCCACATCGACGGAGTCCTGATCGCCAGCGTCGAGGACACGGGGATCGGCTTCGATCAGGAGACGGCAGACCGCCTGTTGCGCCCCTTCGAGCAGGCCGACAGCGGCAACGACCGCACCGCAGGCGGCGCCGGCGTCGGTCTGGCGCTGGTCCAGGCTCTGGTCGTCCTTATGGAAGGACATCTGGAGATCCGCTCCCAACCTGGCTGCGGCAGCCGGTTCGAGGTGCGACTTCCGCTGGCGACTGCGCCGGCCGACATCAGCTCCCCGGCGCCCGCGCCCGGCGTCGAAGACGATGAACAGCCCCTGCGGGTGCTTCTCGTCGAGGACAATCCGGTCAATCGCCGCGTCGTCGAGCTGATTCTCGACAGTTGCGGGGCGGAGGTCACCTCGGCCGAGGACGGCGCGCTGGGCGTTGCGGCCTGGCGGTCTTCGCCCTTCGACCTTGTGCTGATGGACCTGCAGATGCCGGTCATGGACGGGTTGACCGCGACCCGCGAAATTCGGCGACTGGAGAACGAACTCGGCCGCCTGCCGCGTACGCCGATCGCCGTGCTGAGCGCCAACGCCATGGCTCACCACCAGCGCGAAGCCCTCGCCGCCGGCGCCGACATTCATCTGGCCAAGCCGATCACGCCGGAAGCCCTGATCGGCGGCGTCCAGACCCTGCTGTCGCAAGCTTCGGCCTGAACCCGCCCCGCGCGCAGCCACCAGGGCCAGCTTCCCCCCACGTCAGCATTGGCCTGCGCCGCGCAAGCTGCGAGGTTCCCGCGCAACGACACGACATCCAGGGGATCAGCATGGAATTCGACGACGTCATCCTCGGCCGGCGCAGCATCCGCGGCTACAAGCCCGATCCGGTGCCGCGCGAACTGATCGAGGAGATCCTGAGGCTCGCCATGCGCGCGCCGTCGTCGATGAACACCCAGCCCTGGAACTTCTACGTCATCACCGGCGAGCCGCTGGACCGCATCCGCGCCGGCAACACCGAGCGCATGGTGGCCGGCGTGCCCCAGTCGCGGGAGTTCCGCACCGGCCAGCCCTTCGAAGGCCAGCACCGCGAGCGGCAGGTGGGCGTGGCCAAGCAGCTCTTCGGCGCCATGGGCATCGCCCGCGACGACAAGGCGCGGCGTCAGGACTGGGTGCTGCGCGGCTTCCGCCAGTTCGATGCGCCGGTCTGCATCATCGTCACCTACGACCGCGTGCTGGACGGCAGCGACGACACGCCCTTCGACTGCGGGGCGGTGACCACGGCCCTGGTCAACGCCGCCTGGTCGCGCGGCCTTGGCGCGGTGATCAACAGCCAGGGCATCATGCAGTCGCCCGTGGTGCGCGAACACGCCGGCATCGCCGAGGACCAGGTCATCATGAAGAGCATCGCGCTCGGCTGGCCCGACGAGACCTTCCCCGCCAACGCCGTGGTGTCCGAACGCAAGAGCGTGGCCGAGGCGGCGACCTTCGTGGGATTCGAATAGAGCCGCCCCGGCCCGGGCCCTACTGAATCGTCGGCAGGGCCTTGCGCAGGTCCTCCGCGCATTCCCGGCACATGGTCGCACACAGCTTGCAGTGCTCGTGGTCGTGCTTGTCGCACTCAGCGGCGCAGAGTTCGCAGGCGCGGATGCAGGCCTCGACCTGGGCGCGCAGCATCTCGATATTCTGGCTGCTGCGGCGGACGGCGAGCCGCGCCGTGGCCGCGCAGACCTCCGCGCAGTCCAGGCAGCTGCGGATGCAGCTGCGCATGTCCATGTCCTCGGCCAGGCAGGCGTCGGCGCACGAGGTGCAGAAGAGCGAGCACAGCATGGAATGACGCGCCGCGGTCACCAGGCTCTCGTTCACGTCTCCGGCCACGTCGGGATGAAGGGCGACCATCTTGGAAAGGGACATGCTCTGCCTCCGTTGTTGTGGGGAGCCTAGGCAATCCCCGGGCGCGCCGATCCGTTCCCGCCCCGGGCGGATCGCGCCCGCGGGGCTGGTGGCGCGTTTGGCGCCCGCGGCAAGGGTCCGCTAGGGTCCGCCCGTCCGCACAGTCAGGAGTTCCCCATGCCCAAGACCATCCTCCCCCGCCGCGACGTGATCCTCGGCGCCGGCCTGATCGCCGCGGCGCCTCAGGTGGTCTGGGGGGCCGACGGCAAGCCGCGGGTGACGATGAAGACGGCGCTGGGAACCATGGTGCTGGAGCTGGAGGCCAAGAAGGCGCCGCTGACCACCGCCAACTTCCTGCGCTATGTGGACGCCAAGGCCTATGACGGGGCGAGCTTCTTCCGCGCCGCCCGCAACGACTGGGCGCCGAGCGAGGGCACCATCGTGGCCCAGCCCGCGCCGCGGGTGCGCCCCTTTCCGCCGATCCGGCACGAGAGCACCGCCAAGACCGGGCTCAAGCATACCCACGGGACCATCTCCCTCGGCCGATTCGACGTGGGCACGGCGACCAACACCTTCTTCATCTGCCTGGGCGACCAGCCCTTCCTCGACGCACGGCCCGGCGAGCCCGGCGACAACCAGGGCTATGCCGCCTTCGGCAAGGTGGTCTCCGGCCTGCCCGTCGCCCAGAAGATCCTCGCCCAGCCCACCGGCGGCGAGACGAAGTTCAAGGATCAGCAGGACCAGTGGCTGAAGAAGCCGGTGATCATCGAATCGATGCGGCGCGCCTGAGGGCGCGCCTCGCCTTTCCCACCACCGTCGTTCCCGGCCCCGTGCCGGGACTCCCTGGCGACGCTTGCGCCCGCGCCCGACAGGGATGCTCCCACAAAGGCGAGCATGACGGCCCGAAGCGCACCTGCGCTCCTTCGCCGAGACCTTCAGGACATCCGTGAGGAAGTGGCTGGGGAACTAGGACTCGAACCTAGAATGACGGTACCAAAAACCGCAGTGTTACCATTACACCATTCCCCAGCAGGAACAGCGGCGGGGGGTCCCCCCGCGGCGAGGGCGTGGGAATAGCAAAAGCCTTTTTGGGATGCAACGCCTCGTCACGCGCTTGCGACCCCGAAATCGCTCCTCTATAAGGCCGCCTCCAAGTCGGAGTGTGGCTCAGTCTGGTAGAGCACCGCGTTCGGGACGCGGGGGTCGCAGGTTCGAATCCTGCCACTCCGACCATCTCTTCCGTCGCCCTTGCGACGGGCCTTTCCAGCCGGAAAATCAGCGCTCTTCCGCCCGCCGCTTCGGCGCGGGCGGCCGCTAGCGGGCGCGCTGGATGAAGAGGCAGTCGCCAGCCACATAGGCGCGCGCCACGCCTTCCCCCCACTCTTCCAGCAGGGCGTCGCCGGCGAGCTTCGGTCCGTCCCCGTAGCGCCAGCAGTAGTCGTCGATCGCCACCCATCCCCCCGGGGCCACCAGCGGCGACCACAGGGCGACATCCTCGGCGGCGCAGGGGGCGTCGTGATTCCCGTCGATGTGCAGCAGGGCGATCCTGCCGGCGGGCGTCAGCGGCGCGCGCGGCTTCAGCAGACGCACCGACTCGCCGTCCCCCGTCCCGCCATAGACGGCGCGGCCGCGGACGGACGGCGTACGATAGGCGGTCAGGGTTCCCGGCGGGGCCAGGGCGGCGAAGGTCGCCTCGAAGGCGAGCGCCACGCGCTCCAGCCCGGCTGCGCGGGTATAGGCCTGCAGCGCCTCGGGCAGGTCCTGCTGGGCGCCCTCGTCGGCGCACCAGGGGTCGAAGACGAACAGCCGCCGCCGGGCGTCCCCCAGGTCCCGCCCCGAGAGCAGGACGCTGGCCGAACGGCCGAAGAGGGCGCCGATCTCGACGATGTCGCCGTCGGGCGCGTCGAGCAGGCAGGCCAGCAGGGCGGCCAGCTTGTCGTCATAGGATTCGCCGAACAGGTCGAAGGCGAGCCGGATGACGCCGGCCAGGAAGGCGGGCTCCGGCGGCAGGCGGGACGGCGCCAGGGCGGCGATCAGGTCGCCCCATCGCCCGGCGCGCGCGAAGATGTCGTCCCAGCGCGCGAACTCCTGCTCCAGGGCCGAGCGGTTGATGATGCGCAGATGCTTCAGGTCGTGCTCGCGCAGCATGTCGCCGAGGGCGGCGTGGACCATGTGGGCGGCGGCGTGGATGCGGGTGACCTCGTGCCGCTCGACGAGATCGAGGAAGGCGGTGAGGAAGCCGGGCTCGTGGACCAGCGGCAGCCGGGCCCAGGGCGCCGCGCCCTCGGTGGGGTCGGTGGCGTCGCAGGAGGCGCCGACGACGCGCTCACCGCGCTCCAGCGCCTGGCGCAGGAACGCGCGGCCGTCGGGGGTCGAAACCGGGAAGACCAGGGTCGCTGACATGTCGCTCATCCCGCCGCGCCGGCGGCTCACCGGGGCGACCATGGGGCGTCATGGTAAACACGGCCTTTCCCCGGTCGAAGCGAACCCCCGCCGGACGGGAGCCGCGTCACGGCGCCGCACAGGCCTCCGTTAACCCTATTTCCGCGATTGCCGCCCTAGCCTCTGCGTGAACCTCCAGGGGGAGAGCAGCGTCATCATGGCCAGCTACGGCGTCGCCCGTTCCAACGACCAGTTGGCTGCGCCCTGCGCCAAGACGCCGGTCGCGCGTCCGGAACTGCCCACCGCGGAGGCCCTGCTGCCCTATCTGCGGCGGCTGGACGAGGCCCGCTGGTACTCCAATTTCGGCCCCTTGCTCAGCGAGTTCGAGGCGCGGCTGGCGGCCCGGTTCGAGCCCCAGACCCATGTGGTCACCTGCGCCAACGCCACCCAGGGCCTGACTCTCTGCCTCCAGGCGATGGACCTGCCGCCGGGCAGCCTCTGCGCCCTTCCGAGCTACACCTTCGTGGCCACCGCCCATGCGGTGATCGCCGCCGGCCTCGTCCCCTACTTCCTGGACGTCGACCCCGACACCTGGATGCTGCAGCCGCAGGCGGTGCGCGAGGCCCTTCGCAGCGCGCCCGGCCCCGTCGCGGCTGTGATCCTCGTCGCCCCCTTCGGCCTGACGCCCGATCTCGCGCCCTGGCTGGCCTTGCGTGAAGAGGCGGGGGTCCAGGTCCTGCTCGACGCCGCGGCGGCCTTCGACGACCTGCAGACCGCGCCGGTTCCGGCCGTCGTCAGCCTGCACGCCACCAAGGTTCTGGGCGTCGGCGAAGGCGGCTTCCTGGCGACCACGGACGCGGCCCTCGCCCAGCGGGTGCGCCAGCTGACCACCTACGGCTTCCGCGGCTCGCGGGAGTCGCATATCGCCGCCACCAACGCCAAGCTCAGCGAATATGCCGGCGCCGTCGGCCTGGCCGCCCTCGACGCCTGGCCGCACAACCGCCTGCGCTGGCTGCGGACCGCCCAGGCCCTGCGCGCGGCCATGCTCCACCTGCCGCAGGTGGCCTTCCAGCGCGGCTGGGGCGCCCACTGGGTGACCAGCGTCTGCAGCGTGCGCCTGCCCGACGGGACCGCCGGCGCGGTGGAGCGGGCGCTGGACGCCCGGGGCGTGGAGACGCGCCGCTGGTGGGGGCTGGGCTGCCATACGAACGCGGCCTTTGCGCACTGCCCCCACGGCGATCTGTCCGAAACCGACCGGCTGGGCGCCTCGGTCATCGGCCTGCCCTTCGCCGTCGACCTGGACTTCGCCCAGATCGGCGCCGTCGCCGCCGCCCTGGCGGAGAGCCTCGACGAGGTGGGCGCCCGGCGCCCGCCGGAGGACGCCTGATGATCAGCGGGTTCCGGCAATGACGAAGCAACGACTGGTCGTCGTCGGCCCCGGCCTGATGGGCGCCAAGCACATCGAGCTGATCCTGAACAACCCGCGCGCCGAACTGGCCGCGATCGTCACGCCCGAGCGCGAGGTCTTCAACGACATCGGCCAGCGGCTGAACGTGCCGCTCATCCATGATCTCGAGACCTGCCTCGACAGCGTCGCCCCCTCGGGCGTGATCATTTCTTCGCCCAACGAGTTCCATTACGAGCAGGCGCGCCTGTGCGTGGAGCGCGATGTCCCCGCCCTGGTCGAAAAGCCGATCACGGCCGCCTATGAGGACGCCGCCCGCCTCACCGATCTCACCGCGCGGCGCAACGCCAAGCTGATCGTCGGCCACCATCGCGCCCACAGCCCCCTGATGTCGGCGGCCAAGGCCCTCATCGCCGAGGGCCGGCTGGGACGCCTGGTGGCGATCCAGGGCAGCGCCATCTTCCACAAGCCGCCGGACTATTTCGAGGCCGGCCCCTGGCGGCGCGAGATCGGCGGGGGTCCGATCCTGATCAACCTGATCCACGAGATCGGCATCATGCGCACCCTGTGCGGCGAGATCGCCGCCGTGCAGGCGATCGCCTCCAACGCCATCCGCGGCTTTCCCGTGGAGGACACGGTGGCGATCAACCTGCAGTTCCGGAACGGCGCGCTGGGGACCTTCGTCCTGTCCGACACCGGCGCCTCGCCGCGCAGCTGGGAGCAGACCTCGCGCGAGAACCCGGTCTATCCGACCTATCCGGACGAGGACTGCTACAGCATCACCGGGACCCAGGGCTCGCTGGACTTCCCGACCATGCGCCTGAAGGCCCATCCGGCCGGCGAGCCCCCGTCCTGGCACAGGCCCTTCGTCGAGGAGGTGATCCCCGTCGTCCGGGCCGATCCGCTGGAGCGGCAGCTGGACAACTTCATCGACGTGATCCTCGGGCGCGCCGAGCCCGTGGTCACGGCCTTCGACGGCGCCCAGAACCTGAAGGTGGCCGACGCCATCCGCCGCTCCGCAGAGACCAGGTCGCTGGTCGCCCTGGACGACGACTAGCGCCGGGAGGCCCCGCCCCGCGGACGATGACACATGGATAGAGTCCTGCTCCTCGACACCAATGTCGCCTCGGCGCCGATTCACCAGCACCTGACGGAGGCGGGCTTCGAGGTGCATGTGGTGGGCCGCAACCCGGGCGACTTCCTGGCCAAGGCGGGCGCGAACTATGTCGAGCTCGACTATTCCGACGTCGCGGCGACAGAGGCCCTGATCGACCGCCTGGGCGCCCGCTTCCTGGTGCCCGGCTGCAACGACCTCTCCTACGAGACCTGCGCGCAGATCAGCGCCCGGCGTGGCTTCCCCGGGATCGACCCCGTCGAGGCGGTGCGCACCCTGGGCGACAAGCGCGCCTTCCGCCGCTACGCCGCGGCGAACGACATCCCCGCGCCGCGGGAGATCGCCGAGGCCGACGCCGTCGCCGGCCGCCCCGTCATCGTCAAGCCGGTCGACGCCTATAGCGGGCGCGGCGTGACCGCGTTGCGGTCTCCCTCAACGGAAGAGGTCGACGCGGCCGTTCGTCGGGCCCGGACCTTCTCGCGGAGCGGCGCCTGCCTGATCGAGGAGTTCGTGGAAGGCCAGCTCCACAGCCACACGGCCTTCCTGGGGTCGGACGGGATCGTCGCCGACTTCATCGTCGAGGAGCACGGCGCGATCAATCCGTTTGCGGTCGACACCAGCCGCGTCGTCTTCGACTTCGATCCGGCGCTGCTGCGGGCGGTGCGCACGGCGATCGAGCAGATCGCCCGCGACCTGAAGCTGACCTCGGGCCTGATCCACACCCAGTTCATCATCGACGGGACGCGGTTCTGGATCGTGGAGATCACCCGCCGCTGTCCTGGCGATCTCTACAGCGTGCTGATCGCCCTCTCGACGGGCTTCAACTACGCCGAGAACTACGTGCGGCCGTTCCTCGGCCAAGCCTTCCAGGGGCGCGGCGGGGCGGCGCGCGCCATCATGCGCCACACCATCGCCCTGCGGCAGGCGCAGACCTTCGCCGCCCTGCGGTTTCACCGGCCCGTGCAGATCGAGCGCTTCGTGCCGCTGGCGCTGGCCGGCGACCGCGTGGCCGAAAGCCCGTTCGGCCGGATCGGCATCCTCTTCGCCCGCTGCGCCGACGGCGCCGAGCTGGACGAACTGATGGCCGCGACCCTGGCCGGCGCGCTCTATACGGTCGAGGGCTAGGCGGAGGCCGACAATCATGCCCCAACAGGATTTCCGAACCGAGATCGAGGCCGCGCTTCAGGCGCCGCCGGCCGCCCTGGACCTTGCCCGCGACCTGCTGGCGGGCGCGATCGGCCGCCCCTGCTTCGTGGTGGGGCGCAACGAGGACACGGCCGCCCTCGCCGGCCGACTTCGGCTGGCGGGCCTGGTCGACGACTTCGCAAAGCCCGGCGCTCAGTGGAACGGCCTGCCCGCCACGCCCATCGCCGCCCTGCCCGCCGACGCCGTCGTCATCAACGGCTCGACCTCGATCAGCCCCGTGGCCGTCGACCGGCGGCTGCGGGAGGCCGGCGTCCCGGCCGTCGTGTCGCTGCACGACCTCCTCGCCGCCGCCCAGGGCGCCCTGCCGGCCCCGGCCTTCGTCGCCGAGCAGCAGGCGGACTGGCGCCACGCGTCCGCGGAATGGTCGGACCTGTTCGACAGCCTGGAGGACGAGACCTCCCGTCAGACCCTGCTGGACGTCCTGCGCTACCGGCTGACGGCCGACATCCGGTTCATGGCCGGCTACCGGGTCCGCATCGAGGAGCAGTATTTCGAGCCCTTCCTGGCCCTGAAGGGGGAGACCTTCGTCGATGCGGGCGGGTTCGACGGCGACACGACCGAAGCCTTCTGCGTCCGCGACCCCGACTACCGGCGGGTCCACCTGTTCGAGCCCTCGCCGCGCAATCTCGGCGCCGCGCGCGAACGGCTGAGGGGCCTTCGCGACATCGCCTTTCATCCCGAAGCGCTCTCCGACGCGCCCGGCTCGATGCGCTTCGACGCCGAGGCCGGCTCGGCCTCCGCGGTCACCTCAGGCGCCGGCCAGGATGTGCCGGTGACCACCCTCGACCTCGCGATCGCCGAGCCGGTCAGCGTCATCAAGATGGATCTGGAAGGCTGGGAGATGAAGGCGCTGGCCGGCGGCGCGCGGCATATCCGGCAAGACCGGCCGAAGCTCGCCATCGCCGTCTATCACAGCGCCAGCGACTTTCGCGACGTGTGGCGATACGCCCGTTCGATCCACCCCGACTACAAGGTGTACCTGAGACACTATACCCAGGGCTGGTCCGAGACGGTGATGTTCTTCGTCTGAGCCCTAAGCCACGCCCACCTCCGAAGCGGACCTGCCAATGACCTCCGAAGCCTCAGCGTCGACCCCCAGCCTGATGAGCAGCCCCGCCGAGCTGCGCGATCACTGCGCGACCCACGCCAGCGGGCTGGTCCAGATCAAGCCGAAGGTCGTCTTCATGAAGATCGAGGCGCGCCATGCCGAGCCGGTCGGCATGAAGATCAACGTCCCCTCCAGCGACATCGGCAGCGTCACCCTGCTGGAGGCCGCCGCGCTGGTGTCGCTGATCAAGCTGGTGCGGCCGCGCAGGATCTTCGAGTTCGGCACCTTCCTCGGCTATTCCACGGCCCTGCTGGTGGAGAACTCCGAGCCGGGCTGCGAGATCTACTCCCTCGACCTCGGCGACAGCCATGTGGGCGACCGGCCGCTGGAGGCCTATGCCGAGGCCGACCTGCGGCGCGACGGCGACATCAACGACGCCTATCTGCGCAGCGCCCAGGGCGCGATGGGCCCGCGCTACACCACCGCCCTGTCGGCGGCGGACAAGGACCGGCTGCACCTGCTCCAGCAGGACAGCCGCCGCTTCGACCCCGCCGCGCACGGGCTCGAGGGCGCGGTCGACCTCGTCTTCGTCGACGGCGGCCACGACACCGAGACCGTCACCATCGACACCGCCAATGCGCGACGGATGGTCGGCGACAGCGGCGTCATCGTCTGGCACGACTTCAACTCGGGCATTCACGGCGACGTCACCGCCTTCGTCAGCGAACTGGCGAAGCACGAGACCATCGTGTCCATCCAGCACACCATGCTGGCCCTGCTGCTCGTGGGGCAGGCCGGACGCGACTTCCTGGACGCCGGCGCCTAGCGCGGCGCATCGGCCATGGCGCGCGGGCAGATCAGGGGCCGGTCGAGCGGCAAGGGAGACGAGGATCGCAGCCTCGACCGCGAGACCTATCGCGCGCTCACCGCCCGGCGCGACGGCCTGGCGGCCGCCCTGCTCCTGCTCCGGCTGGCCTTCCATGCGGCTCTGCTGGGGGCCGCCGGCCTGCTGTTCGCCAGGGGCCAGGTGCTCCTCGCCCTGCTCCTGCTGATCCCCCACTTCCTGACCTGGTCCTTCCTGGGCTGGGCGGGGGTGGGGCACGAGCTGTTCCACCGCACGGTCTTCTCGTCCAAAGGGCTGAACACCGCCCTCTTCCGGCTGTTCTCGATCCTGACCTGGAGCAACTACGGCTACTTCGAGGTCACCCATCCGATCCACCATCGCAGCACCCTGGAGGACGGCGACTTCGAAGCCGACCCGCAGGCGCGTCTGTCGCCCTTGGCGACGCTGGCCCTCCTGACCATCGATCTGGGCGCGCTCCACCGCCGGCTCCGGGTGTTGGCGCGCAACGCCGCCGGCGCGGCGCCCGGCGTCGCGATGGCCGCCATCTTCCCGCCGGGAAGCGACGCGGCGCTGAAGCTGAGGAACGGCGCGCGCGCCGTCCTGGCCGGCCAGGCCCTGCTGATCGCGACCTGCCTGGCCCTGGGCTCGCCCTTCCTGGCCGCCGCCATCACCCTGGCGCCCTTCTGCATGACCTTCGTGAACCGCACGCTGGCGGCCCTGCAGCACTTCGACCTGGCGGCCGGCGAGACGCCCGGCGACTACGAAAGCTCGACGCGGACCGTGGTGCTCGACCCGGTGACGGCCTTCTTCTACGCCGACATGAACTACCACCTCGAGCACCACCACTTCCCCTCGATCCCCCATTACAACCTGCGCAAGGCGCATGCGGCCATGGCGGCGCGCGGCCGCTCGCGCCATCTGGAGCGCGGCTACTGGAACGGGGTTAGGCTGCTGGCGCGGAAGGGCTTCTTCACCTCCGGCCGGCCGCTCGGCGTCTGAGCGGCGCGGCGGGGCGACGTCAGGCGGCGGTCTTCAGCCAGCGCGCGTACATCTGGCGGAAGGCGTCTTCGAGCTTGCGCGTGAAACCCGCCTCGTCGCGATAGGACGACGCCTCGAATGCCGGACGCACCCGGGCGCGCAGCCGGTCGAGCGCCTGCACGTCTTCGGTCAGCGCCACGGCGCGCTCGACATAGTCGTCCCAGGTCTCCACCACGAGTTCCGGAATGCCCAGGGGGGCCACCGTACAGGCCGCGGCGCGCGCATAGTAGTTGTCGCCCGAATGGGCCAGGACCGGCACGCCGTTGGCCATGGCGTCGTGCGTCGTCGTCCCGCCGACGCAGGGCGAGGGGGCGAGCGCCAGGTCGATGTCGGCGAATTCCTTCAGATAGTCCTGACCGGTGCTGTGGCCGCGGAACTCGAGCTGCTCGGCGCCGACGCCATAGACGGCGAAGCGGGCCTGGGTGGCGCGCTGCAGCACGGGATCGGCGAAGTAGCGATACTTCAGGACGAGCCTGTCGGCCGGCCGGGCGCGCAGGATCAGGGCCCAGGCGGCCACCGTCATCTCGTCCAGCTTGGCCGGATTGTTGAACGAGCCGTAGGTGACATAGCCGTTCTTGAGCGCCGGGGTCGGCGTCGGCCCGGGGCGGTCGGCCGCCGGGCGGCTGGGGCTCATCAGTTCGCCAAGGCTCCAGATCTCCTCGGTGAAGAAGGCCTCCGTGCCCGGCACGGCCATGCCGTCGCAGTGCAGGACATAGTCCATGCTGGACAGACCCGTGCTCTGCACGAAGTTGATCCAGGCCGCCTGGACGGGCGCCGGGCGAAGGGCGAAGACCGGCAGGCGGCTGCCGGCCGTGTGTCCCCAGACGTCCACCAGCACGTCGCTCCTGTCGGCGCGGCCCATGGCGGCGGCGTCGGCATGGCCGAGCCCGCCGATCTTGCGCAGCCTGCAGGCGGCGGGCAGCCCCGTCTCGGCCTCCGGGTCGGCGCAGTAGAGGTGGACCTCGACCGCCTCGGGATCGTGGGCCTCCAGCACCGGCAGGATGAACTGCGCCACCTGGCTGCGGGTGAAGCTCGGCCCGATATAGCCGATGCGCAGGCGCCGCTCGGCGGTGCGTTCGTTGGCGAAGTCCGCCTTCGGCGGAACGGCCGGCGCATAGAGGCGGCCCCATTTGCGCGCCTCCTCGGCCATGCCCTCCGGGCCGCTGACGGCGAGGAAGACCGGATGGAGCAGGAATTCGTGGATGCCGGGATCGGCGAAGTGCTCGGCGGCGGCGGAGAAGATGTTGAGCGCGTCCCACAGCCGGCCCTGGTGCTGCATGGAAAGCCCGTAGGAGAGCATCAGCTGGGGGTCCGGCGCGTCCAGGTCCAGGGCGCGGGCGAAGCAGATGCTCGCCGCCGACATCAGGCCTGCGCCGTAGAACTGATGACCGATCTGGGCGCAATAGGCGCGGTCGTCCCGGACGCGCGCCATGTCGGCGCCGGCCGCCCGCAGCACCTGGTGGGCGTGGAGGTCGCGGGCGTCGTTGAGCACCAGGGCCGCCGGTTCGCCTGCGGCCGCGAGCGCGCAGTAGAGCCAGTAGTGGCTTTCGGGATCGGCGGGATTTTCGTCGCAGGCCTGGCGGAGCGTCTGCGCCGCTGCGACCGGATCGCCCCGGTCCAGGGCCGCACGCCCCTCGGCGATCAGGTCGGCGACGGTTTGCCGGGTCAGGGTGGTCATCATGCGCGGCCTCTCCAGGAAGAGCCCAGGATGGCCGGCCGCCTTCAAGGAACAGTTAACCACGTCCTCGCCCGGCCGGATGGCCCCTGCGGCGATCGCGCGCGGTGACGCGGAGGTTCAGCCGCCGCGGGGCTGGACCTCGCCGCCGGGGCGGTGGGGCGCATGCTGGTCGCGGTCGTCGCCATCCAGCCCGCCGCGGCCGGCCTCCCTTTCATGGTCCGTGGCCTGCTCATTGGACGGGTTCTCGCCATAGCTGCCCGTGCGGCCCGGCGAACGCGCATCAGCGACCGGGTCGCGAGTCTCGAACAGGCCCACCAGCTCCCCCGAGGCGATGGCGTTGGCCTTCAGCGCATTCAGAAGCGCCTTCAGCCCGGTGTCGGGAGTCATGCCGAGCGACTTGCCCAGCGCGAAGAGCTGGAAGTGATAGCGGTGCACGCCGTGCCCCTGCGGCGGCCGGGGACCGAACCAGCCGAAGCCGCCGTCGCCGTTGCGGCCCTGGTGCGCGCGGCCGAGCCCCTGCGGCTCGGGGGTCTTGGCGATGTCCCGGGGAAGTTCGGTCGCCTCGCCGGGAATGTCCCAGATCATCCAGTGGATGAAGGGCTCGTCGCCCGGCGCGTCGGGATCCTCGACCACGAGGGCGTAGCTCTCCGCCTCCAGCACGGCGTTCCAGCTGAGCGCCGGCGAGACGTTGTCGCCGTCGGCCGAGTAGATGGGGTCGATCCAGCCATCGGCGTCGACGGCGGGCGAGCGCAACACGAGACCGGCCGAGGTCAGCGGGCCGACGGCCTGGATGGTCAGGGGCGCGCCGGCATGTTCGGGCGGGTTCGACTGGGCCATGAGGTCCTCCTTTGGGTTGCGAGCCCCTACAACCGGCCCGCCCCCCGGTTGGTTCGCCGGAACCGGCGTGGGTGTTCCCCGCCGCCGATCGGCGCCAGTCTCGGCGCATGCTTCGCTGGCTCGTCCTCCTCCTTGCCCTCCTCGGCCCGGCCGCGGCCGCCCAGACCCCCGTCGAGCCCCAGGCGGAACCGGCGGTGATCGCCAGCCGGACCTCGGAGACCGAGGACGGCGACATCGCCGAGCGGATCGGGGCCATCTTCGGTCAGATCGAGGGCCTGGCCGGGGTGCAGGTCCAGGTCAGCGCCGGCGTGGTCACCCTCAGCGGATCGGTCGCCACCCCGCGGGAGGCCGAGCAGGCCGAGGCGATCGCCGGCCGGGTCGCCGGCGTGGTGACCGTGCAGAACCAGCTGCAGCGCGATCTCGACGTGCGCACCAATGTCGCCCCCGCCCTGCAGCGCTTCCACGGCGAGATGCGCGACATCGTGCAGGGCCTGCCCCTGCTCGGCGTGGCGCGCGGCGTCGCCGTGCTGATCGGCTTCGCCGGCCACCTCCTGGCCGGCGTGGGCCGCCTGTGGGCCTGGCTGACGCCGAACGCCTTCATGGCCGAGCTGGCCGCCAGCAGCGCCCGCGTCGTCTTCATCGTCCTGGGCGTGGTGATCGGGCTGGAGATCCTGGGCGCCACCGCCCTGCTCGGCGCGGTCCTGGGCGGGGCCGGCGTCATCGGCATCGCCCTGGGCTTCGCCGTCCGCGACACCGTGGACAACTATGTGTCGAGCCTGATGCTCAGCCTGCGCCAGCCGTTCCGCGCCAACGACCACGTGGTCATCGAGGGCCAGGAGGGGCGGGTCATCCGGCTCACCTCGCGCGCGACGGTGCTGATGACGCTGGACGGCAACCATCTGCGCATTCCGAACGCGATCGTCTTCAAGGCGGTGATCCTGAATTACACCCGCAATCCCCAGCGGCGATTCCAGTTCGACCTCGGCGTCGACGCCAACGACGACCCCCTGCAGGCCATGGCCCTGGGGCTGGCGACGGTGAACGGCCTGGCCTTCATCCTCGCCGATCCGGAGGCCAGCGCGGTGATCCAGGAGGTCGGCGACTCCAACATCGTGCTGCGCTTCTTCGGCTGGATCGACCAGCGCGAGACCGACTTCCTGAAGGGCCGCAGCCTGTGCATCCAGGCGGTGAAGGCGGCGCTGGAGGATGGCGGCTTCTCCCTGCCGGAGCCGATCTACCGCCTGCGATTCGATCCCGGCGCCGCGCCGGCGGCCCTGCCGCCCCAGCCCGCTGCGCCTGCACCCGCCGCGCCGCGGCGTCCGTCCGCCGCCGAGACGCGCGAGGCCCGCGACACCGCGCCCGCCCCGGCGGTGGAAGAGCTCGTGCGCCAGGAGCGGGCCGGAACGCGCCACGGCGACCTGCTGGACGACCGCCGCCCGATCGAGTGAACTGCCGCCCAAGCACTCTGGGGGGCGCCATGGCCTACTGGCTTCTGAAATCCGAGCCCGACGTCTTCTCGTGGGACGACCTCGTCGCCTGCGGCGCCAAGGGCGAGCCGTGGACCGGGGTGCGCAACCATACGGCCAAGCTGAACCTGATGGCCATGAAGAAGGGCGACGGCTGCTTATTCTACCACACCCAGGCCGGCAAGGAGATCGGCGGCGTCGCCGAGGTGATCGCCGAGCACTATCCGGACCCCACCGACGCCAAGGGCGTCTTCGTCTGCGTGGACGTGCGCGCGGTCGAGCCGCTGCCCCGGCCCTTCACCCTGGCCCGGGCCAAGGCCGATCCGGCGCTTGCGGACATGTCGCTCGTCACCTCCTTCCGCCTGTCGGTTCAGCCGGTGACCGCGGCGGAGTGGGCGCACATCCGCCGGGAGAGCGGTCTGGCCGGCGCCTGATCTGAGCCCCGCGGTTGCCCTCACGGCCAAGCTTCCCCTAGCCTTCGCCTTTCACAGGAGGGGGCCGGCATGAAGATCAGGACGATCGGTTTGGGCGTCGCGGCGGTTCTCGCCGTGGCCGTGGGCGCCGCCGCGCTGGCGACCACCGGCTATCCGCGCGCGCTCGCTCCGCGGAAGGACGCGGCCCCGGCGACCCGCATCGACAATGTCCGGCTGGTTTCGATGCGCCCGGGCGCGCCGGCCGTCCAGCTCGGCCACTCGGTCCTGGTGGAGGGCGATCGCATCACGGCCATCGGCCCGGCCCCCGCCCTGCCCACCCCGGCGGGCGCCCGCAGCGTCGACGGCGGCGGCCAGACCCTGCTGCCCGGCCTGATCGACGCCCATGTGCATGTGTGGGACGAGGCCGAGCTCGCCGGCTATCTGGCCCATGGGGTGACCTCGGTCCGCAACATGTCGGGCATGCCGTTCCACCTGCCGCTCGCCGAGCGGATCGCCGAGGGCCGCATCCTCGGCCCCGATCTGCTGACCAGCGGCCCCATCCTGCACAGCCCCGGCCCCAACGAGCAGGCCAACCATCAGCTGGTGGTCACCGCCGAAGAGGCGCGCGCGGCGGTGCTGGCCCAGCATGCCGACGGCTATCGGACGGTGAAGGTCTATTCCAACCTCACGCGGGAGGCCTACGAGGCGATCCTCCAGACGGCGCGCGAACTGGACATGACGGTCGTCGGCCACACGCCGGAGGGCGTTCGCGAGCCGGGCATGCCGGCCGAGAAGCCGTTCGCCATCGCCTTCGAAGAGGTGCTCGACGACGGCTTCGGCACGATCGAGCACGTGGAGTCCATCGTCTGGCACGGCCTGCGCGACCGGCTGGATCCCGAGGCCATGCGGGCGCTGGCGCAGGAGATCGCCGCCGCCGACGTCACCGTGACCCCGACCCTGATCGCCCACGCCAATCTCGTGCGGGTGGCGGAATCGGACGGCGCCTATCTGGACCGGCCCGGCGCCGAGACGGTCAATCCGCTGATCCGCCGGCTCGAGGCCTCGACCTACGACTACTGGAGCCACGCCGACCCGGCGGCGCGGGAGGAGCCCCGCCGCGCCTTCTATCGCGAGGCGACGCTCATGCTGCACGAGGCGGGCGTTCCCCTGCTCGCCGGCAGCGACAGCGGCATCTTCACCAACATCCCCGGCCGCGCCCTGATCGAGGAGCTGCAGCTGCTGGTGCGCTCGGGCCTGACGCCGCAGGAGGCGCTGGCGACCGCCACCGTCGTCGCCGGCCCGGCCCTCGGCCTGCCCGACCGGGGCCAGATCGCGCCGGGCATGGCCGCCAACCTGGTCCTGGCGCCGGGCGATCCCCTCGCCGACATCTCGACGCTCGCCGAGCCGAGCGGGGTGATGGTGCGCGGCGTCTGGCTGGACGAGGGCGACCTGGCCGACCTGCGGATCGCGGCGACCCAGACGTCGGAGGCGCGCACCGGCCGCCGCGTGGCCAGCCTGCTTCTGCGCCTGCGCTAGGGCGCCGCGCGCCGGCCGCGGAAAAGCCGGTTGGCGGAACCGGTGCGATGGTGTTTCTGAGGGCATGGGCCCTGCCGATGAATCCCACCTTCTGATGGACGTCGCCGGGGCGGAGATGGCCCTGCCCATGTCCGCCGTGGCGGAAATCCTGCCGGTGACCCGCTTCGAGCGCCAGGCGCCCTGGCCGCGGATCCTGGCCGGCTTCATGAACCTGAGGGGCGAGGCCCTGGCGGTCATCGACCTGGCCTGCGTGCTCGACGCCGAACGCGTCCCCGGCCGGCCGGAGCTCTACAGCCACGTGGTGCGGCTGAAGCGCTCCCGCGCAGGCCCCGCCGTCGCCCTGCTCGTGGATCGCGCCAGCGACATCGGACGGCGGGCTGACGGCTTCTCCGAGGTCGACGAGGCGACGAGCGCCAACGGCGCTGTCGCCGGCCAGCTGGAATTCGACGGCCGGCTGGTGCCGCGCCTCGATCCCGACCGCCTGCTGCTGCTGCAGGAGGAGATCCGCGTGGCCGACCTGGCCAGGACCGTGCAGGCGCGCCTGCACGCGGCGCAAGGCGCGCCCCGCTGAACCGGCAGATCCTCCGCGGCCCGCTGTTCGGTCCGGGACATGCGTTCTGGGCGCTCAAGCGCGAGGTCATCGAGCGGACCGGCCACTTCTACTACGCCGACAAGGACGACGTGCTGTGGGACCGCGTCCGGCGGCGCATGGCCGCCGTCGGCGCGCGCGATCTCGACGCCTATCTGGCCCTGCTCTCCGACCCGGCGGCCGGCGCCGCCGAATGGCGGCGCCTGGAGGGCGAGGTCACCGTCGGCGAGACCTACTTCCTGCGCTATGTGGAGCAGTTCGCCGCCCTGCGCGAAACCATCCTGCCGGACATCATCGCCCGCAACGGCGCCGAACGGCGCCTGCGGATCTGGAGCGCCGGCTGCGCGAGCGGCGCCGAGCCCTATTCGGTGGCCATTCTGGTCGCCGAACTGCTGGGCGACAGCCTGCCCGACTGGCGGATCTCCATCCTCGGCACCGACATCAACGAGGACGCCCTGGCGGCCGCGCGCGCCGGCGCCTTCGGTCCCTGGGCGCTGCGCTCGCTGTCGGCCGAACAGAAGGCCGAGTGGTTCACGCCCGAGGCGCAGCGCTGGCGGCTGAAGCCGCGCTTCCGCAGCCTGGTGCGCTTCCGGCACGGCAATCTGCTGGACCTGCTGGGTGACCAGGCGCCGCTCGAACTGTCGGACTTCGACCTGATCCTCTGCCGCAACGTCCTGATCTACTTCCATCCGGACACCGTCACCGCCCCGGTGGCGGCCCTGGCGCAGCGACTGGACCCGGACGGCTGGCTGCTGATCGGCCACGCCGAGCCCAATCCGGGTCTCGAGGCCCACGCCCGCATCGTGCAGCTGGCCGGCACGCTGGCCTATCGTCGGCGCGACAGCGCGGCGTCCGACCCGCCGGCGCCGCCGGCGCCCTGGGTCCCGCCGGCCTTCGTCGAGCGCCCGGAGACCTTCGGCGGCCGGCTCAGGCCCGCGGGCCGCAGCCGCTGGGCCATCGCATCCGCCGCTGGCTTTGCGTGGCCGGCTCCGGTGGATGCCATCGAAGATAAGACAGTATCAGCGACGTAGGCGCCATTGCGGCTGAGGACCATCGCGGGCGGCGGCAAGGGCGTCTGGGTGCCGGCCCATACGCCAACCAAAAATGTTTACACACACACACACGCCCGCCGCCATACCTACCCGCGCCGTTGCGCCCCACAAAGCGCTTTTCCCGGGCTCC
>CAYQPL010000015.1:12281-31564 GCA_964419395.1 uncultured Phenylobacterium sp. | reverse complement strand
GGCGCTCGGCTTCTACCGCCGCGCCGTCGAGGCCAATCCGGAGCACTACGAAGCGCAGGCGGGCGTAGCGGATTCGGCGCTCGCGCTTCAGGAGTACGAGACCGCCGAGAAGGCCTTTACGGCGATGCTGCGGCTGAGTCCCAACGCCTCCGCGCTTGTGGGGCGCTCAGACGCGCGCGCCGGGCGCGACGATCTCAAGGGCGCCTGGAAGGATCTGGATGCGGCGCTGGTCATGGCGCCGTCCGACCCGCACGTCCGCGCGGCCCGGGGCGACCGGCACTTCTTCTCAGGCGAAATGGACGCGGCTCGAAGGGAGTACGACGCAGGTCTGGCGCTCGCCGCGGACGACGCCTATCTCCTCCTCTCCCGGGCCAGTGTGTTCCGGGATCTCGGCCAGTTCGCCGCCGCCCTGCGGGACCTGAACACGGGGCTTGCGGCTCATCCTGACGAACCGACACTGACCGCGCAGAAGGGCATCATCTATCATCTGATGGACGACAATCTGTCGGCCGTCGAATGGTTGGACAAGGCGCTGGCGCTCAATGCCCATGACTCCGTTGCGCTATGGGCGCGCGGGCGGGCGAAGTCGGCCTTGGGCGACGCCGCCGGCGGCGCAGCCGACACCGCCGAGGCCCTCCGCCTGAACCCCAATCTGGCGGACAGAATCTAGGCCTTGGCGCCCTTCGCGTCCCAACGTGCGATGTCGGCATGGTCCTGGGCGCGCGGTTCGATCCAGCGGGCGCCGTCGGGGCCATGTTCCTTCTTCCAGAAGGGGGCGCGGCTCTTCAGATAGTCCATCAGATAGTCGCAGGCCTCGAAGGCCGCGCGGCGGTGCGGCGCGGCGGTGGCGACGAAGACGATGGCCTCGCCCGGCGCGATCTTGCCTACCCGGTGGACGATGAGCAGGTCCTGCAAGGCAAAGCGCCCCTGCGCCTCTGCGGCGATCTTGCCGATCTCGCTCTCGGTGAAGCCGGGATAGGCCTCCAGCTCCAGCACCGCCGTGGCGCCTTCCTCGGCGCGGGCCAGGCCCGTGAAGGTGGCGACCGCGCCGGTCTCGCTGCGGTCGCGGCAGAAGCCGGAGAGCAGCTCGCCCGGCTCGAACGGGCTTTCGGTCAGGCGGATCATCCGCCGCTCATGGGCGGCAGGAAGGCGACCTCGGAGGCGGGCGGCAGAGCCGCCTCGCCGCGGACGATGGCCTGATCGAGCGCTACCTGGACCCCCGGCGCGGCGATCGCCTCGCCCAGCGCCGCGTCCTCGGCCGCCAGCCGCCGCCGCAGTTCCGACAGACTGGCGGGCGAGGGCTCATAGGTCCGCTCGCGCCAGCCGGCGAGGTCGCGCAAGGGGCCGAACAGCAGCACGCGCGCCATGGCCCTCAGCCTCCCGTGGTCGACATGTGGCGGGCCAGCGCCGGGGCGGCGGCGCGCTCGATGCGGAAGTCGTGGCCCTTGGGCTTGGCGTCCCCCGCCAGGCGGATGGCGTCCTACAGGGCCTCGTCGTCGGCGCCGGCGCGCAGCACGGCGCGCAGGTCGCTGGCGTCCTCGCGGCCCAGGCAGGTGTGGAGGGTGCCGGTGCAGGTCAGGCGCACGCGATTGCACGCCTCGCAGAAATTGTGGCTGAGCGGGGTGATGAAGCCCAGGCGGCCCCCTGTCTCGGCGATGCGGACATAGCGGGCCGGCCCGCCGGTGGAGAGGGGAATGTCCTCCAGCGTCCAGAAGCTCTCCAGTTGCCGCCGCACATCCTTCAGCGACAGGAACTGGTCGGTCCGGTCGGCCTCCACCTCGCCCAGCGGCATGGTCTCGATGAGCGTGATGTCCATCCCCTCGCCATGGGCCCAGGCGATCAGGTCGGGGATTTCGGCGGCGTTGTCCTGCGCCAGCGCCACGGCGTTGATCTTCACCTGCAGACCCGCGTCCTGGGCGGCTTGGACGCCGGCCAGCACCTTGGCGACGTCGCCGCCGCGGGTCAGCCGGCGGAAGAGGTCCGGCTTGCGCGTGTCGATGGAGACATTGACCCGCCGCACGCCCGCCGCCGCCAGCTGGCCGGCGAAGGCCGCAAGCTGGGTGCCGTTGGTGGTCAGCGTCAGCTCGTCGAGCGCGCCGGTGCGCAGGTGGCGGCCCAGACGTTCGATCAGGCCCATGACCCCTTTGCGGACCAGGGGCTCGCCGCCGGTGATCCGCAGCTTGCGCACGCCCAGCTCGACGAAGGCCGAGCCGACTCGGTCCAGCTCTTCGAGGGTGAGCAGGTCCTTCTTGGGCAGGAAGGTCATGTGCTCGGCCATGCAGTAGACGCAGCGCAGGTCGCAGCGGTCGGTCACCGAGACCCGCAGATAGGTCACGGCGCGGCCGAAGCCGTCGATCAGCGGCTCGGTGCGGGCTTGCGGCGATGGGGCGTCATAGGGCGTCATGGCGTTCCTGCGAACATAGGCGAGGCGGGGGCGTGACGACAGGGGGCGAAGGCGGATCGGGGCCGTGGGCGGCCATCGTGCTGGCCGCGGGGGCGGGGCGGCGGTTCGGCGGCGGCAAGCTGCTGGCGGAGTTCGAAGGGCGTCCGCTTCTGGCGGGCGCGCTCGAGGCGGCCCTGGCGAGCCCGGCGCTTCAGGTGATCCTGGTGACGGGCGCCCAGGCCGAGGCGGTGGGCGACGCGGCGCGAGACATCTTCACGGCGAGAGGCGAGGGCGCTCGCCTGCGCATCGTCCACGCCGCCGATCACGACGAAGGCATGGGCGCCTCCCTGCGGGCCGGCGCCCGGGCCCTGGCGGCGGAGGCGGCCGGTGTGTTCGTCTTCCTGGGCGACATGCCGAAGATCCCCGCCACGATCCTGCCGCGCCTGGCGCAGGCCGTGCGAGACGGCGCAGCGGCCGCGGCGCCCCGGCACAATGGCCGCCGCGGCCATCCGGTGCTGATCGGCCGCGACCTCCTGCCGGCCCTGGCGCGCCTCTCCGGCGACGCGGGCGCGCGGGCGATCCTCGCGGACCTGGGCGACCGGATGGCGCTCGTCGAGAGCGACGATCCTGGCGTCCTGTTCGACGTCGACCGGCCCGAGGACCTGACGGCGTCCTAGGCCTTGACGAAGGGCTGGGCGGTCACCGGCGCCTTGTTGATGACCAGCAGGGCGTTGGCCACGGCCGGGCCGATCACCGGCGTACCGGGCTCGCCCACGCCGGTGGGATGGGTCCCGGCCGCCTTCTGCACGATATAGGTCTCGACCTTCGGCGCCTCGTTGTGGCGCAGGACGCGATAGGTGTCGAAGTTCAGCTGATCGACCCGGCCCTCGGTCAGGGTCACCTCGCCATAAAGGGCGGCCGAGAGGCCATAGCAGGTGCCGCCCTCCATCTGGGCGGCGATCTGGTCGGGCGAGATGGCGGTGCCGCAGTCGATGGCGGTGACTACGCGGCCGACCTTCGGCTCGCCGTTCTCGACCTTCACCTCGGCCACCTGGGCGACGACGGAGCCGAAGCTCTCATGCACCGCCACGCCGCGGGTCCAGCCCGCCGGGGCCGGCCTCGTCCAGCCGGCCTTCTCGGCGGCGAGATCCAGGACGGCCAGGTGTCGCTCGGCCCCGGCCTTCCGGTAGAGCGCGCGGCGGTATTCGACCGGGTCCTTGCCGGCCTTGCGGGCCAGCTGGTCGATGGTGTGCTCCATGACGAAGGCCGTGTGGGTCGCCCCCACCGAGCGCCACCACAGCACCGGCACGCCGATGTCCGGCGTCAGAAGCTGGGCGTCCACATGGGGCGTGGCGGCCAGATAGGGCGAGCCCTTGGCGCCCTCGACCGCCGTCTCGTCCAGGCCGCCGCCGCCGAAGGGTGCGCCCTTCATGATCGACTGGGTGACGATGCGGTGCGTCCAGGCCTTGGGATAGCCTTCGGCGTCGGTCAGCACCTTGACGCGGTGGTGGACCAGCGGCCGGAAATAGCCGGCGGCCATGTCGTCCTCGCGGGTCCAGACCAGCTTCACCGGCCGGTTCCCGCCCACCTTCTTGGCGATGTGGACGCACTCGACCACGTAGTCCGACTGGAAGGTGGCGCGGCGGCCGAAGGAGCCGCCGGCGGGCAGGGTCTCGATCTCCACCGCGCCGGGCAGATTGGCGACGATCTTGGCCACGTTGAGCTGGTCGAGCGTGGGGCCTTGCGAGGCGAAGGTGAGCTTGACCTTGTTCCCGTCCACCTGGGCCACGCAGTTCATCGGCTCCATGGTGGCGTGAGCGAGATAGGGGAAGTCGTAGCCGACCTCCAGCGCGGCGCCGCCGGACTGGGCCGCGGCGTCGCCCTTGGATTCGAAGGCCTGCCAGGCCTCGCCCTTCTCGAGTTCGGCCTCGCCGGCGGCGATCTTCTGGAACCGGTCGAGGATCTGCGCCGAGCCGCGGGTCTCGGCCTTGGCCTCGTCCCACTGGACGGTCAGGGCGTCGCGCCCCTGACGCGCGGCCCAGGTGTTCTCCGCCACCACGGCGACGCCGGAGGGGATCTCATAGACCTCGACCACGCCGGCCACCTTCCTGGCCGCCGCGGCGTCGAAGCTCGCGACACTGGCGCCGAAGCGCGGCGGATGGGCGACCATGGCGACCAGCATGTCGGGCAGGCGCACGTCCTGGGTGAAGACCTGCTCGCCGGTGCTCTTGGCGCGGCTGTCCTTGCGCCGCACGCGGTCGGTTCCGATCAGGGTGAACTGCGCCGGGTCCTTCAGGGTCGGCGCCTCCGGCGGGGTGACCCGCGCGGCGTCGGGCAGCAGTTCGCGGAAGTCGGCCGTGCGGCCCGAGGCGGCGTGACTGACCACGCCATCCTTCACGGCGATCTCGCCGACGCCGACGTTCCAGCGGTTGGCGGCCGCCTGGACGAACATGGCCCGGGCCGCGGCGCCGGCCTTGCGAAGCTGATCCCAGCTATTGTTGATCGCCGTCGAGCCGCCGGTCAGCTGCGCCCCCAGGGCGGTGTTGGCGTAGAGCTTGGCGTTGGCCGGCGCGTGCTCCCAGCCCACGCGGCTCCAGTCGGCGTCCATCTCCTCGGCGACGATGGCGGCGAGGCCGGCATGGTTCCCCTGGCCGAACTCGATGTGCTTGGAGACGACGGTCACCGCGCCGTCGGGCGCCACCTTCACGAAGGGGCCGAAGGCGCCGACCTCCACCTTGGACCCGGCCGAGACCAGGTCGGTGGGCGAGCAGCCGACCAGCAGGGCGCCGCCCGCGGCGGTGGCGGTGACGATGACCTCGCGGCGGGAGAGGCCGCCGCTGGCCTCGGGTTCGCCGGCGGTGCGTAGGAAGGGCGCGTTCATCGGTTCGTTCCGGGCTTTCAGGCTTCGGCGGCGGGGGCGGCGGCCGGCTGGGCCGCAGCGTCCTTGATGGCGGCGTGGATGCGCTGATAGGCGCCGCAACGGCAGATGTTGCCCGCCATGGCGGCGTCGATCTCCTCGTCCGTCGGGTTCGGCGAGGCCTCGAGCAGGGCGGCGGCCGACATGATCTGGCCCGACTGGCAGTAGCCGCACTGCGGCACGTCCAGCTTCACCCAGGCCTCCTGCAGGGGATGCGCGCCGCCCAGCCCCTCGATCGTCGTGATCTTCGCGCCGGCGACCGCCTCCAGGGGCGTGACGCAGGAGCGGATCGGGGCGCCGTCGGCCAGGACGGTGCAGGCGCCGCACTGGGCGATCCCGCAGCCGTACTTCGCGCCCGTCAGGCCGAGTTCGTCCCGCAGGACCCAGAGGAGGGGCGTGTCGCCGGCCGCCTGGACCGTCTGCGATCTGCCGTTGATGTCGAGGGTGGCGGCCATGGGCGTCCCTTGCTCGAATAACCGGGTGATCCATCTTAACGCTGCTTAAGCGCCAGCGTAAGCGCGGCCTGTGACATGGTGTCGAAGGCGCCCCATTCCCAGCTATGCTGACGCACGCCCCCATCGGAGATCGCCGCATGAAGACCCGTCTCGCCGCCGCCCTCGTGCTTCCCGCCCTGCTGGCCGTCGCCTCCCACGCCGCCGCGGCGGAGGGCGAGCGGCTGTTCAACCTGCAGTGCAAGTCCTGTCACGGCGCCCAGAGCACGCCCATGGGGCCCAAACTCGTTGGCGTGTTCGGCGCCGACATCGCCGCGCGCGACGACTTCAAGTACTCCCCGGGCCTGGCGGCCAAGCCCGGGACCTGGAGCGCCGAGGCCCTGGACTCCTATCTGGCGAAGCCGATGGCCTTCGCGCCGGGGACGCGCATGATGGTCTCCGTACCCAGCGCCGCGTCGCGCGCGCAGATCATCGACTATCTGAAGACGCTGAAATGATCACCTTGGCCAGGGCGGCGGGCGCTGTGCTCCTTCTGGGCGCCGGACTCGCCGGATGCTCGACGGTCGGTCCAGGCGTGGCGCCGCCGGCCAGCTTCGGCGGCGGCGGCCACGTCGCGCCGGAGGACGCCACCGACGCGCCCATGACCTATGCCTGCCGCGACGGGAAACGTTTCGTCGCCGCCTATGCCCTGTCGGGCGAGCATGCCGTGGTCACCGCCGGCGGCCGGTCCTACCGTCTGCCGCACGTGCCGTCGGCCTCGGGCGCGCGGTTCGCCGAGGCCGGCGTGGATCTGTTCACCAAGGGCGTCGAGGCCACGCTGGACGGCGCGGCCGGGGCGCCCTACCGGGCGTGCCGAACCGGTTGAAGGAGCAGGGCTTGGACGCCTTTCCCGCCTATTTCCCCCTGAAGGGCGCGAAGATCGTGGTCGCCGGCGCCGGCGAGCCGGCCGAGGCCAAGGCGCGCCTCTTCGACGGCGCGCCGGCGAAGCTTGTGCGCGTCGATGACGCCCTGGCCTTCCTGCCGGGGACCTATGCCGGGGCGACGCTCGCCTTCGTGGCCAGCGACGACCCGCTCTTCATCCAGGCCGCCGTGGTCGCGGCGCGGGCGGCGCGGGTCCCGGTCAATGTCGTCGACCGGCCGGACCTGTGCGACTTCACCACGCCGGCGGTGATCGACCGGGGCGAGGTGGTGGCCGCCGTCGGCACCGGCGGCGCCTCGCCCATGCTGGCCACCCTGCTGCGCAACACCATCGAGGCGCGAATTCCGGAAGGAACCGGCCGGATCGCCGCCCTCTTCCGCCGGATGCAGGACGAGGTGCGGACGGCCCTGCCCGACCTGCCGCGCCGCCGCGCCTTCCTGCGCAAGGCCCTCGACGGGCCGGCGGCGCACGCGGCCATGGCCGGCAATATGGAGGCGGCCGAGGCCCTGCTGCGCCAGGCGCTGGCCGAGGACAGGCCGCAGGAGGGCGTGCTGCAGTTCGTCGCCGGGCGGGGGCCGGCCGATCTTCTCACCCTGCGCGCCTCGCGCGCCCTGGCGGCCGCCGACGTGCTGGTCACGCCGCAGGACGCCGACGCTGAGGTGCTGGGCATGGCCCGGCGCGACGCTGAGCGCTTGCCCGCGGCCGACGCCGGAACCGACCGCCTGATCGAATTGGCGCGCGAAGGCCTGCGCGTCGTCGTCGTCATCACCGCCCCGCCCGCCGCCGAGGACATCCAGGCCTTCGCCCGCTCCGGCGTGCGGGTCGAAGTCATGCTGGCCGCGCCGGAGATGTGAGCGGCGTCAGTCCAGCGGCTTGCCCTTGGTCTCCGGCAGGAACAGGCAGACGACCACGCTGATGGCGGTGAAGATCACCGGGTACCAGAGGCCGGAATAGATGTTCCCCGTCGCCGTCACGATGGCGAAGGCGCTGAAGGGCACGAAGCCGCCGACCCAGCCCGTGCCGATGTGGTAGGGCAGGGACATGGCCGTGTAGCGGATGCGGGTGGGGAAGAGCTCCACCAGGGCCGCGGCCATGGGTCCGTAGAGGGCCGTGGCGCCGACCACGAAGATCATCAGGATGCCGAACACGGCCGGCAGGTTCATGCGTCCGGGATCGGCCGACGACGGATAGCCCTCTGCGGCGAGCGCGGCGCGGATCTGGCTCTCCACCTCGGCCTTGGCGGCGGCGAGCTCGGGGGGCGGAAGGCTGCGGCCGTCGATCGAGACGACCGTCCGCTCGCCGACCCGCACCTGCGCCGGCGTCCCCGCCGGCGCGGCGACATTGGCGTAGGAGACGCCGGCGTTGGCCAGCACCGTCTTGGCGATGTCGCAGGATGAGACGAAGGCCGCCTTGCCCACGGGATCGAACTGCAGCGAGCAGTCGGCGGGATCGGCCGCGACGACGACGGGCGTGCGGGCCTGCGCCTCGGCCAGGGCTGGATTGGCGGCCATGGTCAGGGCCTTGAAGCCGGGGAAGAAGGCCACCAGCGCCAGGGTCATGCCGAACCACATCACCCACTTGCGGCCCACTCGGTCCGAGGCCCAGGCGAAGAAGACGTAGAGCGGCGCGCTGGCGATGGTCGCGCAGATCATCAGGGTGTTCACCGTGGCCGGCTCCACCTTGAGGAACCGCTCAAGGAAGACCTGGACGTAGAAGAAGGCCGTGTACCAGACCGCCCCCTGGGCGCTCATGAAGGCGAAGAGGACCAGCAGGACGATCTTCAGGTTCTTCCACTGGCCGAAGGATTCGGCGAAGGGCGCCTTGGTCGCCTCGCCGCTGTCCTTCAGGCGCTGGAAGCTCGGACTCTCGGCGAGCTTGAGCCGCATGAAGACCGAGATGGCCAGCAGGCCGGCCGAGACCAGGAAGGGGATGCGCCAGCCCCAGACGGCGAAGGCCTCTTCCCCCTGCAGTCGGCGGTCTACGAGGATCACCACCAGGGCGCCGATCAGTCCGATGGCGGCCGAGGTCTGTATCCAGCCGGTATATTCCCCGCGCCGGTGGTCGGGCGCGTGCTCGGCCACATAGATGGCCGCCCCGCCGTACTCGCCGCCCAGCGCCAGCCCCTGCAGGATGCGCAGGAAGACCAGCAGGGCCGGCCCGATCAGGCCCGCCTGCTCATAGGTGGGCAGGAGACCGATGGCGAAGGTCGCCCCGCCCATCAGGGTGACGGTGATCAGGAAGGCGGCCTTGCGCCCGATGCGGTCGCCCATGCGGCCGAAGATCAGGGCGCCCAGGGGCCGGAAGGCGAAGCCGGCGCCGAAGAGGGCGAGCGCGGCGACGAGGCCGGCGGTCTCGGTGAGGCCGGCGAAGAAGTTGCGCGAGATGATCGCCGCCAGCGTGCCGAAGATGAAGAAGTCGTACCACTCGAAGGCGGTGCCCGCCGACGAAGCCACCACCACGGTGCGCATGGACGGCCCGGACTCCCCGCGCCCGGCCTGCAGATCGGCGCTCATCGATTCGCCCCTCCCCCTTGTTTGTTGGGAGAAGCTGTAACATCGGTCGGCGAGGCGGCGGAAGGCGGCCTGCGAGGCCTCAGGCCACGGCCATGTCGTCCGAACCCTGCGCCCCGGGGTCCCCCAGCCGCGCGATCTCGGTCAGCAGGGCGGCGGGCGAGATGGGCTTGCCAACGACGCCGTCCATGCCGGCCTCCAGATAGGCCTGGCGCTGGTGAGCCATGACATTGGCCGTCAGGGCCACGATCGGCGTCGCCGCCGCCGGCGTCGGCAGGGCGCGGATGCGCCGGGCGGCCTCCAGGCCGTCGATGCCGGGCATCTGCACGTCCATCAGGATCAGGTCGAAGGCCTGGCGCTCGGCGGCCTCCACGCCGAGATAGCCGTCGCTGGCGGTCTCGACGCTGGCGCCGAGCTTCTCCAGCAGCTTGGTGGCGATCAGCCGGTTGGTGGGATTGTCCTCCACCACCAGCACCCGCACGCCGGAGAGGAAGTCGGGCAGGGCGTCGGCCGGCCGTTCCGGGGCCTGGACCGGCTCGGCCGCCACCTCCAGCCAGAAGGTCGAGCCCCGGCCCTGGACCGAGGTGAAGCCGACCTCGCCGCCCATCATCTGCGCCAGGCGCTGGGTGATGGCCAGGCCCAGGCCAGAGCCGCCGAAGCGGCGGGTGGTCGAGGCGTCGCCCTGGTCGAAGCGCTGGAAGATGCGCGGCTGCACCTCGGCGGGAATGCCGACGCCGGTGTCCTCCACCTCGAACCTCAGCCGCGGTCCGCCGGCGCCGTCGACCTGCCGGGCCCGCACCAGGACGTGGCCGTCCAGGGTGAACTTCACGGCGTTGCCGACAAGATTGAAGAGCGCCTGGCGCAGGCGCGTGGGCTCGCCGCGGACCCAGCCCAGATCGGCCGGCAGGTCGGCCCGCAGCTGCAGGCCCCGTTCGGTCGCCTGGGGCGCCAGCAGACGGACCACCCCTTCGATCAGGGCGCGCGGGTCGAGCGGCTCGTAGGCGAGCTCCAGGCGGCCGGCCTCGATCTTGGAGAAGTCGATCACGTCGTTGAGCAGCTCGGCCAGCATGTGGCCGCAGGAGAGGGCCTCGTCGAGCAGGCGCCGGCCTTCCTCCGACAGGGTCTCCGACTTCAGCAGGTGGAGCACGCCCAGAACGCCGTTCATGGGGGTGCGGATCTCATGGCTCATATTGGCCAGGAACTGGGCCTTGGCCTCGGCGGCCCCCTGGGCGGCGCGCTCGGCCGCGATCAGGGCCAGCTCCTGGCGCTTGCGCTCGTCGAAATCGTGGACGAGCCCGACGCCCTTCAGCCAGCGGCCACGGGCGTCCTTCTGCAGGTGGTGAAAGACCCGTACCCAGCGCGCCTCGCCGTCGGGCTTCAGGATCCGGGCCTCGAAGGCCTCGCCGGCCTTGCGCGCGCCGCTCTGGATGTCGCGGAAGGCCTGGCGGACGCTCTCCAGATCGTCGGGATGGAAGGTGGGGAAGCGCAGGTGCAGCGCATCCTCGTAGGTGGCCCGGTTGGTCCCGAACAGCTTCTTGAATTCCGGCGAGGCCCAGAAGGTCCGCGCCATGTGGTCGATCTCGTAGACGCCGGCGTCGGCGGCGGCGAGCGCCACCTTCAGCCGCCGCGCATTGGACCGCGCCGCCTCGCGCGCCTGGGTGAGGCTGGAGATGTCGTCGACATAGGCGACCATGCCCGCCACGCGCCCCTCGGCGTCGCGCCAGGGCCGGGCCTCCCAGCGCACCCAGTGGGACTGGCCCTGGCCGTCGGCGAAGCGGTCCTCGGCCCGGCTGACCACCTCGCCCTCGAGGACGCGGCGTTCGGCCTCGAGGAACCGGCGGGGCATGCCGTGCGAGACCTGGCGCAGCGGCCGGCCGATGTGGGCCCGCCCCTCCAGCCTGAAGATCTCGTTCCATCGGGGGCTCGCGACAAGATAGCGCATCTCCCGGTCGAACATGGCCACGGCGAAGGGGGCGTTCTCGACCAGCAGCGCCATCTGGCGTTCGCTGGCGCGGGCCAGGTCGCGGGCGGCGACCAGTTCCGTGATGTTCTGCGAAATCCCCTTCAGCGCGTGGAGCCCATCGGCCCGGGCTTCGCAGCGGAAGGTCGCCCGCCAGGTGGTCCAGCGCCCGTCGGGCGTGCGCATCCGGTGATCGAGGCTGCGCGCGACGCCGCGCTCCACCCCTTCCGCGAAGGCGGCCTCGACCCGGGCGCGTTCGTCCGGGTGAAGCACGGCGAAGAACTCTTCCGGCGTCCGGATCTTCGCGGGGTCGAAGCCGGTGACGGCCAGAATCTCCTCCGACCAGGTCACGGCGTTGTCGTGCGGCTCGTAACTCCATGCCCCCACGCCCGCCGCCTCGGACAGCAGCAGCCGGGTGCGCCGGGCCTCCTGCAGCTCGGCCTGGCGGGCCTGGTCCTCGGTGGCGTCCCGCAGGACGCCGATCATGAGGCCGTTGTCGGTCAGCTGCGCGCGGCCCGAAAACCAGCGCCAGGAGCCGTCCTTCATCCGCACGCGGCAGAGGTTCTCGCTCAGGCGGTCCTTCCGCAGCCGCCGGCCGTGGGCCCGGAAGGCGGCCTGATCGTCTGGATGGATCAGCTCGGCGACGGGCCGGCCCAGCAGCTGGTCGACCGACCAGCCGGTGGCGGCCTCCCAGGCGGGGTTGAGCAGGATGAACCGGCCTTCGGGGCTGACGGTGACCATGAGTTCCTGGCTGTGCCGGAACATCCACTCCACCATGGACAGCTGGCCCTTGGGCCCGCCCGTTTCCGCCATCGTCTTCCCCCGGCCGGCGCCCATTGGCGGGCGCTCCTCTGGCGAACGGGGGTATCAGACAAGCGTAAACGTAGGGTTCGGCGGCGCGGGGCCGCCGATCGCCCCGACGTCTAGAACGCGTTCTCGCCGGTGATCGCCCGGCCCAGGATCAGGGCGTGGACGTCGTGGGCGCCCTCATAGGTGTTGACGGTCTCCAGGTTCGCGGCGTGGCGCATCACGTGGTACTCGCCGGAGATGCCGTTGCCGCCGTGGATGTCGCGGGCCTCGCGGGCGATGGCCAGCGCCTTGCCGCAGTTGTTGCGCTTCATCAGGCTGATCGCCTCGGGGACCCAGGCGCCCTGGTCGATCAGCCGGCCGAGCGCCAGCGCGCCTTCGTAGCCCAGCGCGATCTCGGTCTGCATGTCGGCCAGCTTCTTCTGCACCAGCTGGCGCGCGGCCAGCGGCTTGCCGAACACCTTGCGGGTGGAGACGTAGTCGCGGCTGGCGTGCAGGCAGAACTCGGCCGCGCCCATGGCGCCCCAGGCGATGCCGTAGCGCGCCTTGTTCAGGCAGGAGAAGGGGCCCCGCAGGCCGGTGACGCCGGGCAGCATCTGGTCTTCCGGCACGAAGACGTCGGCCAGCGCGATCTCGCCGGTGACCGAGGCGCGCAGGGACAGCTTGTTCTGGATCTTCGGCGTCTCGAAGCCCTCGGACCCGCGGTCCACCAGGAAGCCGCGGATCACCCCGTCCAGCTTGGCCCAGACCAGGGCGACGTCGCAGATGGGGCTGTTGGTGATCCACATCTTGGCGCCGTTCAGCACGTAGCCGCCGTCGACCTTCTTGGCCACGGTGCGCATCGAGGCGGGATCGGAGCCGCCGTCGGCCTCGGTCAGGCCGAAGCAGCCGATGATCTCGCCCTTCGCCATGCCCGGCAGGTACTTCTGCTTCTGCTCTTCGGAGCCGAAGGCCTCGATGGGATACATCACCAGCGAGGACTGCACGCTCATGGCCGAGCGGTAGCCGGAGTCGATCGCCTCGACCTCGCGGGCGATCAGACCATAGGCGACGTGGCCGACGCCCGCGCCGCCGTACTGTTCGGAGACCGTCGGCCCGAGGAAGCCCAGCGCGCCCATCTCGGTCATGATCTCGCGGTCGAAGCGCTCCTCGGCGAAGGCCGAGACCACGCGGGGCAGCAGCTTGTCGCGCGCATAGGACCGGGCCGACTCCCAGACCATCCGCTCGTCTTCCGACAGGCGCGAGGTGAGATCGAGCGGGTCATCCCAGCGGAAGGTCTTTCCGGTCGCTCCGGTGTCGAGAGCCATGGCGCGCCTCCTGTTTGGCGGATGAACTTGTCCGCGCGCTTATGGACCGAAATCGCCGGGGATTACAGGCGCTTTGCAACGGGAGAAAAACCGCCCCGTCCGGGCGGGGGCCGGGACGGGGCGAAGGCTGGCGGGGAGGAACGCCAGAGGGGAAGGGGTCCCGAAGCCGCGCCGTCCGGCCGAGGGCGGCGGACGGCGGACCCGGGTCGCGCGCGACGGCAGGGGAGGCGTCGCGTGCAATCAAGATTGAGAAGCATTCGTATATACTGCGCGCGCCGTACGCAATGAGAATCGTTCGCAACAATGGCGCAAGGCGGGCCGCAACCATTGGCCGCCGTCGGGGGTTTGTGTGGACGAGGAGCCCGCCCCATGCCGCTTGAACGCCTCTCCGACCTCTTCCGCCCCCTCCTGTGGCTAGCCGTCTTCGCCTTCTTCGCAGGATTTTCCACCTATTTGGTGGTGGGGCTTGGCGGCGTCTCCGGCGCGGGCGAGGGCCTGGCCGCCTACGAGGCCTATGCGCCCGCCGTCCCCGATCGCGCCGCGGTCCCGGCGCCCGACGGGGCCTGGACCTTCGAAAAGCACATCTAGACGGCGGCCGCGGCGCGCGGAGGCGGTTCCCGTTGCCGGCAAATCACGCCAGTCTCGCCGTCCATGAGCGACGCCGCATCGTCTTCCCCGCCAGAACATCCGGCCGCCGAGGACAGCCCCGGCACGGCCCAGATCGCCGCCTTTCTGGCGGCCCGCATGTGCCATGACTTCATCAGCCCGGTCAGCGCCATCGTCTCGGGCCTCGACCTGCTGGAGGACGAGGGCGCGCAGGACATGCGCGACGACGCCCTGGGCCTGATCGCCGCCTCGGGCCGCAAGCTGGCCGACCTCCTGGCCTTCACGCGGGTCGCCTTCGGGGCGTCGGCCTCAGCCGACACCTTCGATCCGCGGGAGCTGGAGAACCTCACCCAGGCCATCTTCGCCCATCAGCGGGCCGACCTCGTCTGGACCGTCGAGCCCCCCAGCCTGAACAAGCCCTCGGCCCGCGCCATCCTCAACCTGGCGCAGATGGCCGGCGCGGCCCTGCCTATGGGCGGCGAGGCGCGGGTGCGGGCGGTCGCCGACGGCGGCGGCACGGGGACCGCGGCCGAGGCCGGCGGCGGCCGGGCCCGCCTCAGGCCCGAGGTCGAGGCCGGGCTCCGCGGCCAGCCCCTGCCCGACGGCATGCTGCACGGCCACTGGGTGCAGGCCTACTACGTCCATCTGTTCGTGGCCGAGGCCGGCGGCCGGGTGCTGGTCGAGAGCGGCGACGAGAAGGTCACCTTCGCTGCAACCCTGCCGGGCTGAGCGCCCAGTCTGGGGTGATGAACGGGCGATTCAGAGCGAAGCTGCACCCCTCCTTAACCAACCCGCCGCCAAAAGTCGGGCGATCTGGTTGGGAGTGCTCCCGTGAGGACGTGTCTGGTCGTCGACGATAGCCGGGTGATCCGGAAGGTCGCGCGCCGCATCCTGGAAGACCTCGGCTTCGACGTGGCCGAGTCCGCGGATGGCGCCGAGGCGCTGGCCTGGTGCCGCACCTGCATGCCCGACGTCGTCCTGCTGGACTGGAACATGCCGGTGATGAACGGACTCGAATTCCTGCGCCGCCTCCGCAAGGAGCCGGGCGGCGAGGCTCCCAAGGTGGTCTTCTGCACCGTGGAGAACGAGATCCCGGCCATCCGCGAGGCGCTCGACAGCGGCGCGGACGAATACATCATGAAGCCGTTCGACAGCGAGATCGTCGCCGCCAAGCTGGCCGAGGCGGGTCTCGCATGAAGCCTGAGGACCGCGAGCTCGTCGCCCAGCTCTGCGCCGCCCGCTCGGGCCAGCGCGTGGATCCGGCCAAGGACTATGTGCTCGAGACGCGGCTCTCGCCCGTGGCGCGGCGCGAAGGCTTCGAGGCCGTCGGCGATCTCGTGGCCGCCCTGCGGGCGCGCCGGGACGAGCGGCTGATCTGGGCGGTGGTCGAGGCCATGGCCCCGGCCGAGACGGCCTTCTTCCGCGACCGCGATCTCTTCGACCGGTTCGAGGCCGATATCCTGCCGGCGATCGTCCGCAATCGGCCTGACCAGGCCGTTCGCATCTGGAGCGCCGCCTGCGGCTCGGGCCAGGAAGTCCATTCCCTGGCCATGCTGCTGGACGAGATCGCCGACCGCTTTCCCGAGACCCGGTTCGAGCTCTTCGCCTCCGACCTGTCCGAGCGGGCGCTCGAAAAGGCGCAGAGCGGCCTCTACACCCAGTTCGAGGTGCAGCGGGGCCTGCCCATCCGGCGGCTGGTCCGCCACTTCGAGAAGACCGGCGAGATGTGGGAGCTGTCGCCGCGCCTGCGCCAGGCCATCCGCTGGCGGCGGCTCAACCTGGTGGGCGACCTGTCGCGCGTGCGCGGCTTCGACGTGGTCTTCTGCCCCCACCTCATCGAAACCATGATCGAGCCGGCGCGGGCCCGGGTGGCGGAGAACGTCGCCGCGGCGCTCAATCCCGGCGGCGCGGCCCTGTTCGCGGCCGGCGAGGACCCCACCCTGCTGTCGCAGGCCCTGCAGCCGGCGGCCGGCGACGGCGGCGTCTTCGTCGGCGTCCAGCGCGCCGCCGCCTGATCCCGCGGCGCGGCGGCCGTATCCACGTCCCCAAATGAAGAACCCCGCCGGAGACCCGGCGGGGCGAAAGCTTCAGCCTGGAACGGCGCCTCAGTTGGCGACGTCGCGGGCGGTGTCCTGCACGGCTTCCCCGGCCGCTTCCACGTCCCGGCCCGCGCCGGCGACGGTGTTGCAAGCCGCAGTGGCGAAGGTGGCGGCCATGGCGGCCAGGATGAGAACCTTACGCATGAACCTGATCTCCTCTCGAGCGGGTGTCGCCCAGCCAAACGGTCAGGCTGCGGCCTGGTTCCCGGCCGACGGCGCAGCCTGGCTCACATTGGGGATCGGGAAGACCAGGCGCACGGTCATGCCGCCCGCGGCGTTGCGGACCACCTCGCTGCGTCCCCGCAGCTGGCGGGCGAAGGCGGTCATCAGGGTGCGGCCGACGCCGCTCGCATTGAGGGCCTCCTCGCTCGGTCGGCCGTCGTCGGAGATCTCCAGCACCGCTTCCTCGGCATGGACGTGGAAGTTGACGCTGAGCAGCCCCCCGCGTTCGGCGAAGGCGTGCTTCTGGGCGGTGGTGATCGCCTCCACGGCGAACAGGGCGAGCGGGGCCAGCCGGTCGGGATCGATGACCAGGGCGTCGGCGTGCAGCTCGGTGCGAACGGCCGGACCCTGCGACATGTCGCCGGCCACCAGCTGGGCGGTCAGCTCCTCCAGGAACGGGCGCAGGTCGACCCGCTTCAGGTCGGGTCCCTGGTAGAGGGCGCGGTAGACCAGGGCCAGGGCGGAGATGCGCTGGCGGGTGTCCGACATGGCGGCCCGCGCGCCGGGGTCGCTCAGGGCCCGCTGCTGCATCGACAGCAGGCTGGAGATGACCTGCAGGTTGTTCTTCACCCGGTGGTGAATCTCGCGCATCAGCCCGTCCTTCTGGGCCAGGGAGTCGCGCAGGGAGGCGTCGCGGCCGACGATGGCGTCGGCCATGTCCTCCAGGGTCTCGGCTAGGTCGCGGATCTCGGCGGGCATGTCGTCGGCGCGCATCGGCCGCACGCTCAGCCGGCCGCGGGCGTAGAGGGCGGCGATGCGCTGCAGATAGACGATCCACCGCACCACCACCCGTTCGGCGGCGACGAACACGGTGACCAGGGCGAGGGCGAAGGTGAGCAGCGGAAAGACCAGGGCGGTCAGCGGATTGAGCCGCGCCCAGGAGAAGAGGCCCGGCGAACGGGCCGAGAGCATGACGAACAGGCTGTCCCCCACCAGCGGGGCGGCGATCTGCACCCGCCGCTCGCCGCCGGCCCGCGCGTACCAGACGAAGGAGCCCTCCGCCCGCGCGCGCTCCAGCCAGCCGCTCGGGGGCGGCGCGAAGGCCTGGGCGTCGGTCATGCTGAGATAGCGGCCCTCGCCGTCGAGCAGGGCCACTTCGGAGCCCCGCGGCAGGGCCATGGCGCGGTCGGGGCGCAGGCTCGACAGGGGGATCACGGCGGCCAGGGCCCCGTCGAACGCGCCGCGGCTGTCTTGCGCCCGCACGACGGCCATCAGGGCCGGCTCGGACGAATAGGCCGCGCCGGGGTCGCGGGTGATGACCAGGCCTTCCTCTCCGGCCTGCAGCTGGCGGAACCAGGGGCGGTCGGCGCGGGCCGGATCGGCCGGCACGTCCCCGGCGGCGCAGGCCACCCGGCCCAGCCGGTCGAAACGGATCAGGTTGTCGTAGCCGGGAATACGCTGGGTGACCTGGGCCAGCCGCTGGGCGCACTGGAAGCCCACCGAACCCGGCGCCAGCGTCTCCAGGAGAATGTCGGCCGACTCCATGCGCGCCCGGGCGTCGGCGGCGCTGCGTTCGGCCGCCGAGCCCAGGTTTTCACGCAGCAGGGCGGCCTCGCGATTGAAGGCCACCGCCGTCTGCACCGCGCCGAGAACGAGCACGGGCAGGAGCGCGGCCGCCAGGGCCGCGATCAGCCGCACCCGGATGGTGCTCAGCGAGGCCCAGGGTCCCGCGGTCATCGCCCAGGGCCCTCAGGGTTCAGCGAACGGTGGAGCTGAGGCGTTCGGCGTCAGCCAGGATCGATCGCATGGCGTCGCCGGCCGCGCCGCCGTCCCGCTCGTAGGCGCCGTCGTTCAGGATGGCCTGCAGGGCCCGCCGCGCCCGGCTGACCCGGCTCTTCACCGTCCCCACCGCGACGCCGCAGATGTCGGCGGCCTCCTCGTAGGCGAAGCCGCCCGCGCCCACCAGGATCAGCGCCTCGCGCTGTTCCGGCGGCAGCATCGTCAGGCTCAGCCGCAGCTCGTCCAGGGCGACCGGCGCCTCGGGGTCGTCGACCGCCACCAGGGTCCGTTCGGCGGCCTCCTGGTCGAGCTGGCTCTGCCGCCAGGACCGGCGCTTCTCGGAATAGAACTGGTTGCGCAGGATCATGAAGGTCCAGGCCTTCATGTTCGTGCCCATCTGGAAACTGGCTCGCGCGTCCCAGGCCTTCATCATGGCGTCCTGCGCCAGGTCGTCGGCGGCGGTGGCGTCGCCGCACAGGGTGCGGGCGAAGGCGCGCAGATGGGGGATCAGCCCCACGAGCTCCTTCTTGAAGGCGTTGTCGATGGCGGGATCACGGGCTTCGGCGTCGGCCATCACTTGCCCTCCGCCGAATTGTCGGCGCGGCGCAGGATGTCGAGAAATTCGTCCGGGACGGGCTCGTTGACCACCTCGTCGAACATCTGGCGCAACCGCACGCCGATCGCCTGCTGGCGCAACCGCGCTTCGTCGAGCGCTGCGGAGCGGTTCTCAGAGGCCGGCGGCTTCTGGGATTGCTGTTGTTGTTCGATCATACCTTCGGCGGTCCGCTCGCGCGGCGCACGCCCCCTCGCATTGTCGTTCTGGTCGCTCAAACGTCTGGCCCCCCGCCGGGTTCCATCCCGGGTTCCATCATGCAACCTGCTGTCAAGATGACGAAAACACCTTGGCATGGGAACCGGTTCCCTCGGTTCGCGTTTTCGGCTTCAGTTGATCTCGCGCGCTCGCTCAGGACGCCGGCGCGCGCTGATCGTTGTCCTGAACGGGAGGGGTTCGTGAGTCTTCTAGCCCGATTGGCGCCGCATCTGCCTTACGTGCGGCGGTATGCGCGCGCGCTCACCGGTGATCAGACGACCGGGGATCATTATGTCCGCGTCGCCCTCGAGGCCTTGGCCGCGGGCGAGCGGGTCCTGGAAGCCAATCTGACGCCGCGTGTGGCGCTCTACCACGTCTTCCACGCCATCTGGCTCTCCAGCGGCGCCCAGCTCGAGGCCCCCGCCGGCGACGACGCCGGCGACGACGCCAACGCCCGGCTGATGCGCATCGCGCCGCGCTCGCGGCAGGCCTTCCTGCTGACGGCCCTGGAGGGCTTCACCCCCAGCGAGACGGCCCAGATCCTCGACGCCTCCTTCGACGAGGTGGAGGC
>CAYQPL010000015.1:10639-12271 GCA_964419395.1 uncultured Phenylobacterium sp. | reverse complement strand
CGCCGAAGCCCAGGCCGAGATCGACGCCGAACTGGCCACCGACGTCCTGATCATCGAGGACGAACCGGTGATCGCCGCCGACATCGAGGCCCTGGTCAAGGAGCTCGGCCACACGGTGGTCGACATCGCCGCCACCCGCACCGAGGCGGTGGAGGCGGTCGGTCGCAACCGGCCCGGCCTCGTCCTGGCCGACATCCAGCTGGCCGACGGTTCCTCCGGCATCGATGCGGTCAAGGACCTCCTGCGCGACCACGACGTGCCGGTGATCTTCATCACCGCCTTCCCCGAGCGGCTGCTGACGGGGGAGCGGCCCGAGCCCACCTTCCTGATCACCAAGCCCTTCCAGCCGGAGACGGTGAAGGCGGCCATCGGCCAGGCGCTGTTCTTCCATCCCCGGCGGGCGGCCAAGGCCGCCGCCTGACGCCCGGAACAGGCGGGACCGTCAGACGTTTGACGAGGCGGCCGGATCGCTCCGGCCGCCTTTTCTCATGGCCGGCGGAGGACCTGCGCTCCGCTCAGATCGAAGGAGCTGCGGCATGCTCGGTTGGGCGATCGTCTTCGCCGTTCTCGCCCTCGTGGCGGGCTATCTCGGCTTCATGGGGCTGGCCGGCCTGGCCGCCACCATCGCCAAGATCCTGTTCGTCGTCTTCCTCGTCCTGCTCGTGGCGAGCTTCGTGGTCCGCGCGATCCGCGGGCAGTCGGTGGTCTGACCCGGCGCCAGCCGGAGACAGGGCGACAGGCGAGGACGCAAGAAAAGAGGCCGCCGGGCGACCGGCGGCCTTTCTTCGTGCAGCTGGGGTCCAGCCTGCGAGGCGGCGCCTTTAGGGCTCGTCCGGACGGGTGGGATTGGCTGGCGTGGGCACCTGCTCGGCCCGCTTCTGCGGCATGGTCGGCTCGATGGGCGACGGCGCCGGCTCGTCGAAGACGGCGGCGTCGGTCGGCTGCTGCCCGGCGTGCGGGGCGGTCTCGGCCAGGTCGTCGGAGCGGAGCAGCCAGCTGCCGATCAGGCCCAGGAAGGCCAGGGTGATCGAGACCACGAGGATGGCGAGGACGGGCTTGCCCAGGGCGCCCTGGCGTGCGGGCGTGGCGGGAACCTTGGTGTGGGCGTCGTTGGAGTCGGCCATGGCGCGCTCTCCTTTCTTCTAGAAGGTGAAATAGCTCAGCGGGCTGGGCGCCGGCGGGGCCTCGGGAGGCGGGCGCTCGACGGGGGCCATGGCGCCGAGCAGGCCCGCGGCCGAGGCCATGGCGGCGATCGAGGCGACCGCGGTGAGACGGCGGCGGCGGATCTTCTCGCGCCGGGTGGGTCCTTCGAGATAGGCCAGGCCCCCATGGGCCGTCATATAGGCTCGGATCATCTGTCGCCCCTGTCGTGCTGGCATGGCGCGCGGGATCGCCCGCTCGGCAGATGAACGTCGGGGACGGGCGGGCGTTCCGCCTCGGTCGACGAAGCGCCGCCATAAAATTTTCTCTAATCTTTTCAGAGGTGTTTCGCGGGCCGGGCGAGAAATATCAAAAATTCTCGCCGGGGCGGGAACGCGGGGCGACGGCTCGTGTTTATGTCCTGCGGAGGCGGCGACGGGGGGGCGGGCGGGGGAGGGGGGGGCGGGAGGGCGGGGGGCGGGAAGCGCGGCC
>CAYQPL010000015.1:4367-10629 GCA_964419395.1 uncultured Phenylobacterium sp. | reverse complement strand
TTTTCTCGATGTCGCCACCGCGGCGGGCCCCCCCAGGCCCTCCGTTCTTGTTGCGGCGCGGCGTCCGGACGCCGCGCTACGATCCTTTCAGGGCGGGGGGACCCGCCTCAGTCCGGGTCCTCCAGCCGCAGCACGATCTCGGCCCGGCGGCGCATGGGTTGCAGCTGGCCCTGCGGGGTCATCGCCCCGGCGTCGCCGGCGGCGAGGATCCGCACGTCAGTGACCGCCAGCCGCGCCGCGGCCAGGGCGGCGGTGACCGCCTCGGCCCGGGCCCTGGAAAGCTGCAGGTTCGCCTCGGGCGCGCCGGCGGCGTCGGCCAGGCCCAGCACCTCGACATAGCGCAGCTCGCAGCCCTGCGCCAGTCGGGCCGCCTCGGCGCTCAACGCCCGGGCGTCGGCGCCGACGACCGCGGAGTCGGGCTCGAAATAGATCTCGGCCCGCACCGGCTCGCACGCGGCCGTATCGACGAGCCGGTCGCGCATGTCCGACCAGCTCTGGCAGCCGGCCAGGCCCGCGGCGACCGCAATCGACGCCAGCCGCGCCGTTCTTCCCCAACGCTTCATCCGTTCCTCCCGGACTCGTGGTCCGTCCGCTCACGAAAAGGGCGGCCAGCGCCATGCTGACCGCCCTTCGTCATTCCGTTGTCGGTTGTCCGGCCGCCTCAGTAGCGCGGCTGGCCGTCTTCCCAGTAATAGCGCTGGCTCTGCGGATCGTAGAAGTAGTAGCGACCCGCCCGTTCGTCATAATACTGGCGACGGTTCGGCTCCTGGGCGCCGCAGCCGCCGTCCTGGCGACAGCCGCGATAGGCGCCCGCGGCGCCGCCGGCGCTCGCGCCGCTGGCCGCGCCCGTACCCGCGTCGCCGTCGCCCACATTGTTGCCGATCACGGCGCCGGCCAGGGCGCCCAGAGCCGCGCCGCCCGCGGCGTTGCGCTCGACGGCGCCGGTGGAGGTGCAGGCCGCGGCCAGCAGGCCGGCCCCGGCGATGGCGATCCAAGACTTGTTCATTTCGCGCTCTCCTTGAGCTTGTGCCCCCGGCCAAACGCCCCGCCTTTCCGTCGGGTTCCCGCCATTGCGCAGCTTTCGATGGCGCGGAACCGGCGCGCGGACATGCCGTTAGCTTAGCCGCATGATGAGAATGGAGCCCGAAGATGATGTGGCGTCGATTCCGTAGAGACCCGGGGGTCGTCCCCGCCGCCGCCGGCCCGGCGGTCAGCGAACGGGCGCTGGAGAGCGCCTATGCCCGCGGCCGCGAGGACGGCCGCCGGGAGGAGCGCGCCCGGCGCAGCCATCCCGTCCGCAACCTGGTCGTCGGGACCGTGGCCGTCGCCGGCGGGGCCGTCCTGGCCGTGGCCGCCTGGTACGGTTCGTTCGGCCGCGGCGGCGAGGTCGTCGACCAGAAGCTGGCCGTGGCCGCCGACCGCGCCGAACCGGTGGTCCGGGAAGCCGTGGGCGAGGCCGGCGTCGCCGTGCGCGAGGCCGGACGCGATCTCCAGTCGGCCACCGATGGCCGGCCGGACGGCCAGACCCTCTAGGCCGGGAGTTCGATCTTGGGGGCAATTCGCACGGTCGAGGTGGTGATCAACCTCGCCTCGGGCAGCGTGTCGTCGGACGCGGCGGCCCAGGCCGAAGCCATCGTCGGCCGCTTCGGGCTCGACGCCCGCGTCTGCGCCTCGCAGACGGGCGATCTGGAAAACTGCCTCCGCGCCGCGGTGGACAAGGGGCCGGATCTGCTGGCGGTCATCGCCGGCGACGGCACCGCGCGCCGGGCCGCCGAGCTGTGCGGCCCGGACGGGCCCCTACTGGCCCCGCTGGCCGGCGGCACGATGAACATGCTGCCCCACGCCATCTATGGCCGCCGCCCCTGGCAGGAGGCGCTGGAAGATCTGCTCCAGGGCGGCGAAGCCCACCCGCTGGCGGGCGGCTCGGTGGATGGCCGGCTGTTTCTCGTCGCCGCCATCTTCGGCGCTCCGGCCCTCTGGGCGCCCGCCCGCGAGGCGGTTCGCGAGGGCAAGGCCGGCCTGGCCCTGCAGCGCGCCCGCGCCGCCTGGCGGCGGGCCTTTTCCGCCCGGCTTCGCTACATCATCGACGACGGACCGCGCGAGAAGGGCGAGGCGGTGGTCTTCATGTGCCCGACCGCCTCGCGCCGGCTGAGAGACGACGACGAGGCGCTGGAGGCAGCCGGCCTCGATCTGCACGGCGCCCTGGAGGCCGTCCGCCTTGGCCTGACGGCGGCGATCGGCGACTGGCGCGACGATCCGGCGGTGGATCTGGCCCGCTGCCGGCAGGCGCGGATCTGGGCCTCCTCCGGCATTCCCGCCCTGCTGGACGGCGAGTCGGTGCAACTGGGCCCCCTGGCCGAGGTCGCCTTCGTGCCCGAGGTGGCGCGGATCTATGCGCCGCTCGACGAACCGCCCGGCGCCGAGCGCGACGTGGCGCAATCGGTCCTCGCCGCGGAAGACGAATGATCCGCCTGGTTCAGTTCTCAGACGTCCACTTCGGGGACGAGAACGCCGCGGCCGTCGAGGCCGCGACGCGCATGGTGTGCGACGACCCGCCGGACATGGTCATCGTCACCGGCGATGTCACCCGCTTCGCCGAGGTCCGCGAGCTGGAGGCGGCGCGGGACTGGCTGGCGCGGCTGCCCGAACCGCGGCTGGTCACGCCCGGCAACCACGACGCGCCCTATCTGGCCTGGTTCGACCGGCTGTTCCGTCCCTTCGCCCGCTACGAGCGCATCATCGGCCCGGCGTGGGAGCAGCCCCACCTGGACGAAAAGGTGGCGGTGCACGGGCTGAACACGGCGCGCGGGGCCCAGCCGCGCATGAACTGGTCCAAGGGGCAGATCTCGCGCGACCAGGCGCGCGCGGCGGTGTCCTGGTTCGCCGGCGCCCCCGCCCGGCGGCTTCGCGTGGTCGCGCTCCACCATCCGCTCACCGAGATGATCGGGGGGCCGATGACCGGGAAGGTGTGGGGGGGAACCGCGGCGGCCCGCGACTTCAGCGAGGCCGGCGTCGACATCGTCCTGTCGGGGCACGTGCATGCCCCCTTCGCCCTGCCGTACCCCTTCGCCGACGAGCGGACCTACGCGATCGGCTGCGGCACGCTGTCGGTGCGCGAACGGGGCGTTCCGGCCGGCTTCAACATCATCGAGGCCGACGAGCGGGAAATCCATGTGCGGGCCCTGGGCTGGTCCGGTTCGCACTTCGAGGCTAACCGGACCTGGTCCCTGGACCGGCGCCGCTAGATGCTCCGGCCGCGCACCATGTGCATGATGGCCGAGACCACGAACAGCACCAGGAAGACGAAGAACAGGATCTTGGCCACGCCGACGGCGGCGCCGGCGATCGAGGTGAAGCCAAGAAGACCGGCGATCAGGGCGACCACCAGGAAGACAAGGGCCCAGCTGAGCATCTGAAATCTCCTTTGCGGGCGAAAGAACTCGCCTGTGGAAACAAGAAATCCCGCGAGCACGCGCCCGCGGGATTTCAACGTCTTCAGAACTCGGCCGTTCCCGGCTTCGCCGTGAAAGCTTAGCCGGGGATGGGGGCCGGGTGCTTCCAGGCCTGGCCCTGGCCGCGGGCGGCGTCGTACTGCGCGCCGGCGAACTTCCAGTGCGGAAGGTTGTCGAACCAGGCCTCGACGAACGCCTTACGGTCGTTCTGGTGGTCGAGATAATAGGCGTGCTCCCACACGTCGCAGGTCAGCAGCGGCGTCAGGTTGGTGGGCAGCAGGTCGTCGGCGTCGTGGGTCGAGGTGACCACCAGCTTGTCGCCGTCGGCCGCCAGCCAGCCCCAGCCCGAGGCGAAGTGGTTCACCGACTCGTTGACGAAGGCCTCCTTCAGTCCGGCCATGCCGCCGAAGTCGCGCTCGATGGCGGCGGCCAGGTCGCCGGTCGGCGCCTGCTTCTCGCCGATCATGCAGGTCCAGAAGAAGGTGTGGTTGTAGGGCTGGGCGGCGTTGTTGAAGAGCTTCTTCTGGCTCGGATCGCCGGCGATCTCCTTGACCAGCTCCTCCAGGCTCGCCGGGTTGCGGCCCTGCTGCTTCAGCAGGTCGTTGAGCACGTCGACGTACTTGGCGTGGTGCTTGTCGTGGTGGAAGTGGAGCGTCTGGGCGGAGATGACCGGGGACAGGGCTTCATAGGGGTAGGGCAGGTCGGGAAGCTTGAACATGGCGTTTCCTATCGGATGCGGTGGGTCGAAATGGAAGGGCGCGCCCGGACCGGACGCGCCTTGAAAAGCCTTGTCAACATGGACGCGCGCGAACCTAGCGGTGGCCGGCGCTCCGGCCCGCCAGGAAGGCGCTGATCGCGGTGGCGATGACCTTCGGGTTCTTCGCCACGACCGTGCCCGCGGCGACCAGGGCCAGCAGAGAGGCCGCGCCGGCCGCCACCGGATAACGGCGGGCGAGGTCGAAGGCGCGGGCCGACAGGCTCTCCTCCTCGGGCGGGGCGGCATGCGCCGCGGGTTTCCCGCGGGAGGCCAGCACAACCACGGTGAGCAGGAGGCCGGCGACGAGGGCGACGAGGGCTGCGGCCCAGGCCGGCCCCAGCGGCCCGGCGAGACCGGCGAACAGCGCGAACCCCGCTGCGCAGACGCACAGCAGGGTCAGAGCCCAGATCGCGGCCAGGCCGATGACGGCCAGGAGCGCCTTTTCGATCAACGGCGGCCGCCGGCCAGCAGAAGGCCGATCACGACGCCGACGCCGACGGCCACGCCGGTGGCGGCCAGCGGACGCTCGCGGACATTGTCGACGACGTAGCGCTGGGCCTCTTCGAACTGTTCGCTGGCGGTGTCGGCGTAGGCGCGCGACTGGGCGCGCAGCTGTTCTACACCTTCCTGGATCGCACGTTCGAAGTGCTTGGCCGCGTCGCGGAAGGTGCGTTGCGCGTCCTCGGCGAGAAGGTGGGCCGAGGTGTTGGCGGAGGCGGCGGCAGCCTTGGCTTCGCTCGCGGCCTGGTCAGCAGCGTTCGACATGTCGGGTCTCCAGAGGTTCGATATCCCGGCGCGCGCGTCGCACCGAGCTGTGCCTGAACGTGACATAGGCGAGGCCGGTTCCGGGTTCCAGTGCAAGGTGCGTCATTTCTTCGCAGGTTCCTGTCGCCTCGCGCCTGCGACGCAACTATGGTCATCCCATGCCCGCAGAGACAAGGCGCGCGCGCCTGGACATGGAGCATCTGGAGCTGGCGCTGGGGGCGGCGGGCCTCGGCGAGTTCCAATACGACGTGCCCGGCGATTTCTACATCGTCAGCGAGCGCATGGCCGCCATCACCGGCGGGCCGTCGGGCTTCATCCCGGCCGAGGGCGGCCGGGCGCTATGGCCGCGGATCCACCCCGAGGACTTCCCCGCCGCGCTCGAACAGATCCAGGACGGCTTCGCGGCCCAGGACCGCTACGAGATCGAGTGCCGCGCCGCGCCGCGGCCCGACCGGCCCGTCACCTGGCTGCGCGTGGTCGGCCAGCGCATCCGCGACGAGGCCGGCGAGATCAAGGGCGTCATCGGCATCGTCGAGGACATCACCGCGCGCCGCCTGGAGGAGCAGCAGCGCCAGGCGCTGATGGCCGAGATCGACCACCGGGTGAAGAACGTGCTGGCCACGGTCCGCGCCCTGGCGGTGCAGACGGCGCGGCGGACCTCGTCCATCGACGCCTTCCTGCAGACCTTCTTCGGCCGGCTGAAGTCGATGGGGTCGGCCAACGAACTGCTGACCGCCGCCCGGTGGCGGGGCGCGGCCATCGATCATCTGGCCGCCGCCGAGCTGGGCGGGGTCGCGCCCGGCCAGACCCGCTGGGACGGGCCCGAGCTCTTCCTGACGCCGCGCGCGGCCAACGCCCTGTCGCTGGCCCTGCACGAGCTGGCGACCAACGCCCTGAAGTACGGCGCCCTGTCGGCCGAGACCGGCCGGGTGGAGGTGACCTGGGCCGTGACGCCCAGCGGCGGCTTCGCCCTGGACTGGGTCGAGTCCGGCGGGCCGGTGGTCTCCGCGCCGGAGCATACCGGCTTCGGCTCCACCCTGCTGAGCCAGGTGACCGGCCGCGAACTGAACGGCCAGACGACCTTGGAATTCCGTCCCCACGGGGTGCGCGCCCGGCTGGAGGCGGGCCCGGCGGCCCTGGTCGCCCGGCCGGAGACGGTGCCCGAGGCGCCGCGGCCGCGGACCTCCGACGCTGCGGCGGCGGGCGCCGGGCCGGTGGACCTGACCGGCGCGCGCATCCTCATCGTCGAGGACGCCGTGCTGCTGGCCATGGAGCTGGAGACGGGCCT
>CAYQPL010000015.1:0-4357 GCA_964419395.1 uncultured Phenylobacterium sp. | reverse complement strand
TCCGAGGCGGGCGCCCTGGTGCTCGGCCCCGCCTACGAACTGGAGGAGGCGCTCGCCCTCCTCGCCCAGCCGGTGGACGCCGCGGTGCTGGACGCCAATCTCAACGGCCTGTCGGTGGGACCGGTGGCCGAGATCCTCGCCGGCCGGGGCGTCCCCTTCGTGTTCGCCACCGGCTATGGCGAGGCGGGCGGCGCGCCGAACGGCTTCGACGCCCCCATCATCCGCAAGCCCTACGACGTCACCCAGGTCACCGCCGCGGTCTCCGAACTGCTGCGGCCGGCCGGCTGAGCGGGGCCTCAGACGACGTCGGCGGCGCGCAGGCCCTCGACCTCCTCGGCCGTCAGGCCGGCGATCCCGCGCAGAACCTCGTCGGTGTGCTCGCCGAGCGCCGGCCCCGGCCAGCGCACGCGGCCGGGGGTCTCGGAGAGCCTGGGGAAGGCGTTCTGCATGCGGACCTTGCCGAAGACCGGGTGGTCGAGGCTGACGATGGCCTCGCGCGCCGCGAATTGCGGATCGTCCAGCATGTCCGGCGCCCGGAAGATGCGGCCCGAGGGCACCCCGTGGCGCTCGAGCAGGGCCAGCAGGTCGTCGAGGGCGAATTCCGCCGTCCACGCCGCGATCAGGGCGTCGAGCTCGGCCTGGTTGCGTCCCCGGCTGGCGTGGTCGACGAAGCGCGGGTCGGCGGCGAGCCGCGGCTGGCCCATGGCCTCGCAGAGGCGGGCGAAGACGGTGTCCCCGTTGCCGCCGATCAGGATCATCTCCCCGCCCGCGCAGGGATAGACGTTGGAGGGCGCGATGCCGGGCAGGACCGAGCCGGAACGTTCGCGGACATAGCCGGTCAGGTCGTACTCGGTGATCAGGTTCTCCATCACCGCCAGCACGCTCTCATAGAGGGCGGCGTCCACCACCTGGCCGCGTCCCGTGCGCTCGCGCGCGTGCAGTGCCATCATGACGCCCATGGCCGCGTGCATGGCCGCCAGGCTGTCGCCGATGGAGATGCCGGCCCGCGCCGGCGGCCGGTCGGGCTCGCCGGTGACATGGCGCAGCCCGCCCATGGCCTCGCCGATCAGACCGTAGCCCGCCCGCCTGGCCATCGGCCCGGTCTGGCCGAAGCCCGACACCCGGGCCATCACCAGCCGCGGGTTCTCGGCGGCGAGGCTTTCATAGGAAAGGCCCCACTTCTCCATGGAGCCCGGCCGGAAGTTCTCGATCACCACATCGGCCCCGGCGATCAGCCGCCGGGCCAGGGCCTGGCCCTCCGGCCGGCGCAGATCGAGGCCGACGGACTTCTTGTTGCGGCCGATCACCGGCCACCACGGCGAGAGGCCCTGGGGCAGGCTGCGGCCCCATTGGCGCATCGGATCGCCGGTCTTCGGATCCTCCAGCTTGATCACCTCGGCGCCGAAATCGCCCAGGATCTGGCCGCAGAAGGGGCCGGCGATCAGGGTGCCCATCTCGATGACGCGCAGGCCGGCCAGGGGGCCTTCGGCGGGGGTGTCGGTCATGGGCATCTTCTCCGGACAGGTCGGAACAGTTCACGGCGGCGTGAGTTGTAAGCGGCGACGCATCGATCCGGTGCGCGCTACGACTGTCAATGCTCGAGGAGTCCCCAAGCCAAGTCACCAGCTCATCGCCGGCGCCGCCATCGCCGCGCTGTCGCTTGCTGCGTGCGGCCAGTCGGCCGACGACAACGCCACCGCGCCGGCCGAAAGCGTGACGCCCGACGCGAACCCCGCCGCCACCCTGCCGACGCCCGCCGACGAGGCCAGCGCGCCGGACTTCGTGCGTCTGGCCGCCGAAAGCGACATGTTCGAGATCCAGTCCTCGCAGATGGCGGCCGAACGGGCCCAGAACGCCGACGTGAAGGCCTTCGCCCGCATGATGATCGAGGCGCACAACAAGTCGACCGCCGACCTGAAGGCGGCGCTGCAGGCGTCCGGCCAGGCGATCACCCCGCCGACCCAGCCCAGCGAGGAGGTCGCCGAGGACCTGAACGAGCTGCGCGAAGTCGAGGCCGGCGACTTCGACAAGGAATATATCGACGCCCAGGTGGACGCCCACCAGTCGGCCCTGAACCTGATGCAGCGCTATGCCGGCGACGGCGACGTGCCCGAACTGCAGGCCTTCGCCGCGGCCACCGCGCCGGTGATCCAGCAGCACCTGGACCAGGCCAAGGCCCTTCAGGAGAAGCTGGGGAACAACGACGCCGGGATGTAAGACCTCGCGTCCGTCGACCGGAGAGGCTCCCGCCGCGCGCGGGAGCCTTTTCTTTGCCCGCGGCCGGAGGTAGGGGCATGGCCATGAGCGCATACGCTTTCGAGCCGCCGCCGGCGCCGGCCCTGCCGGTGGTCGGGGAAACCGTCCTCTTCCCCGTCCGCCGGGTGTTGTGCGTGGGGCGCAACTACGCCGCCCACCGCCGCGAGATGGGCGGGGACGACCGCGATCCGCCCTTCTTCTTCGCCAAGCCGGCCGACGGGCTCGTGCCGCCCGGGCGGGACGTCGCCTATCCCTCCGAAACCGAGGACCTCCATCACGAGGTGGAGTTGGTCGTGGCCCTGTCCGGCGGCGGCGCCGGCATCCCGGTGGCGCGCGCCCTGGACGCCGTCTTCGGCTACGCCGTCGGAGTCGACCTCACCCGCCGGGACCTGCAGGCCCGCGCCAAGGACAAGGGCCAGCCCTGGGAAGCGGCCAAGGCCTTCGATGGTTCGGCCCCCATCTCCGCCGTGCGGCGCTGGCGCGGGGCCCCGCCGCAGGGCCGCCTCCGCCTGGCCGTCGACGGCCAGACCCGGCAGGACGCCGTCGTTTCGGACATGATCTGGAACGTGGCCGAGATCATCGCCCAGGCCTCGCGGCTCTGGCGCCTGGCGCCGGGGGACCTGATCTACACCGGCACGCCCGAAGGGGTCAGCGCCATCGCCCGCGGACAGGCGGTCCGGGCCGAAATCGAGGATGTGGGCCAGCTGGAGTTCAAGGTGGTCTGACCATGGCGCTGACCTTCCACGGCTACTGGCGCGCCACCGCGCCCTATCGCGTGCGCATCGGGCTTTCGCTCAAGGGCCTGTCCTACGACTATGCGCCGGTGAACCTGGCGGCCGGCGAGCAGCGCGAAGCCGACTATCTGCGCCTCAACCCGCAGGGCCTGACGCCGAGCCTGGACGCCGGCGAGGGGCCGATGACCCAGAGCCTCGCCATCCTGGAATGGCTGGAGGAGACCCACCCGCAGCCGCCGCTGCTGCCGGCCGCGCCGCGCGCCCGCCAGATCGTGCGCGCCATGGCGGCCATCGTGGCCTGCGACATCCACCCGTTGAACAATCTTCGCGTCCTCAAGCAACTGGCCGCCCTGGGCGTCTCGGAGGCCGACCGCCAGGTCTGGATCGCCCGCTGGATGGCCGAGGGCTTCGCCGCCCTGGAGCCGATGATCGCGTCGCATGGCGACGGCTTCGCCTTCGGGGCCGCCCCCACCCTGGCCGACTGCTGCCTCGTGCCCCAGGTCTATTCGGCCCAGCGCTACGCCGTGGATCTGACGCCCTATCCCGCCCTGCGCGCCGCCGCCGAGCACGCCCAGAGCCACCCGGCCTTCGCCGCCGCCCACCCCGACCGACAGTCCGACGCCGTCAAGGCCTGAGGGAGCGCCCGCCCATGTCCGAATCCCACGCCCTCGATCACCTGAAGGACAAGAACCGGTCCTGGGCCGAGGGGAAGCTCGCTGTCGATCCCGGCTTCTTCAAGCGCCTGGTCGCCCAGCAGAGCCCCGAATATCTGTGGATCGGCTGCGCCGACAGCCGGGTGCCGGCCAACGAGATCGTCGGCCTCGATCCGGGCGAGCTCTTCGTCCATCGCAACGTCGCCAACCTGGCCCCGCCGCAGGACGCCAACTACCTGTCGGTGCTGCAGTTCGCCGTCGACGTGCTGAAGGTCAGGCACATCCTGGTCGTCGGCCACTATGGCTGCGGCGGCGTGGGCGCGGCGGTGGACGGCGAGCGCCGCGGCCTGGTCGACCACTGGCTCCACCCGATCCGCGAGGTCTACGCCGCCCACAAGGCCGAGCTGGAGGCGATCGAGGATCCGCACGCGCGCAACGACCGGCTCTGTGAGCTGAACGTCATCCGCCAGGTCCGCAATGTGGCCTCCGACGTCTTCATCCGCGAGGCGTGGAAGCGCGGCCAGTCCATCAGCGTGCACGGCTGGGTCTACTCCCTGGCCAACGGCCTGGTGAACGACATGAACGTCACGGTCAGCGGGCCGGCGGACCTGGCCCTGCTGGCTAGCCGGTGACGCGCACCTTGGCCCGGGCCGCGCGACCGGTCTCGTCGCCCACCGAGAGAACGAAGAACCAGCGCCCGGCGGGCCGCCAGCT
>CAYQPL010000014.1:29849-32118 GCA_964419395.1 uncultured Phenylobacterium sp. | reverse complement strand
AGTCTGCGGGCAATGGTTAAGATGATTGAAAATATGACAGACGAAGAGATTATTGTTTTTAATATTACCACAGGGATACCACTTGCCAATGAGTTTAACGAATGGATGATGACGATGCAGGCGGGGGCGCCCAGCATCCGGCCCATGCCGGTGAGCAGCAGGTCGACCCAGGCGCCCTGGGCGGCCTCCGTCACCTCGACCGCTTTCGCCCCTTGATCCAGCGCGTGCTTCACCGTCATGGCGATGGTGCGGCCGGACTCCGTCAGATTGTGCGGGATGTTCGAGATCAGGTTCGCGCCCTGCGTCGGCTGGACGAAGAAGGCGTTGGGAAAGCCGTGGACGTGGATGCCGTGCAGGCTCTTCATCCCCTCCCCCCAGGCGTCGGACAGCTTCACGCCGTCGCGGCCGGTCAGGTCGAAGCCAGCGCGGCGGGTGTACTCCGTGCCCACCTCGAAACCCGAGGCGTAGATGATGCAGTCGACCTCATATTCCCGACCGGCGACCACGAAGCCCTTCTCCGTGATGCGCTCCACCCCCTTGCCGTCGGTGTCGACGAGCTGGGTGTTGGGGCTGTTGAAGCTCTGCAGATAGGCGTCGTGGAAGCAGGGCCGCTTGCAGAGCTGGCGGTACCAGGCCTTGAGCTTCTGGGCGGTCTCGCGGTCGGAGACGATGGAGTCCACCCGGGCGCGGATCTCCTCCATCTTCTCGAAGTCGCTGTCCTCGAAGGCGGCCAGCATGTTGCGCGGCGTGCGCTGGTCGGCGGGCAGTTCGCCGATCTTGGCGCGGATGCGGCGGGAGAGATCGGTCCAGCCGTCCATGACCAGGTCCTCGTCCGCCGTGCCGCCGGCCTGGTTGGCGGTGAAGTTCTCCAGCCACCGGGTCTGCCAGCCGGGCTCGGCGACGGACTTGAACCAGTCGGGATCGATCGGCGCATTGGCCCGCACGTCCACCGAGGACGGGGTCCGCTGGACCACGTAGAGCGTCCCGCAGGCCCGCGCCAGGTGCGGCACGGCCTGGACCGAAGTGGCGCCGGTGCCGATGATCGCCACCCGCTTGTCGGCCAGCTTCTCCATCAGGGCGCCGGAGGGGTCGCCACCGGTGTAGGCGTAGTCCCAGCGGCTGGTGTGGAAGGAATGGCCCTTGAAGTCGCCGATGCCCGGAATGCCCGGCAGCTTGGGCACATGCAGCGGGCCGGTGCCCAGGCCGATGAAGCTGGCGGTGAAGGCGTCGCCGCGGTTGGTGCGGACGATCCAGCGGCTCTCGCCTTCGTCCCAGGTCAGGCTCTCGACCTCGGTATGGAAGAGGGCGTTGTCATAGAGGCCGTACTGGCGGCCGATGCGCTGGCACTGGGCCAGGATCTCGGGCGCGTGGGCGTACTTCTCGCTCGGCACATGCCCGGTCTCTTCCAGCAGCGGCATGTAGATCATCGAGGCGGTGTCGCACTGGGCGCCGGGATAGCGGTTCCAGTACCAGGTGCCGCCGAAGTCGCCGCCCTTCTCGACGATACGCACGTCGGTGACGCCGGCCTCCACCAGGCGCGCACCCGTCACCAGGCCGGCAAACCCGCCGCCGACGAAGGCGAAGGTGACGTGGTCGGCCAGGGGCTCGCGTTCGACGAAGGGGGTATAGGGATCGTCGAGATAATGGGAGAGCTGGCCCTCCAGCCGCAGGTACTGGTCATTGCCGTCCGCGCGTAGCCGCTTGTCCCGCTCGGCCACATACTTTTCGAGCAGGGCCTTCTTGTCGATGGCGGGCCGGGTCTTGGCCGGGATGTCGTCAGCCGGGGTCATGAATGGCGTCCTGGAAATCGTGCGTTATTTCAATCTCGTAGCGACCGCCCGGCCAATGCGCCGAGGCGTTGAGCGCCGCCATGGATTTCGAATCTACAGTACGGACCGGCCTGAGGCCAGCGGCCGCGCCACGTTCAGAAATCCGCCCGGTGGCTGCCCGGCGGATCGATGGCGCAACTCACCCGCCCGTCCCTCAGGGTCAGGGTGGCCGGCTTGCCCACCCCGATCCGATAGGTCGTCTCGCCGCTCGCAATGACCACGTGCAGGACGTCCGGCCCGGTGAAGTGGCAGACGTGGAAGAGGCCGCCGCCCGGCAGCAGGCCGTCCTTCAGTTCGGCGCAGTCGGCATGGCCGATGCGGCGGCTGATCTGGGCGCCGCCATAGGCGAAGCTCATCATCCTGGGCTTGGCGCCGCCGGCATAGGGCGAGGCGCCTTCCGGGCAGGGCGGCCCCGAACTGGTCCAGCGCGCCAGTTCCTG
>CAYQPL010000014.1:11357-29839 GCA_964419395.1 uncultured Phenylobacterium sp. | reverse complement strand
CTGAAAAAATTAAACGACTGGTTCGGCGGGCTCACGAGCGCCAGCACGCCCATGATCACATAGCTGAGCGCGCCGAGCTTCTTCGGGGCGGGATCGAACGGACTGGGCATGGGCTCTCCCGTGGACGATATCGAAGCGCCGACCTTGCGGGCGGCCATGGAATGCGGGCTCGACCTCAGGCGCCGGCAACGGAGACATTGGCCAGCAGGGCGGCGAGTTCGGCCTGCCGCGCGCAGCCGGTCTTCTCCAGCACCGCGCGGAGCTGGTTGCGCACCGTGTTGATCGACACCCCGCCCGCCTGGGCGAGATCGTCGAGGGTCTGGCCGGTCGCCACGCCCTGGGCCACCCGGGCCTCGGCCGGCGTGAGATCGAAGAGCGAGCGCAGCAGGTCGGCCGGCGGCGTCCGCTCCCGCCCGACCGGGACAAGCAGCAGCAGGGCGAAGCTCGGCCCGAACACGTCGTGCGCCGAACGCCGCACCGGAATCAGGTGCAGGACCAGGACAGCCTGACCCAGCGGGTCGCGCAGCGGGAAGCTCGACCGTCCGGCGCCCGTCGCCGCGTGGACGGCCCGGAGCGCCTCCGACAGCATCTCCTGCGCCGCCTTGTCGGACAGCACGAGCCTTTGGCCCGCGCCGAAGCTCACCTGCTCCGCCAGGTCCTGCGCCCAGCCGTTGGCCTCGATCACCTCGCCCGTCTCGTTGAGCAGGACGGCCGGCAGGCGAAGGGCGTCCAGGGTGTCGCTCGCGCCCTGCGCCCGCTGCAGCCCCAGCCGCGCGCTGACCAGGGCGCTGCGGGCCAGATGCGGCCGAAGCGCGTTCAGCGTCGCCACATGCTCGGGCTCCACCGGCCCCCGTTCGAGACTGCGCTCGACGCTGAAGACGATGGAGTCGCCCGTCGGCACCTGCAGGCCGGTGCCCGCCGACCAGCCGAGGCCGCGAGGCCGGAAGAAGTCGCGATAGATCGGATCCTCCTCGATCTGGTCCTCGCTCCAGAAGTCCTGCTCGACGAAGAAGGAGGGATCGCTCCGGCTCATCAGGCAGGGCCGGCGCGGACAGCGCAGGAACCAGCCGTCGTTCACATAGGCCTCAAAGACGTCGCGCACGGCGTCGGAGGCCGTCCAGCACAGGGCCTTGCGCGCGGAAAACAGCAGGCCGCCGCGGGAGTCGGTCATCTGGGCCAGGTCGTCGAGCACCGAGGGCCACAGCTCCGGCGCCACCGCGCACTCGTAGATCCGGTCGACAAGATCGCTGTTCATACGCGTCCACGCCTCGCGGCGCCCGGGACGGCGCCGACCCTACTAAAAGCGACAACGCCGCGCCTCGCCAGAACTTAAGGGACGGCGGCCTCCACCCAGTCGTTCCAGCCGAGCATTCGCGGCGCCTTGGGCAGGTACATGGAGTCCAGCCGGTCGATGGACAGGCCGGCGGCCCGGATCGTCCCGGCCACCGGCCGCGTCAGGTGGCAACCGCCGGCCAGCCGCTTCCAGACCGGTTCGACGCGACGCTGCCACCTGGCCACCGCCGGATCGGGCGCCAGGCCATGTTCGCAGAAGAGGAACCGGCCGCCCGGCTTCAGCACCCGCCGCGCCTCGGCCAGGGCCGCCGCGGGCGAGGCCACCGAGCAGAGGGTGAAGGTGCAGACCACCGTATCGAAGCTGGCGTCCTCGAGCGGCAGCGCCTCGGCCGTTCCCTCGCAGACGCTGACCTTCAATCCGTGAGCGCGCGGCGCCGCGGCCGCCACGGCGCGCAGCTCGGCCGAGGGATCGACGCCGACCACTTCCGCGACGGCCGAGGGATCATAGAAGGCGAGGTTCAGGCCGCCGCCGACGCCGAGCTCCAGCACCCGGCCGCGGGCCTGGGGCACGACCTTGGCGCGCTGCTTCATCACCGCCGGGCTTCCGCAGGCCAGGCAGATCACGCGCGGCAGGATGTGGCGGTCGTAGAACGCGCTCATCGCAGGCCAAGTCGTAGGGGCTCGCGCATCGCCTGTCCACGCGGCCCGGCGACGGGTAGCGTCCCGCCATGGCTCTGCTCTTCATCACCCATCCCGAGGTCGAGATCGACCCTGCCGTGCCCGTTCCGCGCTGGCGGCTGTCGGACCGCGGGGTGGCGCGGATGCGGGCCTTCGTCGCCTCCGACGCCGTCGCCGCGGTCTCGGGGGTGTGGGCCAGCAGGGAGACCAAGGCCATCGAGGCCGCCGGCCTGCTCGCCGCCCGCCACGGCCTCCCTGTCCAGGTCCGCGCCGACCTCGGCGAGAACGACCGCAGCGCCACCGGCTTCGTCCCGCCCGACGAGTTCGAGCGTCTGGCCGACGCCTTCTTCGCGCGACCCGACGAGAGCATCCGCGGCTGGGAGTCCGCCGCCGCCGCCCAGGCCCGCATCGTCGCCGCGACGACGGAGATCCTGGCCGTCCATACCGGCCCCGGCGATGTCGCCATCCTCGCCCACGGCGGCGTCGGAACCCTGCTCCTCTGCCACCTCAAGGGCGTCCCCATAGCGCGGACGCACGACCAGCCCCACCAGGGCTGCTGGTGGCGCTACGACCCGGAGAGCGGGGCGCCGCCGGAGGGTTGGGTATCGATCGAGCATGGCGAGCGCCGCACATTTGAGGCGGTGGCCGCGCCGGATATTGTGCGCTGATGCCGAACCCCCCTCCTTCGATCCTCCTGGACCTGGACGGCACACTGGTCGATTCAAGCCCTGGAATCGCCGCCAGTTGCGAAGCTGCGCTTCGCGCCTTGGGGCACCGGCCGGACCGGGTCGATATCGAAGGCCTGATCGGCCCACCTCTAGAAGACGTTCTACGCGAAGTCCTGGCGACGTTCGGCGATGATCGGCTCGATCAGGCCGTTCAGGCCTACCGCGACCACTATGGTGAGCACGGCTACCGCAGTTCCGCGCCCTATCCCGGCGTGGCGGAGGCGCTTGATTCGCTGCGCGACCTGGGAACGACCCTTTACGTAGCCACCTCAAAGCGCAGAGTTTTCGCAGAGCGGATCCTCGACCAACTCGACCTCCGCGACCGCTTCGCCGCTATCCATGGCTCGGAGCCGGGCGGCGCTCTCGACCTGAAGCGTGACTTGATCGCTGACCTGCTTCTGCGGCGGGGCCTGTCACCTGGCCGGAGCCTGATGGTGGGCGATCGCCGCCACGACGCCGAAGGCGCCGCCGCCAACGGTCTCGCAGCCATTGGGGTGCTGTGGGGCTACGGAAGTCGAGCTGAACTGGACACCGCAGGTGTGAAGGCGCTGGCCAACGCACCAGGCGAACTGGCGGCCATCGCTGCGGACCTGCTCGGTCTTCCGGGCTGAGGCCCTGCAAATCGACGGAAGGATGGTAGCTGGGGCGCGGTACAAGAGCACCCAACCCAATGTTCCTATTGTGATCCGGAGGAGGCTGTAGAACCGGAAATGCCAGCCGAGCCCGACCCTCGACTGGCTTCCTCCGCATGGCCTATTTTGGGTCGATGACCCCGCTCGAAATCCCACGAAGAGAACTAGACAAGCAGCGCGTCCGGAAGCTCCTGGCTTGGTGGGGCGCGGGCTTTGTAACTGGGTTGGTCCTGTTGGGCGGCTTCGCGCTCTACGCCGCTCGCGTTGGCGTGAGCTGATGTCGGAGTGATACGTCGACGCCTCTAATGTTCGGCGCGAGGACAGTTCCTACCACGCAGGGCTCGGCAACTTCGCTTTCCCTCTAGCGCTTGCGGGAGGGCAGGCCACGACGACCAAGATGGTGTCGTGCAGATTCATGAAGCAATAGAGCGGCGCGTCGCCGGCGAACCAGCCCTTTGCGAAAATGAAGCTGAACACCCCCGGCTGAACCACGGTCCAGCACTTCCGGCTCATCCCAGGCCAAGTCCACAGCGCGGGCCAGAGGTGAGGAGGTAGATGTCCGTCTGGTCCCGCCACGGCGGCGCATGAAAACCGCTCTCGCGTCGCACCCCGCCCGTACTTCAGGGCGTAAAGGCCACAGGCGATCTTCGACGCCAGGTTGGCGACCCGCTCGAGATCAGGAGCGATCATCACACAGCCATCAGGCGAGACGAACATTGAGCGAATGAGCCGCTCTTCAAGCGCTGGAGAAGCCTCTAAAGCTCTATTGACCTTGCCGCCCGGCTCAACTCTGGCTTCCAGCCGCTTCGAAACGCCGAGATGGGCGAGCAGCACGGTCAAGTACTCCTCGTCCAACGACCAAGAGTTGTTGCACCGACTGCACGCCGGGACCGTTCGCAAATTGATCGGCCATGGCTGTTCCAAGAGCGACTTCGGCGGCACATGGTCACGGGTGCCGGCTTGCATCCCGCAGTACAGGCACAGGTGCTCGCGGCTCAGCCGCTTCCGCTTCTGATCACCGCCTAGAGGTAACTCGAGCTGCTTCATCGCCAGGAGGATCGCATGACGGCTAACCGGGCCGACCTGTCCGGAGAAACTTGAGCGACTGCGGCTCAACCAGCCAGTTCAATGGCTGATGGACAACAAAGTAGGTGTAGGGGTCCTGCACCATCTCCGGCTGGTACCCCTGCTCCGTTAGACGCTTTCGATCTACGAGATAAAGCCAGTATCCATTTCCATAGTGCTCGGCGGCCCGCATTTCGCCAGCAGACCAGTAGAAGCTCTCCTCGTCGCTGTATCCTTTGACCTCAATGAAGCGGTCGTGAGCTAGGGTCCGGCCATTTTCGAAGGAGAGCACATCAAAGCCGGCTCCCGCGTCCTCTTCGGAAATTCGCCGGATTGAGCTTACGAAGGGGTGCAGGGCTAAACGTCGGCGCTCAAAGCTTACAACGAACTCTTCCGCTTCGCGCCCAGCAGCCTCCTTCGCTGCTTGGAGGTCCTTGAGAGCGTCCAAGGAGAACTGTTTGCTGCGAAAGGGCTGCTCGCTCGCTGCGAGCAACATTCCAAGGACCGTGTCGACAGCTTCAGGCGCGACCCGCCAGAACCGTTCCTCGGCAGACGACCTCGTCGCAATTCCAAATTCCAGGAGCAGGTAGGGGTAACCGCGCTCTCTTAGTGGCAATCGGAGGCGGTCGATGCGGACGTCCGACGGGCCGTCTCCGAGTTGGAACGTCGCGCCTAAAGCGGCGCCAGAGATCAGCTTGAAGTAGCGCTCCATCAGGGCGCTCTGCACGAACTGTCTAAGATCAGGTGCAGAAGCCGCCTCGTTGGAAAGGCGGACCTTGCCCGCACCTTCCGACAGAGCACCGATTTCGGAAAGGAATGCGATGGTGTTGTGGGTGCGCGCCGGAGATGCCGACAGCAATGCAAAGAGGTCGTTCGCGAGCTGCATGCTCGTCTTGTCCTGGTTCGCAGCCAGCGCCAGGAGCTTCATGGTGGCGTCCTGCGAGAGGACGCCGTCAGATCGCCTTACGGCGCTCATAGTCTTCCAGAATCGCCTGCACGTCAGCGCCGGCCTCATTGCCGTCTTCCAGGAGACCGAATAGCGGAACTTCTTCGGACTCGACGAGGTCTGCCAGCCGCTGCTCCTTCTGCACTAGCCGTTGGTCGATGATAGCGTCGACCGTCCCAGGTGCGACGAGGAAGAAGTAATCGACATCGCCTATCGGGTTCGGGTTGTAGCGGTGGACGCGGTCCTTGGACTGGATGAAGCGCCCCGCATTGAAATCGCGGTCGAAGTAAATTGCGGCTCGTGCAGCCTTGTGCAGCGAGATCGACTCCCCCACTGCCTGTGGATTGGCAATCAAGACTGCGGTCTCCCCGGGTCGATGAAACCTGTTGATTATGGCCTCGCGCGTCGCAAGTTCGCTCTCATTTATATCGTCTGACTCAGACTGCACGGGTGTCGCCCCGGTCACCACTTCGACAAACTGCGCGTAGTCCGTCAGCGCTTCCTTGAGAAGGTGAAGGTTGCCGATGAAGTAGGACCAGATGACCACCTTCTGCTGCCGGGCGATGACGTCCTGAACCAGATCGGTCACTTGCTGCAAGCGCAGGAGATCGCGCTCCGGGCGAAACTGGCTCACCAGCTCCGCCACCTCGAGTTCACCAACGGAAAACGCAGCACTCGTCTCGACGTCGAAGAGGCCCTCTTCTTCAAGCGGACGGAGCAACAGCGCTGGGTTCACTGCGGCCTGTCGAAGCCGGATCAGGCGTGCGCGCACGAGTGTGGATTTGCCGCCCTGCATCGCCGCCCGAATCTGCGGCATGATGGCGCGCTCTATCCCCGTGTAGATTCGCTCGTGGATAGGAGAGAGGTCCACCGTCTCGCGGTGTTCTTCAGCTGGAGGAAGACCGAGATCCGACTTCCTTATCCGGGTGTAGAAGGGTCGAATTTGCGCCTTAAGTCGCTCCACGGCGGTCGACATACCACCATTCGACATGGCCCGGAGCGTGCTCGTAGGAAAGCCAATCACGTTGCGGCGCGGATAGATGAACCTAAAGAGGTTTGCCAAATCCTCGTAACCGTTGGGGGCAGGCGTTCCAGTCAAGACCACCCGAGCGGCAGCTTCAGGTGCCAGGCGAAGCGCTGCCGACGCCCAATACCCGTCTTCACGTTTGATGTTGTGCGCCTCGTCCAGGACCACCATCGTGCGGCGACCCGGTGTTTCCATGAAACGAGCGAAATCGTCAGCGTTGCTCGCCAACGAGGCGTAGGTCGTGAGGGTCAGCTCTGTGTCTCGACCCGCGTACTCGATCCCTCGGAGATAGGATCGACGCTCGTCCAAGGGAGTGAAACCCGCGATCCTGCGTGCGCGTGGCTTCCTTCCGAAGAGTTCGCTGAACTCGTCTTCCCACGCTTTGAACGATGAGAGCGGGCCTACGACCAGAAGGTGGTCAACATGCTTCGGGTCGTCGTCGGGGAGGCTCTTTAGGTAGCTGAGGGCGGCATAGACGATGGAGGTTTTGCCGGCGCCAGGAACAGAGAAATTGCAGGCGTTTTGGGCGAAGGCGAGGTGATACGCCGAGAGCAACTGCTTCCGATAGAACGTGCGGGAAGGCGATGCATTGTCCACCGCGCGCATAAACTTTTCGAAGCTCGCCGGCTCAACATCGCTGTGCCAGATCGCATCCGCCGCAGCGGAGAACGCTGCAAAGGCACGCTCGTCGTCCTGGACCCGGCGCAGCGCTCCCTCCGCCCCAGTCTCTTGAGCAAGCTGGACTCCGAGCCGGCTCAGGAGCTTCGTGAGGTCTTGGAAGCGACGGTGCAGTTGGTCCTGTGACGTAGGAATAACTAACGCGCCATCAACTATCGCACCCCCTTCGCTTCGAAGGTAGGCGTTAAACAGCGCGTTGCCAGTCAGCGCATCCGTATCGCCTTCAATGACGACGCGAGCTGCCTCTGGATCAAAATTGATACGAGCAGCCATTCAGCTCATGTCCTGGCGGGCTGCCTGTCGATCCGCTTCTTCATGTCCCAAAGGATCGAGCTCAGCTCCTTTACGAGCCCGACGTTAGACGTGTCGTTGAGGAAGCCGGGACCATCGACATCGACCTTCTGCAGGGCCGCAAGGGCACGCTCCAACAGCTTGTGTGGCTCGTCTGCGTCCTTCTGCGCCTCAAGCTTGATACTGGACTGGTAGAAATTGTTCTTGAGGAGATCTTTGGCTTTGGCCTTCCACTCGTCTTCACGAGCTTCAGCTGCATCGACGCGCGATCCAAACTGAGGGTTGCGGGCGATGTACTCATCAAGCGTGCCGACCTGCTTATCGATTGGGTCAATGTTGTGACCGTGCGTTTCGCTGAATTTCTTCCAGATTTCCTCGTATGCGAAGAAGCTCTGTTCGCCGCGGCTGTCGTGTGAAATCTGGCGATAGTCCTTGCCGGATTCGAACAAGCCGCCGCCATTGCCGTACCGGATGTGGTCAAACTGGATCGTTCGAAGTTCAAGCACGTCCAGCCCCTCAACGGGCCACTGGATTTGCGCCTTCCCGTTGTCGAGCCGCTTGAGGTCTTGGAAGAGATCGACGAACATCCCTTCCTTCGTGCTGCCATCCCTCTCCTTGAGCATATTGTAAAGGTTCGGGCACCGAATGTGTTCTAGGTAATCATCCATCAGGGCCATGATGGCAAGCAGCCGTTCGACCTCCCCCTCCCCCACGCTCATCATCTGGGCGACCTCAGAAATCTCGTAGCCCAAAACGAGGTGGAGGCGCTTCACCTTGAGGTATTTTTCTAGCGGCCCGTAATCGAGCTTCGCATCTTCACCAATTTGGTACTGGGTCTCTAGGCGGACGATCTCCTTCTCGTTTTCATAGTACTCATCCGGAAGGATGACGGCCTCGAAGAACCCATTTCTATCAATCTTGTTGAGCAGCATCGCACGGCGATTGCCGTCGATAATCACCCCGTCGAGGCTGACGATGCCGGGCCGCTGCTGCTGCTTCGCCTTGAGGTCTTTCAGAGTCTGTTCGTTCCGGGCGACATTTGTCTCCCAAAGGAACGTTTCGATCCGGTGGTGGATTTCGTCGGTGTAGTCCTTTTCGCCGACGTCGTGCTCGAACTCCCACGTGAGCATCTCGCTTTCAATCCGTCCATTGTGCCGGTTGTACACGAGCAGTTCGAGAGGGATTTGATAGACTGGGAAGCGCTCAGTCGCCCCTTTGTAGAAGAGCTTCTCCTTGCCAACGATCTTTGCAGGATCATCGCGCAGCCCGCGCAGTCGAGTCGACCTGACCGATGCGTCCAACACCATCTTACCCCCACGCCTATGAGTTCGTGGATGAATGATTGGGATCAATCCCACGTTGAAGCAAGCGGCGACATAACATCTGGCGCGAACGTCTGGCGGAAACAGTGCCTGATCGGCTGACCCCGGCGCAACGCAGCGCTCACATGGGTAAGATAAGGCGGGCACATACCAAACCCGAACTGCTCGTCAGGCGCATGCTGCATTCTATGGGCTATCGGTACCGATTGCAGTGGAAGGGCGTTCCAGGTCGACCCGACGTGGCCTTTCCGGGGCGGAAGAAGGCGATCTACGTCCACGGATGCTTTTGGCATCAACACGAGGGCTGTAGGTCGGCCCACATACCCAGCACTCGCACCGCGTTCTGGTCGTCAAAGTTCGAGCGCAACAAGGCGCGCGACCAGCGGGTCCTAGCCGAGGCGCGCGCGCTGGGCTGGGAAACGCTTGTGGTCTGGGAATGTGAGACAGCAAGGCTCGAGACGCTCAAGGGACGCCTGGTCGCGTTTCTAGGTGCGTCAAAATCGGGCGTGGGCTTGCATAGAGATCTTGATCGCAACGCTTGACACCACTTAGTCTCCGCTCCCGACAAAGTTGAGTCGGAAGATGGGCACGATGCGCGCGATTGACCTCTATGCCGGCGTCGGTGGTTGGAGCCTTGGACTTCGCCTCGCGGGAATTGAGGTCGTCGGCTCATACGAATGGTGGCACCCCGCAGTCGCCACCCACAACAAGAACCCAGGCGGGAAACCCCGCGCCACCGCTGTCCGCGAACTCAAGCTGAACGAACTGCCTACGGCCATCGACGTGGTGGTCGGCAGTCCACCTTGCACAGAGTTCTCCTACGCGAACCGGGGCGGCAACGGCGACCTGCCCGAAGGCATGAAGGATCTCGCGCGCTTCTTCGAAATCGTCAGGCACTTAGAGCCAAAGTGGTGGGCGATGGAGAACGTGCCTCGCGTTGCCACGGTGCTGCGGGACGCCAGGAGCGACGCCGAGCATGCACTTCACGAATATCGGGACCTCTTTCCTGACGTGGAAATCGTCGACTTCAGCGACTTCGGCACCCCACAGGTGCGGCGGCGTTGTATCGCAGGGAAGTATGCTCGGAAGCTCCTCCTGAGCTACAAGCGGAAGCTTCCCGTCCCCACGCTTGGCGAAGTGGTCAAGGCTCTAAATGGCGAGGGTCAGGTCACAGATCCCACATGGGGGATCACGGTCGATGGCCAAGAAGTCACAGAGCGGGAGATCGAACACTGTCTCAGCGACGAAGAACTGAGGATGAACCAGGACGCGAAGTCGTATCATCCCGTCTACAACGATATGGCGTTCCCTGATGACCTTGAGCGCGCCTCGCGTACCGTAACGGCCACGTGCACCAGGGTCTCTCGCGAAAGCATCATCATCCGCGACCCACGTCCGGATGGTGGTCTGCGTAGGCTCAGCATCCGAGAGCGCGCGGCTCTACAGGGCTTTCCGATCACTTACCAGTTCTACAGCGGGTCTTTCGGGGGCAAGGCGAAACTAGTTGGAAACGCCATACCGCCAACCTTCACCTATCTCTTGGGAATGGCTGTCCAAGAGACGCCCGTCGCAGAGATTTGCGCATTTCCGTCCTCCGGCGACCTGCTGCGCCTGCCCGCCGAATTGCCGCCGGTGACGAAGGCAGAAGGAAGAGGAAAGACCTATCCTCGGACGCGCACTTTCCGAGCTGCATTGCCAGGCCTCCGCTTCAAGAGCGGGATGCGCTTCGAACTCGCCAACGCAGCGGACGTCCGACGTGAATTCATCACCTGGAAAATCCGCTTCTTCTACGGGGCTTCCAAAAACTTCCGGCGCGTCGAGCCGAATGCGCTCCTAGTGGGAGACTTCCGGGCACGCTTCCCCGATCTTGCGCTTCACTTCGACAGCCTTGCACCGGATTTAGCGGCGCTCAGCGAGCGCCTCGAAACCTCTAGCCCGACTAACTTGCAGGCGAACTGGTCACGCCACGCGCGAGGTGATCTGAGCCCGTACGAGGTCTCTGACGCACTCGGGCGGATCGCCCAGGCGCTATCCGTCGCTCTCACGCAGCGGTTTCCTGAACATAATGAGCGACTTGCCGCCTACGTAGTGGAGAAAGCGGCAACCGTGCCGGGCCAGGAGAAGTTCGTCGGCAAGCGCAAGCTCGAACACCATGCTATCAAGGTGCTAAGTGGCTTCCTTGTCGGCGCCTGGTTCAATGACCTCGCGTGGCATCGAGGCTTCAATCGCCTCGCGTCAGCTAAGCGGACCAGCGTGCATACACCTGCGGCTCCTAAAGAGCTTCTGCCCGTAGCTAAGCCGGGACGCTGATCGAACTCCGAGCGTGGGCGGGGGAGACTAGCGCTGCATCCATGTTGCGCCGGTCACAATAGCGGGCGGACGCTCCCAACTCGCCTTCTGTAGAGCCTCGAGTTCCTTCGCCTTCGTGGCGAACGCTTGGGCCTGACCTCCCGCCAGTCCCAACTCGCCGCCAATGTGCGCAATGTCGTGACCCGTGATGTACTTCACTGCCTCCGCCCCACTCTGCGAACACTTCAGATAGGTGGCGTAGGAGTCCCGCGTCAGCCCGAACCGGGAGAGCAACCTATGCCGCGCGGCCTTCGAAGGCTGACCGTCTATCTCCGCAACAATCTTCGGAATGAGAGCTTGGGCCTGCGCAGAATTCTTGAATTCCGCATCAGCCTTTGCGTTCGCCTCCTTAGCTAGCTCGAACTTCGCGACATCCGAAAGCTTCGCCACGTAAGGCTTAGAGCCCCAGTCATTTATGACGGTGTAGGTCTTGGAGCAGTGGGCGCACTCCAAAGCGCCAGAGTAGCTTATCTGACTAGCTCTGACCCAAGGGTGGTCCGGCATCTCCTGAGTTACGACGATCTGCCCTTGCCCACACAGGCACGGACTTCGCATCACAGTATAGTCCGTTGTCGCCAATCGAGCCTCCCTACCCGGAGGAAAACATGGATCACGGGTTGGCAGTTCACAAGGTGCAGCCGTGGACTAAGCGCCACTGTGGGCTCGGAAGGTATACCCCGAGAGACACCCAGGCTGAGACGAACTTCCCGTCTCAAATGACCCGACAAGCGATTTTTGAGACGCTATTGTCTGACGGTCTACAACCAAATGAGACAGTCAGATGAGCCTTGTCGGTTATTCGCGCGTGTCCAGCGCCGGTCAGTCCTTAGACGTGCAACGCGAGCAGCTCCTCGCCGCGGGGGCCGAGCAGATGTTCGAGGAGAAGCGGAGCGGCGCGACGACAGAGGGGCGGGAGCAGCTTGAAGCGGCTCTCCGCTATGTCCGCAAGGGCGACGTGTTTCTCGTCACGCGACTGGATCGCCTGGCCCGTAGCTTGGTGGACCTCCGCAGGATCGTGGACCTGCTCATCGAGAAGGACGTCTGCTTCCGGTGCCTTCAGCAGCATATCGACACCACCTCCAGCGAAGGGCGCCTGATGCTGAACCTGCTCGGCTCTTTTGCGGAATTCGAGACTGAAATCCGAAGGGAGCGTCAGGCGGACGGGATCGCGAAAGCAAAAGCGGCGGGGCGATATCGTGGTCGTCCGAAGGCTATCGACCCGGAGCAAATCGCGGCCTTGAAGGCGCAAGGGCTCGGGGCGTCCGCTATCGCCAAGAAGCTGGGCATAGGACGAGCTAGCGTCTATCGCGCACTAGGCTGATGCGTATGGCCGGAGCCCGTTTGGCAGTCCGCGACCTCTTACGCCAGAACAACAACGCGCCCGAGCGCGCTCGGGCACAAAATCAAAGCGCCGCTCGGATTTTGATTGCAAAATCTAGAAAGCATGATATCCGCGCGCGCCCTATAGTTATCTATATATTGGATATAGTTTCAGATAGAATACATAAATTAAAAAAGCGAAGCGCTTCAACAAGCCGCCTTCGGCGGCAGGGAAGGGTTGAAGATCGCCGGGGCCGTGCTGCGCACGCCCTAGTCCCGGCGATCTTCAACCCTTCCCGATTAGAAGTCCCGAGGGATCAGGGCCTCAAAGTCACCTCCACCACATATGCTCGTGAGTTTGTATGTTTAAGCCGCGTACCCTTCGGAATGCGGGACGCCAGTTTTCGAAGCTTGAATGGACGCTAGAGGTGGCCTCAGTCTCGCCTCTGCGCTTCCGCGTCGTAGGGTCTCCGGAGTTCGACCGTTACCGCTCGAGTGCCGGTTACAACCGCGCGGTCGACCTTGCGACGGTCCATCTGGTGCAGGCGTTGCTCGGGCTTGCCGAGAACGATCCGGAGCCTGTGAGATGGGCTCTCCTGCATGTGGGAGCTGATCCGACCCGGCTGGAGGACGGTCGCCCCCTGGCCTCAGTACGAAGGTCCATTGAGCGACGACTCCGAAAACACATCCAAAAGGCTACGTATTTGGCCAACTACGAGCAGTCCCGCGACCTTCAGGGCTACGCTGCGCTCCACTCAAGCAAGTCTGCTTCGCTTGTCCCGCCGCCGCTACCACTCGGCTTCTTCGACGAGCCGGACGAGCCCCATTCAACGGCCGGGGGGCTCACCGACACGTTTCCGGACGCACCCGTCCCAAGCGTTGCAGCGATCAAGGCCGCAGCGGAGTACGTCGCTTCGACTGCTGCTTGGGAACTCGTTCATCCTGATGTCAGAGGAAGGACCTGGATCAAAGGAGGCAAGGTCATTCGCGCCTACCTCACCTTCCAGCAGCTTGGAACCGAAAGCGAAGTGGCAAGAACGCTCGCAGCCGTCGCGTTGGCAAAGCTCGCGCCTCGGTTTGGGCGCAAACACCGTGACGTGCGGGCAGACGAGCTGCGCAGTCTACTCACACTTGAGTTGCAGAAAGCCGCAGCAGGTGGCTATCCGGGACTGCTGCGCTTGGTGGACCGCACGCCCTCTGATTGATCATCGCCAAGCGTCTTTGAGATCGATGCATATTCGGTGACCGGGTCGCGCCCCAAGGCCAGCATCAAGGCGCGAAACTCAGCGGGATCAACTCGTCGCTCAAAACGCTCGTTCTTGGAGACGTAGGACTGCGGCTTCCCCAGCCGTGCAGCGAGTTCCGCCTGCGTCAGCCCGACCTCCTTGCGAACCGCAATGAGCCGCAAGGCGAAAGCGCGGTATTCGGGGCTGTGCAGGGTCGACGACATCGGGAAGCCGCTTGAACAAGGCGGCCGCACCGATAAAACCCGGTTCGGGATAACCTGAAACGGGTTTATAGATGAGAGCTTTCTGGGTCACCGCCATCTCCGCCGTCGCCTTGGTCGGATGCGACATGCATCGGATCGACAGAGGCAAGGAGTTGGCCGCCCGCGACCTCTTCGACCCCAGGTCGGCAGAGTTTCGCGACATCGTGCAAAGCGGGCCGTATGTCTGTGGCCAGCTCAATGGCAAGAACCGTATGGGGGCCTACGTTGGGTTCACGGGATTTGTCACCAACACCGAGACCGGCGAGACTCTCCATGAACCGCCGGGGCTCAGCGAGCTGGACACCATCGGGCTAAGCCCGACCGATGCGCGCATGACTCAGCTCAAGCGAGACACCGAGCAGCTCGCCTTCGCCAACATGAGCGCGCAACACTGCGGCAGCATAGTTTCCGTCGACCGAACCATCATCGATGAGGTCCGCGAGTCAGGCACTATTCGTGGGCGCGACTGGAAGTGAGCATGCAGCAACTCCGTCACGTCGTGGTGGATTGGGATAGGACCCCAGACCTCGCCCTAGCGACCAGGGCCTTACGCGCCGAGGTTGGCCATCGAAGTGGAGTCTACCTCGTTCTTCACCGCGCTCACTCGCCGGCCGCCGCGGAAACGGTGGACCTCGACGAGATCGCGAAGAGCCCTGGACTACTCTACGCGGGGTCCGCGACCCATCTGCAAACCAGGTTGCGCACCCTGGTTAGAGCCCTCTCCGGCCACGTCTCTCCGCACGGCTTTGGTCGTCACTATTCCTCGATTGAGCCGCCCTTGCCGCTGGAAGCTTTGACCTTGCTCGTGGTTGGCTTCGATCCCGGTTACAGCTTGGAAGATTGGTTCCTAACCCGTCGTCTGACGAGCACCGGCGCTTGGCCGCTCGGGAACTCGCGCCCAGCACGCAAGACATCCCGTCATGGACCACGCCCATGGGTGAAAGTGACGGAGGAGATGACAATCAGTCGGAACGTCCCGTGGCCCGCACCGAAGTCTTAGAATTCAGTCCGAGGTCGCGATCCCGGTCCCACGGGTCCTGGGTCGAGTTGGCCTCGGGTGCCTTATACCCCAAGACCAGTTTCAGATGCCAAAACCGAACTCAGACCGAGCACCAAGCGCACCAGATAGGGGCGTCAAATATCTCTTGGAGACATATGCGGCGGTTTTGCTAGTGCTCGGATGCCCACGCCCTCGTGGCTCGCGAGGCCGGTATAAGGCTTCGGATAGGGCTCTTGCTTGCAAGCTCGCGATGCGGAGCGGCCGTGTTTCTGTTAGCTCGCCAGCACCATGTTCCTTACCCGTGTCGGACAACGCGCCAGGGTAGACGCCCCGGGGCGCGGCCATGCGCGTTAGGGCCGATTTCCGCCCCGCTGAGCGGTTCTCTTACAGGCAGCGCTGGGGTGGTAGCGGAAACGCAGGAGAACGACTCTGAGAGTCTCCATTTGCTCTCCAGCGGCCGAGAAATTGCCTCGACGATCATCGAGCAGTTTTGTATATTGATGGCAGCTGAATGTAGGGCTCACCCGCTCAATCGGCACTTACCTCGGGCCTTGCTCGAAATTACACCCCAGAGGCTTCGGCCTCAATTCCCCTTCCACCAATGAATTCCCAGATGCGGCCGCGCCTCAGCGCGAGCGATGGCGACTCTTTCTCTAATGCAGAGCCTGAACACCAGCAGACTTCTTATATCTGCGCACTGAAACCCCTCATTGAAGCTCTTGCTTGGCTCCAGGAGGAACGCGACCATAAGGCCTCGATGACGATGGAGGTCTCAGCCTGATGCGCTGCGCGATTTACGCCCGCTACAGCTCGGACCGACAGAACGAGCGCTCCATCGCAGACCAGGTGGCGGAATGCACCCGGTTCGCCGAGAGTAAGTCTTGGACGATCACTGCAACCTTCTCAGACGCCGCAATCTCCGGGTCCGCGATGGCGAACCGCCCAGGCCTAAATGAGGCCCTCGCCGCTGCCGAGAGACAGGAGTTCGACATCCTGCTTGCCGAGGACGAGGATCGGCTAGCGCGCAATCTCGAGCACCAAGCCCATGTGTTCAACCGGCTTGAGGACGCAGGCATTCGCCTCGTCACGATTGCATCTGGTGACGTCACAGACATGCACGTGGCGTTGAAGGGGCTGATGGCGCAGCAGTACATCCGCAACCTGAGCGCCAAAACCAAGCGTGGCATGCACTCCAATGCGGAGAAGGGCCTTGCTACGGGAGCACGGCTATACGGTTACCGGACAGAGCCTGGCGGCCGCACCGAGATCGTGAACGATGAAGCTGACATCATCCGCCGCATCTTCGCTGCTTATGCAGCAGGGGATACTGCTCGCGAGATCGCAGGCAGCCTGAATGCTGAAGGTGTTCCGGGTCCGCGCGGAGGCCTATGGAACGCATCGACCATCAGTGGATCGCGGCAGCGCGGAAACGGCATTCTCAACACCGAACAGTATGTCGGCGTGAAGGTCTGGGGCCGGGACACCGTAAAGAAGGACCGCCAGACGGGCCGCAGAATTCACCGCTATGCCCCGCCCGAGCAATGGTCGCGCACTCCGGCGCCGCACCTTCGGATCATAGACGACGAGACCTGGAGCAAGGTGCGCGCCCGCAAGGACCGGGCGAAACTCACGCCGCACCAAGCGCAGCGGCGTCCGTCACTGTTCGGGGGCTGCTGCGTTGCGGTTGCTGCGGCGGGACCTACACGACGTACACAACCGGCAAGCTCGTTTGCGCCAACTATCGGGAGCGGAAGACCTGCACGAACGGGCGAACACCCAAAAGAGCTGACATCGAAAGGCGCATTCTCGAAGGCCTGCGCGAGCAGATGCTCTCGCCGGAGGCCACGGCGACCTACCTCCGAGCGTACCAGGCCGCCGCCAAGCGTCGTAAGGACAATGCGGCTGAGCGCATCGCACCTCTCAACAGACGGCTCGCCGAAGTGGATCGGCGGATCGAGAGAGCCGTCGACGCGATCATCCGAGGGATCGCTACCCCAGCTGTCGAGCAACGCCTTCAGGAGCTTGAAGCAGAGAAGACTGATCTCCAGGCGCAGGTTGCGGAGCTTGCGGAAGCCAGTCCCACTGTGGAACTGCATCCGCGCGCCACAGAGACGTACGCCGCAATGGTCGCCGAGTTGGAGGATACCATCGCGCTCGATGCGCAGGGGGACACCGCGGCCTCAAGGCGTCTGAAGGAAGCCGTGAGGGGCCTGGTGGAACGGGTCGTCATCACACCCCTAACCCAAGCCCGGGGCGGCCCAATCGACATCGTTATCGAAGGTACCCTGCAACGCATACTCTCCGAACCTTCGGAGAACATTGGGTTGGGAGGTGTGGTAGCTGGGGGCGGGCTCGAACCGCCGACCTGTGGGTTATGAATCCACCGCTCTAACCAGCTGAGCTACCCAGCCACGGGTTCGCGCCGCTGACGCGCGAGGCGCGGGTTATAGGGATTCCCGAAGGCCGCATCAAGCGGCTTGGGCGCGGCGGAAAGCCCGGCTAGGTTCGCGCCCGGCATGAGCGTGCTTCATCTTCTGGGAACGGCCGGGGACGGCGGGGCGGAGACCTACTTCGTCGATCTGGTCTGCGCCCTTGCGGCCGGCGGCGTGGCCCAGGCCGCAGCCCTGCGCGCCCATGCCGGGCGACAGGCGGCGCTGGAGGCGTCCGGCGTGGCGACCGGCTGCTTCGCCTTCGGCGGGCCGCTCGACCTCTTCACCCGCGGCAAGGTCGCCGGCTTCGCCCGCGCCCACGAGGTCAAGGTGGCCCTGGCCTGGATGAACCGCGCCGCGCGCCACACGCCCAAGGGTCCGTGGGCGCGGATCGGGCGGCTGGGCGGCTACTACAAGCTGAAATACTACCGCGACTTCGATTTCCTGGTGGCCAATACCGAGGACATCGCCGACTGGATCGTGGCCCAGGGCTGGCCCGCCGGAAAGGTGCGCCACATCCCCAACTTCGCCGAGGCCCCGGCCGACGCCGCGCCGGTGGACCGCGCCGGCCTGGATACGCCGAAGGACGCCTGCCTGCTGCTGTCCATGGGGCGGCTGCACGAGGCCAAGGCCCACGACGTGACGCTGAACGCGCTGACCCGCCTGCCCGAGGCCTATCTGTGGATCGCCGGCGCGGGGCCTGAGGAGGCCAAGCTGAAGGCCCTGGCGCTGGGCCTCGGCGTGAACGACCGCGTCCGCTTCCTCGGCTGGCGCAACGACCCCTCGGCCCTCTACCGGGCGGCCGACCTCTGCGTCTTCCCCTCGCGCTACGAACCCCTGGGCAATGTGGTCATCCAGGCCTGGGCCCACGGCCTGCCCGTGGTGGCCGCCGCCAGCCAGGGACCGAGCGCCCTGATCACGGACGGCGAGGACGGCCTGCTCGTCCCCGTCGACGACGCAGACGCCCTGGCCGCCGCCATCCGCCGCGCGCTCGACGAGCCCATGCTGCGCATCCGCCTGGCCCAGAACGGCCTCGCCCGCGTGGAGGCGGAGTTCAGCCAGGCCGCCGTCGTCGCCCAGTGGCGCGAGCTCTTCGCCGACTTCGGAGAGGGCTGATGTGCGGCATCGCCGGCGTGCTGGACGGGGACCTTTCCGCCCGTCCGATGATCGAGGCCCTGCCCCACCGGGGGCCCGCCAGCGGGAGGGTGGAGGCGCAGCCCGGCGCCACGCAGGCC
>CAYQPL010000014.1:1880-11347 GCA_964419395.1 uncultured Phenylobacterium sp. | reverse complement strand
GCTCTCCATCATCGATCTGGAAGGCGGCTGGCAGCCCCTGCACGCCGCCGGCGGGATGGTCATCGGCAACGGCGAGATCTATAACTATGTGGAGCTGACCGAGCAGTTCGACCTGGCGGGCGATCTCGCCACCGGCTCGGACTTCGAGCCCCTGCTGCACCTCTACGCCAAGGAAGGCCCCGCCGCCTTCCAGCGGCTTCGGGGCATGTACGCGCTGTGTCTGATCGGGCCGGACGGACGAACCTGGCTGGCGCGCGACCCCTTCGGCATCAAGCCGCTCTATGTGGTGGAGCTGGAGAGGGGCCTGGCCTTCGCCTCCCAGCCGCGGGCCTTCCTCGCCGCCGGGCTCACGCCGCGGGACTTCAGGGAAGACCCGGCCCGCGAGCTGCTGGCCTTCAGCTATACGCTCGGCGAGGAAACCATCTTCCCCGGCGTGCGCCGGCTGGCGCCGGGCGAGATCTGCGAAGTGGCGGAGGGGCGCATCGTCTCGCGCGAGGTCCGCTCCGCCCTGCCTGCGCCGGGCGTCCGCCGCGCCCCGAGCGACGAGCAGGCCCTGATCGCCCGGCTCGACGCCGTGCTGGAGGACAGCGTCCGCGTCCACCAGCGCTCCGACGTGCCCTACGGCCTCTTTCTTTCCGGCGGCATCGACTCCGCCGCCGTGGCGACCCTGATGGCCCGGCTGAACGAACGGCCGGTCACCGCCTTCACCTGCGGTTTCGAGGCCCCTGGCGCGCGGGACGAGCGCGCCCAGGCCGAGCGGGTCGCCCGGGCGCTCGATCTCGACTGGCGCGAGACGCGCTTCGGCGAAGAGGATTTCTGGAGCCTGCTGCCGGGCGTCGCCGCGGCCCTGGACGACCCCACCGCCGACTATGCGACCCTGCCCACCTACAAGCTCGCCGCCGCGGCCAGGGGAACCCTGACCGTCGTGCTGACCGGCGAAGGCGGCGATGAGCTCTTCGGCGGCTATGGCCGCTATCGCCGCGCCCTGCGACCGGCCTGGCTGGGCGGACGGGCGGCCGAGCCGCGACCCGACGATCCCGCGACGCTCGAACGCTGGCGCGCCCAGGCCAAGGCGCCCGCGGGCCTCACCCGCCTGCAGCAGGCCCAGCACGCCGACATCGCCACCTGGCTGCCCAACGACCTTCTGACCAAGCTCGACCGCTGCCTGATGGCCCACGGGCTGGAGGGACGCACCCCCTTCCTCGACCCGGAGGTGGCGGCCTTCGCCTTCCCCCTGCCCGACCGGTTCAAGGTGCGCGGGCGCTACGGCAAGTGGCTGGTGCGCAAGTGGCTGGAGGGCGCCTGCCCGGCCGCCGAGCCCTGGGCCCGCAAGCAGGGCTTCACCGTGCCCGTCGGCGCCTGGATCGCGCCCCGCGCGGAGGCCATCGCCGCGCGCATCGGCGAGGTGGCCGCCGTCCGCCGGCTGATGAGCGCCGAGGCGGCCGCCGCCGTCTTCCGCAGCGGCGCGCCGTCGAAGGCCTGGCCGCTGCTGTTCTTCGCCCTGTGGTCGCTCATACATCTGGAGGACGCCACTCCGGCCGAGGCGCTGGAGGCGCTCACCGGAACGATCTGAACCGCCGCGCTTTGCAAAGCCGGACCGAAGGGAGACTGCCCGTGCGACACCTGCTTCTCACCACCGCCTGCGCCGCCATTCTCGCCGCGTGTGGCGGATCGGCTGGCAACGCCCAGCAGGCCGATAAGGCCACGCCGACGGGCGAGCCGTGGGAGACGCGGCCGGCCAACGCCCCGTCACAGCAGCCCGCCTTCCCCGGCCAGACCCGCGCGCCGGAGGTTTCGGCCGAGGTCGACTATCAGGTGGTGACCGTCGCCGACGGGCTGGAGAAGCCCTGGGCGCTGACCTTCCTGCCCGACGGCCGCATGCTGGTGACGGAGAAGCCCGGCCGCCTGCGCATCGTCACGCCGGCCGGCGAGCTGTCGCAACCCGTCGCCGGCCTGCCCGAGGTCGACGCCCGCGACCAGGGCGGCCTGCTGGACGTGGCCCTCGACCCGGCGTTCGACGAGAACCGCCTGATCTACTGGAGCTATGCCGAGCCCCGCGGCGGCGGGCGGAACGCCACCGCGGTCGCCCGCGGCCGGCTGGTCGAGGCCGGCGGCGCGGCGCGGGTCGAGGATGTGCAGGTCATCTACCAGCAGCAGCCGGCGCTGGAGTCCACCAAGCATTTCGGTAACCGCCTCGTCTTCGACCGTGACGGCCACCTCTATGTGACGCTCGGCGAGCGCTCCATCATGGCCGGCCGTGTCCAGGCCCAGCAGATGGATTCCGCGCTCGGCAAGATCGTCCGGATCCATCCCGACGGCTCCATCCCCGACGACAATCCGTTCGTCGGCCAGGACGGCGCGCGGCCGGAGATTTTCGCACTCGGCGTGCGCAACGTGCAGGCCGCCGCCCTGCATCCGGAGACCGGCAAGCTGTGGGAGATCGAGCACGGCGCCCGCGGCGGCGACGAGCTGAACATCATCGAGGCGGGCAAGAACTATGGCTGGCCGACCATCACCTACGGCATCGAATATTCCGGGGGCCCGATCGGTGAAGGGATGACCGCCCAGGAGGGGATGGAGCAGCCGGCCTATTTCTGGGACCCGGGCATCGCGCCGTCGGTGATTGCCTTCTACCAGGGCGACCTGTTCCCCGCCTGGAAGGGCAGCCTCTTCGTCGGCGCCCTGCGCGACAAGCAGCTTGTCCGCCTGACCACCGACGGCGAGCGGGTCACCGGCGAGGACCGCCTGCTGCCCGACGTCGGCGAGCGCATCCGCGACGTCGCGGTCGGCCCGGACGGGGCGATCTATGTCGCCACCGACAACGCCCAGGGCCGCATCCTGAAGCTCGTCCCGGCGGGGTGAGTTGGGCGGCGCCGTCGGCCCCCTCAGTCACCTTCGGTGACAGCTCCCCCTCGCTGAGGGGGAGCATCTTTTCGCGCTGCGCTTGCCAAGACCGCCGAGCAGATCCTCCCCCTTCTTCAGGGGGAGGTGGCCCGGAGGGCCGGAGGGGGTCTGCGGCCCCTCAGACCTCCGCCAGCCCGAGCCGTCCCGCCACCTCCTCGCCAATCGCCAGGGACGAGGTGAGACCGGGACTTTCGATGCCAAACAGGGCCACCAGCCCCTCCAGGCCATGCGCCTCCGGCCCGTCGATGCGGAAGTCGGGATGCGGCTCGCCCGGCCCGTGCAGCTTGGGACGGATGCCGGCGTAGTCGGGGGACAGGGAGTCGTCGGGCAGCGCCGGCCAGAACTTGCGCACATAGGCGTAGAAGCCGGCCGCGGCGTCCGGATCGACGCTGTAGTCCAGCTCGTCGACGAAGATCAGATCGGGGCCAAACACCGCCTGCCCGCCCAGGTCGCGGCGGTAATGGGTGCCGAGCGCGCCGGGAATCGGCGGCGGATAGATCAGCCGGGCGAAGGGCGCCTTGCCCTGCAGGCGGAAATAGCGGCCCTTGCCGTAGTGGCCCTCCGGGATCTCATCCTTCGGGAAGCCCTCGATGCCCCCCGCCACCGCCTGGGCCGAGAGGCCAGGCGCGGTGACCAGCAGGCGCACGGTCAGGCTCGTCGGCTCGGCGCCGCCGGCGCGCACGCGCCAGCCGCCGCCGGGCAGCGGCTCGGCCCCCTCGAAAGGGGTGGAGAGCACGACCGCCCCGCCGCCGGCCTCGATCTCGCCCTGCAGGGCCAGCATGTAGCCGTGGCTGTCGAAGACCCCGCTCTGCGGAGAGATCAGCGCCGCGTCGCAGGAGAGCTCCGGCTCCAGCGCCAGCGCCTGGGCCTTGGAGAGCCTCTCCATGCCCTCGACGTCGTTGATGCGGGCCTGCTCCAGGATCGGCTCGAGCCGGGCGACCTCGTCGGCGCCATTGGCCACCACCAGCTTGCCGCAGCGGTCGAAGGCGATGTTCCGCTCTTCCAAGAAGGCGTAGAGCCGCCGCCGTCCCTGCACGCAGAGCCGCGCCTTCAGCGAGCCGGTCGGATAGTAGAGCCCGCCGTGGATCACCTCGGAATTGCGCGAGGAGACGCCCTGGCCGATGGCCACGTCCTGCTCGAGAACCACCACGGTCAGCCCGCGCCGGGTCAGCGCATACCCGCAGGCGAGCCCCACGGCGCCTGCGCCCACCACCAGGGCGTCGAAATCGAAATCGGCCATGGGCAAGCCCTAGCCCGCCTTGCCCGCGCGCGGAAGCCTCAGTCGGGCTGGAAGTAGAGGCGCACTGTTTCGCGGAACATCATCGCCTGGCGGCTGATGGCGCTGTTGTCGTCCAGGGCCTTGGCCAGCGTCATGCCGCCATAGGTGAAGGCGAGGATGGAGTCGGCGAGGTCGGCCATGGCGAGCTTGCCGCGCGGCGGATAGACGGCGGCGATCTCCTCCAACCAGCCGACGAAGCGTCCGCGCCAGTCCATAACGCTGTCGACCGTCAGACGCCGCATCTCGCGATCGAAGGACTGGTCCTGGAAGGTCACGGTGGCGACGAAGCAGCCGGGATGAGAATCGGGGACGTTCTCCATCGCTTCGGCATAGAGCTTCAGGAAGATCAGGAAGCTGTGCAGCGGGTCGTCCGACAGCTCCCGCGCCCGCTTGGCCATGTCATCGAGGAAGCTGGCGTTCTCGCTGGTGTAGCGGGCGATTAGCTGCCGGGCGAGGTCGGTCTTGTCCTTGAAATGATAGAAGAAGCCGCTCTTGGTGATGCCGGCGGCCTCGACCAGTTCCTCGATCGAGGTGGCGGCGAACCCTTTGCGGATCACGCTGTCATAGGCGAGGTCGAGAATCCGCTCGCGGGTGCGCTCGCCCTTGGGCTTGCCGGGCGTCTTCGCCGGCGACGGCGACTGTACCGCAGGTGCAGTTTTGGCGAGGCTCTGGCTGGTCACGGCCAGGCTCCTTCTCCTCAGCTTGCGTCCAGATAATTGAAAAACAATACGAATCCCAGCGTTCGCCGAACCGACCGCGGGACCGCTAGAGGTTGAACGGAAGAGAAATTACTCCTCCCGCCCCTGAATGAGGAGACACAAACGTGCAGATTCGAGATCATCAGGGGCTGGAATTGTCCGGCGCCACGCCGGCCGCCGCGGACGCCTACCGCCAGGCCGTCCATGCTTATCACTGCTATGCCGGCGAGCCCTTCGCCCCGCTGGAGGGCGCTATCGCCGACAGCCCGGGCTTCGTCATGGCCCATGTGCTGAAGGCCTACATGACCCTGCTGGGCGGCAGCGCCGAGACCGCGCTCATGGGCGCCGAGGCCTTCGCCGCAGCCCGAGACCTGCCGGCGACGCGGCGCGAGCAGGGCCACCTGGCGGCGGTCGGCAGCGTGCTGGCCGGTGAGTTCCGCGCCGCCGGGCGCATCCTGGAAGATGTCGCCATCGAATTCCCCCGCGACGTGCTCGCCCTGCAGGCCGGCCAGCTGATGGACTTCCTGGTGGGCGACAGCCGCAACCTGCGCGACCGGATCGCCCGCGCCCTGCCCGCCTGGTCCGAGGGCATGCCCGACCACCACGCCATCCTTGGCATGCACGCCTTCGGCCTGGAGGAGACGGCCCTCTACGACCGCGCCGAAGCCGCCGGCCGCCGCGCCGTGGAGCTGGAGCCGCGCAACAACTGGGCCCAGCACGCCGTGGCCCATGTGCTGGAAATGCAGAACCGCCGCGCCGACGGGATCGCCTGGATGCGGACCGAGAACACCGCTTGGGCGCCGGAGAGCATGCTGGCCGTCCACAACTGGTGGCACCTGGCGCTCTTCCACCTTGGCCTCGGCGACGTGGACGCCGTCCTCGACCTCTATGACGGCCCGATCTACGGCGCGGCCTCGGACATGGCCTTCGACATGGTCGACGCGGCCGCGCTCCTCTGGCGATTGAAGCTGATGGGGGTGGAGGCGGGCGACCGCTGGACACGCCTCGCTGACGTCTATGCGGGCACGCCGCGAGGCCAGTACGCCTTCGACGACGCCCACGCCATGATGGCCTTCGTCGGCGCCGGCCGGGCGGCCGAGGCCAAGGCCGTGCTGGAGGCGCAGGCCGCCGCCGCGGCGGGCCCGGGCGACAACGCCCTCTTCGCCGCCGAGGTGGGACGGCCGGTCTGCGAGGCGCTCTTCGCCTTCGGCCAGGGCGACTACGCCAAGTCGACCGACCTGCTGCGCGGCGTCCGCCACCGGCTGAACCGCTTCGGCGGCAGCCATGCGCAGCGGGACGTCTTCGACCTGACGCTCATCGAAGCGGCCAGGCGCGGCGGCGATCAGAGCCTGGAGCGGGCGCTGCGGGCCGAGCGCGCGGCGGCGAATCCCCTGGCGCCGGAGCGGGCCGTGGTGCTGGCGGCCTGATGGCAGGACCGCGCAGCTCCCCAGAGCCGTCACCCCCGGGCTCGTCGCGGGGGTCCCTGTCGAGGGCAGGTGCGGACTGCGAGGGGGACCCTGGGCACAAGGCCCAGGGTGACGGTGAACAGGGAGCGAAGGCGCCTCAGGCCGCCACCGGCCTCTCCGCTTTCTCCCACTTCGCCCACAGCGCCTTGGCCTTGGCCTTGGCCGGGCCCACCGAGGCTTCCTTGATGTGGCCGAAGCCGCGGATGTCCTGCGGGACCGCTGCAATCTCGACGGCCAGCGGCAGGCGCTCGGCGGAAAGCTCCGACACCAGCCGGTCGAGGTCAGCCTCGTAGTCGGCGATGAGCCGGCGCTCCATCTTCCGCTCCTCGGTGCGGCCGAAGGGGTCGAAGGCGGTGCCCCTCAGGCCTTTCATCCGGGCGAGCACCGGGAAGGCCGCGTCCAGCATCCAGCCGCCGAAGGCGATCTTCTTCGGGTTTCCGCGGTCGTCCTTGGGGGCGAGGATCGGCGGGGCCAGCCAGACCTTGGCCTTGCCCCCCTTGAAGGTCCCGGCGCGATAGGCGTCGAAGCGGCCGTCCGTATAGAGGCGGGCGACCTCGTACTCGTCCTTGTAGGCCATCAGCTTGTAGAGGTTGACGGCGGCCGCCCGGGTCAGGGCCTCGGAGCCGAAGGGCGCCTCCGCCCGCGCGATCGCCTCCACCTTCTCCTGATAGCGGCGGGCATAGGCGCCGTTCTGGTAGGCCGCCAGTTCGCGCGTGCGGTGGGCGATCAGTTCGGCCAGAGGCAGGGTCTCGGGCGTCGCCACATCGGCCTCGCGCCGGCCGCGGCTGTCGGGATCGTGGGCGGCGCGCCGGCCCATCTCGAAGGCCTGCAGATTGGCTTCGGCCGCCACCCCGTTCAGCTTGATGGCGCGGTAGAGGGCGCGGCTGGAGATCGGGATGACGCCCTTCTGCCAGGCGAAGCCCAGCATGATCATGTTGGCGAAGATGGCGTCGCCCAGCTCGGTCTCGGCCATGTGCTGGGCGGGCGTCTCGTCATAGGCCTTCACCGCGGCCTTGATCCGCCGGGCCATGCCGCCGGAGTCGAAGCGCACGTCCCGGTCGGTGACGAAGTCGGCCGTGGGCGAAAGGTCGGCGTTGCCGAAGCCCATGGTCCGGTCCTTGGCGTAGAGGGCGAGCGCATCGGCGCCGGCCGCCACCATGACGTCGCAGGCGATCAGCACGTGCGCGCTGGCCGCCGGCGTGCGGCCGCCCACCACGCTGTCTTCGCTATCGCCGATGCGGACGTGGCTGAAGACCGCACCGCCCTTCTGCGCCAGGCCGGTCATGTCGACGACCGAGGCGGCCTTGCCGTCCACGTGCGCGGCCATGGCCAGGATCGACGCCGTGGTTGTCACACCCGTGCCGCCGACGCCGGTGAAGACGATGTTCTTCACGCCCACCGACGGCTCGAAGGTCGGCAGCGGCGTGGAGTCGGCGGTGAGCGCCGGCAGCCTGGCCGCATGCGGGTTCTCCGCGCCCTCCAATGTGATGAAGGACGGGCAGAAGCCGTCGAGGCAGGAATAGTCCTGATTGCAGGTGGACTGATTGATCTTCCGCTTGCGCCCGAACTCGGTGTTCAGCGGCTCCACCGACACGCAGTTCGAGGCCCGCGAGCAGTCGCCGCAGCCCTCGCAGACCAGCGGATTGATCATCACCCGCTGCTCGGCCTTGGCCATGGTCCCGCGCTTGCGGCGGCGGCGCTTCTCGGTGGCGCAGACCTGGTCGTAGAGGAGGACGGTGACGCCCTCCGTGTCGCGCAGCTGGCGCTGCACGGCCATCAGATCGGACCGCGGCTTGCCCTCGACGCCGGGGGCCAGGTCGGTGCCGCCCTTGTAGCGGTCGGGATCGTCGGCGACGATCACCGTGCGGGTCACGCCTTCGGAGGCCAGCTGGCGGGTGATCTGGGCCGGGGTGAAGCCGCTCTCGGCCTGCTGCCCGCCCGTCATGGCCACCGCATCGTTGAACAGCAGCTTGTAGGTGACGTTGGCCCCGGCCGCGACGGCCGCGCGGATGGCGAGCGAGCCGGAGTGGTTGTAGGTGCCGTCGCCCAGATTGACGAAGACGTGCTTCTCCTCGGTGAAAGGCGCGGCGCCCACCCAGCTCAGGCCCTCACCGCCCATGTGGCTGTTCAGGTCTGTGTTGGGGTCGGAGAAGCTGGCCATGTAGTGGCAGCCGATACCGGCCAGGGCCTTCGCCCCCTCCGGCAGGCGGGTCGAGGTGTTGTGCGGGCAGCCCGAGCAGAAGAAGGGCTTGCGCTGCTGGTCCGACGACAGGCTGACGGCGGCGACGCCCGCGGCCGAGACGCGGTTCAGATAGTCATAGACCCCGTCCATGTGCGGGCCCGGCGGCAGGCGGTCGGCGATGGCGAGCGCAATCTCGGCCACCGACAGGGCGCCCAGCTCCGACAGCAGCGGGTGGCCCTGCTCGTCGGCCTTGCCGATGATCCTTGGCCGCGCCTGGGCCGGCAGGTCGTAGAGGGCCGCGCGGGCCTGGCCCTCGATCAGGGGGCGCTTGTGCTCGATGACCATCAGGGTCTCGAGACCGGCGGCGAAGGCGCGCAGGCCCGTGGGCTCCAGCGGCCAGGGCATGCCCACCTTGTAGATGGAGAGGCCGAGGTCCGCGGCCTGGGCCGCGCCGATGCCCATGGCGGCCAGGGCCTCGATCACGTCCTTGTAGGCCTGGCCCTGGCAGACGATGCCGAGCCGCGGCCGGGGCGAGGCGAGCGTCACGCGGTCGATGCGGTTGGCCCGGGCGAAGGCCAGCGCGGCAGGGATCTTGTAGGTCCGGAGCCGCTGCTCCTTCTCCATCGGCTGGTCCTTCAGCCGGATGCCGAGGCCGCCCGCAGGCATGTCGAACCGGGGCAGGACGAACTGGTGACGCGCCAGCGAGGCGTCGATCGTCATGCCGGAGTCCATGGTGTCGGCGAGCGCGATCAGCCCGACCCACAGGCCGGAGAAGCGCGACAGGGCGTAGCCTATCAGGCCGTAGTCCAGCACCTCCTGCACGTCGGCGGGCGACAGGACCGGCATCTCGAAGTCCTGGAAGGCGAACTCCGACTGGGACGGCAGGGTGGAGGACTTGCAGTTGTCCGACAGCGAAGAGGAGGAGGAGGAGGAACAAG
>CAYQPL010000014.1:0-1870 GCA_964419395.1 uncultured Phenylobacterium sp. | reverse complement strand
GCAAGCTAGGGACGGTCTCCCACGTGCAGGTCTCCGCCGCCCACGGCTACCACGCCGCCCTTCGGCCAGGTCCCGGCGAAATTGGCGTGCTTGAAGGCGTCGCCCGTGCGGTCCACCCCCGGCGCCTTGCCGTACCACATGCCGAAGACGCCGTCGTACTTGGGCCCTGAGAACAGGTTCGCCTGCTGGCTGCCCCAGACGGCGGTGGCGGCCAGGTCCTCGTTCAGGCCTTCCTTGAAGACGACGTTCGCCGCCGACAGGTGCTTGCCCGCGCGATGGGCCTGCTGGTCGAGTCCGCCCAGCGGCGAGCCGCGATAGCCCGACAGGAAGCCCGCCGTGTTCAGCCCCGCGGCCTGGTCCAGCCGGTGCTGGTCCAGCAGCACCCGGACGAGGGCCTGCACACCGGTGATGAAGACGCGTCCCTCGGTGAGCAGAAACTTGTCGTCCAGCGTCACTTCGTTGTGGCGCATCGCAAAATCTTTCCCTTTGGGGCTCCCTAATTAATTAGAAGATCATATAAGAAGGCCGCAATTGCTTACCAAAGGCGTGCCCCCACCATCCGGTTCCGGGGCACGAAGTGGGCGCGAGTGGGCGTAAACCGGGAGAAAAACGTGTCCGAGACCCTCGATGCGGTCGATGCCAAGATTCTGGACCTGATCCAGCATGACGCCGGCCTGTCCGTCGCCGAGATCGCCGAGCGGGTCGGATTGTCTTCCAGCCCCTGCTGGCGGCGCATCAAGCGGCTGGAGGATGGCGGCGTCATCCAGCGCCGGGTGACCATCCTGGACCGGGAGCGCCTGGGCCTGGGCTTCGAGGTCTATTGCACCGTCAAGCTGTCCCTGCCGACGCGCGACAATCTCGACGCCTTCGAGGCCGCCATCGCCAAGCTGCCGGAGGTGGTCCAGTGCGCCACCGTCACCGGCGCGGCCGACTACGAGCTGCGCATCGTCACCCGCGACATGCACGCCTTCGACAACTTCCTGCGCGACCAGATCCTGTCGCTGGGCCTCGTCTCCAACATCGAAAGCCGCATCGTCATCCGCAGCGTGAAGAACACCACCGCCGCCCCGCTGGGGCTGGTGAGCCCCTATGTGAGCGCGCAGGGGTAGGAGACCTCCGAGGTCCGGCTTGCGCCATCGCCGGATCGCCCCCAACCGCGTTGGCTATGCTGACAGACCCTGTCAGCAGGACCCCGCTAGCTTGGCCTCCCAAGGACCCAGGGAGACAAGGCGATGGGGGATATCAGCTTTCAGACCGGGGAGTGGCGCGTGCGCCACGAGGTGATGGGCGGTGAAGCGAATGTGGAAGACAACATCATCGACGATCCTGCCGGAGCCTATCGCGCGGCGGCCTTCCGCCGCCGTCACCCCGAGACCGGCCTATGGTCGATCTGGTGGCACGACGGGCGAATGGGCGCGCAGGATCCTCCAGTGGTGGGCCGTTTCGCAGACGGCGTCGGGACGTTCCTGGCAAAGGACACACTGAACGGACGGCCTATCCTGGTGCGCTTCGTGTGGTCCGAGATCTCACGGAGCGCGGCGCGCTGGGACCAGGCGTTCTCCATCGACGACGGCGTGAACTGGGAGGTCAATTGGGCGATGCGCTTCGAGCGGACCACTTGAGACGGAGAGCAGGCTCAACGATAGCGCGACGCAGATCCGCTCGCAGTCGCGGACAACTCCGCCACAAACGCTTCGTGCATCGGCACGCTCGGGTCGGTGAGGCCCACCGCCAGGGCTTCGGCTTCGTCGATCAGGCGCTGGACCTCGTCGGTGAAGCCGGCGCCGAGGCGCAGGAGGGCGGCGGCGCGGGCGCGGACCAGCAGGAGGGCGGCGACCGGGTGGCGCGCCGAAAGCTGTTCGGCCCATTG
>CAYQPL010000013.1:5410-34140 GCA_964419395.1 uncultured Phenylobacterium sp. | reverse complement strand
CATGGGAGGCGCCTTGCGGGCGGGTCGCCCCTATCTATCGAGCACCCGCGCCCCTTTCGGCAAGGGCCCGCACGCCAGCGGACGCATTTGCGATTTCCCTCGCATCCGCGATACTGCGGCGCAAAGTGCGGATGTCCCCGCCCGGGATATCCGATAAAGGATCAGGGATGGCCGAGACCCAGGACAGCGGCGCAAAGCCGGGCGACGATCGCGTCGTCATCAAGAAGTATGCGAACCGGCGGCTCTACAACACCGCCTCCTCCTCCTACGTCACGCTCGAGCACCTCGCCGACATGGTGAAGCAGGGGGTCGATTTCGTCGTCTATGACGCCAAGACCAACGAGGACATCACGCGCACCGTGCTGACCCAGATCATCTTCGAGGAGGAGAGCCAGGGGCAGAGCCTGCTGCCGATCCAGTTCCTGCGGCAGCTGATCAGCTTCTACGGCAACTCCATGCAGGCCTTCCTGCCCAGCTATCTCGAACTGTCCCTGGCCACCTTCGCCGAGCAGCAGGAGCGGCTGCGCAGTCAGTTCTCGCACCTCGGGGCCGCGCCCATGGCCGGCTATGACGAGCAGATCCGGCAGAACCTTGCCATGTTCGACCGGGCGATGAAGATGTTCACGCCCTTCGCCTACGCCCCCAAGGCCGACGAGGCCGCCGCGCGCGAGCCCGCAGGCGGGCCGCAGCCCGCGCCGCCGCGCCAGGACGACACGCTCAAGGCGCTGCAGGAGCAGATGGCCGCCATGCAGGCCCAGATCAACAAGCTGGCCTCGAAGGAGTGATCGCCGGCCCGGCTTGGGCGTTCCTTAAGGTTCGCCCGGCAATCTTCGCCGGTCCGAAGGGAGCCGAACGTCCGTGACCTCGCCGATCGATCCTGTCCGCCGCGCCGCGCGCCTGCGTCGCCTGCGCCGGCGCGCCGACGGTTCCGAAGACACCGGCGCGCCCCAGGACGAAGCCCAACTGCCCGCCGTTGTGGAGCCGCCGCCTCCGCCGGCGCCCGCCGCCGCCTCGGCCGGCGGTCCGGCCGGCTTCACCGCCCACGTCATGGCCCAGGGCGAGCAGCGCCGGGGCCTCAAGGGCGGAGCCGAGACCCTCCAGACCGCGCGCAACGCCTATAACCGCACCGAATATTCTGGCCGGGCCGACCGCCGGGCGCCGGCGGGCGGCGTGACCCGCACCAAGATCTAGACTCGGCTCAGTCCCGCCGCAGGCGGGCGATCTCGGCTTCCAGCAGGGCGACCCGCCGTTCCAGGGCGGCGATCCGCGCCTCCGGCCCCGCGCCCGGTGTGGGGGTGGAGACCCCCGCGCTCTTCGCCACCTCGGCCGGCGGCACGCCCAGCACCTCGGCGAAGACCCCCACCTCCTCGGCCGACAGCTCGCGCTGATCCTTGTAGGCGAGCGCCAGGTCGGCCTCGCTCATGCCCGCGGCCGCGGCCAGGATGCGACGGTTCAGCCCCCGCTCGGCCAGGCGGGCGTCGAACCATTCGGCGTCGAAGAAGAGCGCCATGACGGAACCTCATGCTTGGCGCCGGTCTTGCTTAACCGGCCCCGACCTTCCGTGTTTCGTCCAGGCCGGCCCGCATGTTTCTCCGCCTCACCCGCATCTTCGACATCGCCGTCGTGACCCTGATCTTCACGGCCCTGACCTGAGTCAGGCGTCGCCGGGACCGAAGTCGATGTCGCGGCGGGCCGCCACGATGGTGACGATGAAGCCGGCTAGCACGTCCAGCAGCACCATCACCGTGATCAGGAAGAAGGTCGAGGTGGCGAAGGCCGGGGCCAGCAGGAACTCCACCAGGCAGACGATGAACAGGATCATCGACAGGGCGTGGTTGATGATCGCGATGCGCCGGCTGGTGGTCGACTTCAGAAGCTCGATGAAGAGCACCACGAGCGCGGCGGCCAGGAAGAGGGCGCCCAGGCTGACCGACCAGTCGACGTTGGAGGCCATGCGGATGGTGAACAGCTCCTCCCCCATGCGCAGGCCGGCCTCGACCGAGCCCAGCCCGCCCAGCAGGCTGAGCGCCACGAGATTGTAGACGACCACCGGCAGGGCCAGCAGCGGAAACGCGGCGAACATCGCAGGCGCCCTCCCCCAACGGGCCTCCCCCGGCCCGAAGCGGGACATTAGCGCTGTGCGGTGACAGCCGTGAAGGGGCCGCCCGCCAGACGGGAACCCGCCCTACGCCTCGTCCACGCCTTGTGGCAGCCGGGCGCGGGACTGCAGCCACATCACGCCGAAGAGGTCCGAGGCCGAGGCCCACAGCCGGCCGAGGTTGGTGTACTTCGAACGCCCCGTCTGGCGGTGGCGGTGCCCCACGGGCCGGAAGTCGACCCGATAGCCCTCGCGCAGCATCAGGGCCGGCAGGTAGCGGTGGATGTGGTCGAAGTAGGGCAGGCGCAGGAAGGCCTCGCGGCGGAAGGCCTTCAGGCCGCAGCCCGTGTCGTTGGCCGAATCCCGCAGCAGCTGCTTGCGCACGCCGTTGCCGAGACGCGAGGCGACCTTCTTGGCGCGGCTGTCCTGGCGCCGCACCCGCTCACCGCCGACCAGGGCGAGGTCGGGGCCGCCGGCCAGCAGGGCCTCCACCAGCGCCGGACCGTCGGCCGGGTCGTTCTGGCCGTCGCCGTCCAGGGTGACGACGATGGGGGCGCGCGCCGCCAGCACGCCGGTGCGGATCGCCCGGCTCTGGCCGGAATTGCGCCGGTGGGACAGGACGCGCAGCTGTGGGATCTCGGCCTTCAGGGCCGTCAGCTGGGCGCGGGTGGCGTCGCGGCTGGCGTCGTCGACGAAGAGGATCTCGGCCTCGCGGCCGGCGAAGGCCGCGGCGATCTCGCGCGCCAGGGCCGGGGCCGCGCCCTCCTCGTCGAAGACCGGGACCACCACGGAAATGTCAGGCGATTGGCTCATGCCCCTCCATAGCGGAAAAGGCGGCGCGCGGAAGGATCGTGCTATCACCGGCGCCATGACGTTCCAGTCGACTCTCCACTGGGCCAGCCGCGGCTGGCGGGGCCCGGCCATCGCCGCGCTGGCGGCGCTCATCGCGGGACTGCCCGGCGTCTTCTTCATGCCGCCCCTGGACCGCGACGAGTCGCGCTTCGCCCAGGCCACCGCCCAGATGCTGGAGAGCGGCGACTTCGTGGTGATCCGCTTCCAGGACGAGCCCCGCTTCAAGAAGCCCGTCGGCATCCACTGGCTCCAGGCGGCCAGCGTGTCGCTCACCTCGGCGGCCGAGGACCGGGAGATCTGGGCCTATCGCCTGCCCTCCCTGCTGGGGGCGATGCTGGCGGCGGCGGCCTGCGCCTGGGGCGCGGCCGCCTTCTTCGGCCCGACGTCCGGCCTCCTGGCCGGCGCCCTGCTCGGCACGACCTTCCTGCTCTCCACCGAGGCCTTCATCGCCAAGACCGACGCCATGCTGTGCGGTCTGACGACCCTGGCCCTGGCGGCCATGGGCCGCCTCTACGGCGCCGCGCGGCAGGGGCCGCCGGCGGGCTGGCGCACCCGGCTCCTCTTCTGGCTCGGCCTGTCGGGCGCGCTGCTGGTCAAGGGCCCGGTCGGCCTGATGGTCGTCGGCCTCACCGCCGCGGCGCTCGTCGCCTGGGAGCGGCGGGCGGACTGGCTGGCCCGGTTCGGCTGGGCCTGGGGCCCGATCCTGCTGCTGGCCCTGGTCGGCCCCTGGGCCTGGGCCGTGACCGTCGCCACGGACGGCGGGTTCTGGCGCGAAGCCGTCATGGGCGATCTGGCCCCCAAGCTGGCCGGCGGACATGAGAGCCATGGCGCCCCGCCCGGCTATCACAGCCTCGGCGTCTGGCTGCTCGCCTTTCCCATGAGCCTGCTGATCCCGGCCGGCCTCGTGCTCGGCTGGCGCCACAGGGCCGCGCCTGGCGTCCGCTTCGCGCTCTGCTGGCTCGTTCCGGCCTGGCTCTTCTTCGAGATCGCGCCCACCAAGCTCGTCCACTACACCCTGCCGCCCTACGGCGCCCTGGCCTGGCTGGCGGCCGCAGCCCTGCGCGACCCGCTCGGCGCCGGCGCCCGCTGGGCCGGCGCCGTCCTGGCCGGTCTCGCCGGCCTGGTGTTCGCGGGCGTCAGCTTCTACCTGGTTTCGGAGTTCGGGGGCGCGGGCGACGCCACCGCCGCGGCCGCCGCCGGCGGCTTCCTCGCCGCGGCCGGCCTGGTCGGCGGCTTCATGCTGGTCAACAAGGCGTCGCGGGGGGCCGTCGTGGCGGCCATGGGGCTGGCCGTGGTCGGCCATGGCGTCCAGGGGGCCGCCCAGCTACCCGGCCATGCGCCCCACAGGCAGTCGGAGCGCACGGCCCGCGGCCTGGCCGAGGCCCGTCTCCTGCCGCGCCAGGGCATGGCGCCGGCCCCGGTCGCCGTCGCGGGCTACGCCGAGCCCAGCCTCGTCTTCGCGCTCGGCACGCCCACCGATCTCGGCGATGCGCCGCAGGCGGCCCAGGCCATCGCCACCTATCGCCCCGCCGTGGTGGAGGCGGCCGAGGAGGCGGCGTTCCGGCGCCTGCTGCACGCCCGCGGCCTCACCGTACGCCAGGTGCGCGAGGTGCGGGGGCTCAACTATTCCAACAGCCAGCCCACCCTGCTGCGCATCTACGTGAACGCCGAGCCGCGTCCCGCCCAGCCGCGGGCGCTGCCGCCGAGGGAGACCGCCCCATGAGCCGCGGGATCGAGATCGTCGAGGTCGGCCCGCGCGACGGCCTGCAGAACGAGTCCGCCATTCTCGACGTCGAGCAGAAGCTCGCCTTCATCGGCCGCCTGCGCGAGGCCGGCGCGCGCCGGATCGAGACCGTCTCCTTCGTCAATCCGCGCCGCGTGCCGCAGATGGCGGGCGCCGAGGCGATCATGGCCGGCCTGCCGGCCGCGCAGGCCCTCTCGCGCATCGGCCTGGTGCTGAACATGAAGGGCTGGGAGCGGGCGGTCGCCGCCGGCTGCGAGGAGGCCAATGTGGTGGTCTGCGCCACGGACGGCTTCGGCATCCGCAACCAGGGCGCCTCGACCGCCGAGCAGATGGCGACGCTGGCCGCCATCGCCGAGCGCCGCGCCGCTGAGGGTGGGCCGGCCCTGTCGGTGACCTTCTCCGTCGCCTTCGGCTGTCCCTTCGACGGCGAGGTCGGCGAGGACCAGGTCACGGCCCTGGCGCGGGAGGCCGGCGCCCTGGGCGTGCCGGAGATCGCCATCGCCGACACCATCGGCGTGGCCGATCCCTGGACGGTGCGCCGCCGGCTCGAAGCCGTGCGCGAAGCCGCGCCGGCCGCCCGCCTCCGGGCGCACTTCCACGACACCCGCAATACGGGCCTGGCCACCGCCTACGCCGCGGTCGAGGCCGGGGTCGACGTGCTGGACGCCAGCTGCGGCGGGCTGGGCGGCTGCCCGTTCGCGCCCAACGCCACCGGCAACATCGGCACCGAAGATCTCGTCTACATGCTGGAGCGGGCGGGCTTCGAGACCGGCTACGACCTCGACCGCCTGATCGGGACGGCCCAGTGGATGGCGCAGATCCTGGGCAAGCCGCCGACGGCCTCGGTCAGCCGGGCGGGCGGGTTCCCGCAGGTCTAGATCGCGCGGCCCGTGATCCGCCACAGGATCGGACGGACGACGGCGGCGCCGACGACCAGCGGCCCGATCAGCCAAGCGGCGAGCGACTGGCCGACGCCCTGGGCGCGCTTGCGGAAATAGCGCGCGAGGCCGAGCCCCTTGTAGAGCTCCACCCGCATGGGGCTGGCGCGGCTCGTATGGCCCAGATGGACCACCTCCGCGGTCGGATGGAACATCACCTCGCCGCCGGCCTCGCGCACGCGCCAGCACAGGTCGATGTCCTCGACATGAAGGAAATAGCCTTCGTCGAAGCCGCCCAGGCGGCCATAGTCCCGTCGCCGGATCGCGAAGAAGGCGCCGGAGATGGTCGGCACGGCGCAGAGATCCTTCGGCGCCGCCTGATCCTCCCAGTGCACCTCGTAGCGGCTGAGCGCCGGGATGCGGCGGGTCAGGCTGGAGAGCGACAGAAGGGCGGCCATCGGCGTGATCTCGCCGCGGCGGGCGCCGCGCTGCTCGCTGCGGTCGGCGTTCAGCACGCGGCCGCCGACCAGCCGCATGCGCCCGCCCTCCAGCACCGCGGCCGCCAGGGACGAGGCGGCCCCGCGCGGCAGGAAGGCGTCCGGATTGAGGAAGACCAGCACCTCGCCGGTGGCCGAGCGGGCGCCGAGATTGGCGCCGCGGGCGAAACCGACATTGCCGTGGCCGGCGACCAGGCGCAGCCGCCGGTCGCGGGCGGCCAGGGCGCGCATCGTCGCCGCCTCGCGCGCGTTCGAGCCGTTGTCGACGAGCACGAACTCGTCCACCTCGGGGTCGGCCAGCACGCAGGCGAGGCTCTGCTCGAGCGCCTCGCCCGTCATGTAGACGACCATGATCACCGAAATACGCGCCCGAGGGGCGATGCCGTCCGGCGTCGCGGCGGTCTCGACCGCCACGAACGATGCGCCGATGTCGTTCATCCAGCCTCCATGGCCTCGGCGGACACCGAAAACTCCGCCTCGCCCCGAGCCTCGCGCTCAACATCGGGCGGAAGCGCCTCGGTGGCAAGCCTCGTCACCGCCTCCGCCAGGGTCAGGATCTCCTGGCCCTGCGAACCGAGGCGCCGCAGGGCGACCTTGCCCTCCTCGGCCTCACGGCGTCCGACCACGGCGATCACGGGCACCTTGGCCAGGCTGCGCTCGCGGATCTTGTAGTTGATCTTCTCGTTGCGCAGATCGGTCTCCACCCGCAGCCCCGCCGCCGTCATCTTCGCCGCCACGGCCCGCGCGAAGTCGTCGGCGTCGGAGGTGATCGTGGCCACCACCACCTGAGTCGGGGCAAGCCAGAGCGGGAAGGCGCCGGCATAGTTCTCGATGAGCATGCCGATGAAGCGCTCCATTGACCCGGCGATGGCCCGGTGCAGCATCACCGGGCGCTGCTTGGAGCCGTCCTCGGCGATGTAGGAGGCGTCCAGGCGCTCGGGCAGGACGAAGTCCAGCTGCAGCGTGCCGCACTGCCAGGTCCGGCCGATGGCGTCGCGCAGGTGGAATTCCAGCTTCGGCCCATAGAAGGCGCCTTCGCCGGGCAGGTGCTCCACGCCCATGTTCACCGCCGCGCGGGCGGCGCGCTCCAGCTTCTGCTCGGCGATGTCCCAGACCTCGTCCGTGCCGGCCCGCACATCGGGGCGCAGGGCCAGCTTCACCGAGTGCAGTTCGACGCCGAAGTCCGCATACGCCGAGTTCAGCAGGCGGACGAAGCGGCGCGTCTCCTCCTCGATCTGGTCCTCGCGGCAGAAGATGTGGGCGTCGTCCTGGGTGAAGCCGCGCACCCGCATGATGCCGTGCAGCGCGCCCGAGGGCTCGTAGCGGTGGCAGGCGCCGAACTCGGCCATGCGCAGGGGCAGGTCGCGATAGGACTTCTGGCCGACATTGAAGATCTGCACGTGACCCGGGCAGTTCATCGGCTTGACGGCCAGGCTCTCGCCCTCCTCCGTCTCGCAGACGAACATGTTGGCCCCGAACTTCTCCCAGTGGCCCGAGGCCTCCCAGAGCGAGCGGTCGAGGATCTGGGGCGTCTTGACCTCTTCGTAGCCGTCCTTGGTCAGGCGGCGGCGGATATAGGCCTCGACCGTGCGGTAGAGGGTCCAGCCCTTGGCGTGCCAGAAGACCATGCCCTTGCCCTCTTCCTGGATGTGGAAGAGCTCCATGGCCTTGCCGATCCTGCGGTGGTCGCGCTTCTCGGCCTCCTCGATGCGCTGGATATAGGCCTCGAGGTCAGCCTCGTTGGCCCAGGCCGTGCCGTAGATGCGCTGCAGCTGGGCGTTGCGGTGGTCGCCGCGCCAGTAGGCGCCGGCCAGCTTGGTCAGCTTGAAGGCCTTGCCCACGTGCCGCGTGGACGGCAGGTGCGGCCCGATGCACAGGTCCTTCCAGCCGCCCTGCCAGTAGACGCTGATCTCCTCGTCGGCGGGCAGGTCCTCGATGCTCTCGGCCTTGTAGGCCTCGCCGATCCCCTTGAAGTGGGCGATGGCCTCGTCGCGGTTCCAGACCTCGCGGCGGATCGGCTCGTCGCGCTCGACGATCTCGCGCATCTTGGCTTCGATCCTGGGGAAGTCGTCGATGCTGAAGGGTTCGTCGCGGGCGAAGTCGTAATAGAAGCCGTCCTCGATGGACGGGCCGATCGTCACCTGGGTGCCGGGGAAGAGCTCCTGCACCGCTTCGGCCAGCACGTGGGCGGCGTCGTGGCGGATGGTCTCCAGGACCTCGGGATCCTCACGCGTCAGGATCTGAAAGGCGCCGCCGCGGTGCAGCGGCCGCTCCAGGTCGAACATCACGCCGTCGACCTTCACCAGCACGGCCTTCTTCTCCAGGGACTTGGAGATGCCGGCGGCGATCTGGCGGCCCGTGACGCCGTCCTCGAACTGGCGTTTGGACCCGTCGGGGAAAACAAGCTCGATCATGATTCACACGTCCATTTCCGGGGGTCGCGCTCACCGGCGCGCCCGCGCGGGGGCGGCGGGGGATCATAGCCCGAGCCGCCCCAGGGGTTGCATCGGCACACCCGCCGCGCCGCAAGCCATGCGCCGCGCCAGGGGCCGTGGTCGACCAGGGCCTGCGCCGCATAGTCCGAGCAGCTCGGCAGGAAGCGGCACTGGCGTCCGATCAGGGGGGAGAGCGTCAGCTTGTAGGCGCGGTGGGCGCCCCTGACGCAGGATTCGTAGAGAGTCATGCCGGCCGCAGGCTTGCGAGTCCTCGCAGCGCTTACGTCTCAGGGGCGGTCAAATCAAGCCGCGCCGGCGCGGCTAGTTCGCTCCATGGCCTGGCGAACGGCCGCGGCCGCGGCCTCGAACGCCAGCAGCGTCGAGGCGTGTCGGGCGGGATAGTCCTTCACCGGCGCAAGCATCGAAAGGTCCGAAAAACGTCCTTCGGGCGGCTCTCCGCCCGCCTTCAGCATAGCACGGAAGGCGTCGCGGGCCATCTCGATCTCGGCCAGGCTGGCCCCGATGACCTGGGCGCCCAGCACCGCGGCCGAGGCCTGGCCCAGCGCGCAGGCCTTCACGTCCTGGGCGAAGTCGACGACGCGGTCGCCCTCGATGGCCACGTCCACGACGACCCGGCTGCCGCACAGCTTGGCGACCTTCTCGGCGGTGCCGTCCGGCGCAGCCAGCCGGCCGGCGTGCGGCAGGTTGGCCGCCAGCCTGAGCAGTTTCGCCGAATAGAGCTCGTCGATCATGGACTGGATGTAGGCGCTCAGGCCTTGGCCCGCCACGCCGCCTCGGCGCGTTCCTTCAGGGCCTCGCCCATGGCGGTGAAGCCGCGCTTGAGCGGACGCTGGATGCGCCGGGCCGAGCGGGGCCCCAGAAGGCCCAGGAACCACTCGCCGTTGGACAGGATGCAGGCGTGATCGGCGACTTGGTCGATCTCGATATAGCGGATGGCCGTGCCGAAGCCGCCGGCGACGCTGGTCTTCCAGTGGATCTGTTCGTTGGGCACCCAGTCGATGATCTGGGCGCGGATCTCACGCGGCGCCTGCTCCGGCAGGGTCAGGGTCAGCGCCAGCGGCGCGCCGATGGAAAGCCGCCCCTCGGCCCGCGAATAGAGCGGGTTCCAGTCCGGCCAGGCGGCCGGGTCGGCGAGGCTCGCCCACAGCACGTCCGGCGGCGCCTGGACGCCGATGCGGTGCTCGACCTTCAAGCCCTTGGGCCCGGCCGCCTGCTTCTTCTTGCCGAAGCCGAAGCCCGGCATGAAGGAGGGACGGAGTTGGCTGTCGTTGCGGTTGGGGCTCAGCATGGTCAGCTCGGCTCCTTCAGGCGCCAGGTGGCGCCGGTCGCGGAGTCCATGACCTCCACGTTCAGCGCGTTCAGTTCGTCGCGGATGGCGTCGGCGCGGGGCCAGTCCTTGGCCGCACGGGCCTCGATGCGCGCGGCGATCAGGGCTTCGACCCGGGTCTTGAGATCCTCGTCGGCCCCGCCCTGGAACCAGGCTTCGGGATCGGCGTGCAGGAAGCCCATCAGCCGGCCCGAGGCCAGCAGCTCGCCCTTGGCCCGGGCCCTCTCTTCCGGCGAGCCGGTCTCCAGGATGGAGGCGAGCGCGAAGAGCTCGGCCATCGCCTGGGCGGTGTTGAGGTCGTCCTCAAGCGCGGCCAGGAACTTCGGCGCCGGCGCATCGGCCGCGGGCGTCACATCGGCCGCCCGGCGCAGGGCGCCATAGAGCCGGTCCAGCGACTTGCGGGCCTGCTCGATGAGCTCGCCGGACCATTCCAGCGGCGCGCGATAGTGGCCGACCAGCAGGGCCCAGCGAACCGCCTCGCCCGGCGCCTGCTTCACCAGGTCGTGGACCAGCACGACATTGCCCAGGCTCTTGGACATCTTCTCCGAACCGAAGTTCAGGAAGCCGTTGTGCAGCCAGTAGCGGGCGTAGTCGCCGGTGTGCCCGCCCTCGCAGCCATGGGCGGCGCAGACCCCCTGGGCCAGCTCGTTCTCATGGTGGGGAAAGATCAGGTCGTTGCCGCCGCCATGGATGTCGATCGGCAGGCCGAGCGCCTGTTCGATCATCGCCGAGCACTCGATGTGCCAGCCCGGACGGCCGGGGCCCCAGGGGCTCTCCCACACCGGCTCTCCCGGCTTGGACGGCTTCCACAGCACGAAGTCGGCGGGATGGCGCTTGTAGGGCGCCACGTCCACGCGGGCCCCGGCGATCATGTCGTCCATGGGCCGGCCCGAGAGCTTGCCGTAGTCGGGATAGGCCTGGGTGTCGAAGAGCACATGCCCCTCGGCCGCATAGGCGCCGCCCTTCTCGATCAGGGTGGCGATCATCGCCTGGATGGCGTCCATGGTCTGGGTGGCGCGCGGCTGGAAGGTGGGCCGCAGGGCGCCCAGCGTGGCCATGTCGCGGTTGTAGATCTCGATATAGCGCTCGGTGATCACATCGATGGCGACGCCTTCGGCCTGGGCCTTGGCGTTGATCTTGTCGTCCACGTCGGTGACGTTGGCCGCATAGAGCACGGCGTCCTCGCCATAGGCGTGGCGCAGCAGGCGGAAGAGGACGTCGAACACCACCACCGGCCGCGCATTGCCGATATGGGCGTAGTTGTAGACTGTGGGTCCGCACACATACATCGTCACCCGCTTGGGATCGGCGGGAACGAAGGGCCGCTTGGCGCGGGCCATGGTGTCGTAGAGATTCAGGGACATCGCCTACACTGACGCTGCGGAACGGTTGCCCGGTCGGGCGCCCGACCCATATACAGATCGCCCGGGCGGGACGACAGGGGGGCATCTGCTCAGGCGTCCGGCCCGTAGACAAGGGTGGCACGCGTCGTTTCCGGGGCCTTCGCCCCGGCGCAACTCAGCCCTGGAAAGACCTTCACGCCATGGACGCCATTACGACCGAAAGGACCCTGAACGGTCCCGACTCCCTCGAACCCGTCGCCCGACCGACCCGCGAAGAGGCCATGGCCGCCGTTCGCACCCTGATCGCCTGGGCCGGCGACGACCCGCGCCGCGAAGGCGTGCTGGACACGCCCAAGCGGGTGGTCGACGCGTTCGAGGAGTGGTTTGAGGGCTATGGCGCCGATCCGGCCAAGGAGCTGTCGCGCACCTTCGAGGACGTGCAGGGCTATGACGACATCGTCATGCTGCGCGAGATCGAGGTGGAGAGCCACTGCGAGCACCACATGGCGCCCTTCCTGGGCAAGGCCTATGTCGCCTACATGCCGACCAACCGCGTCGTCGGCATCTCCAAGATCGCCCGCGTGGTCGAGATCTTCGCAAAGCGTCTCCAGACCCAGGAGACCATGACCCAGCAGATCGCCGACGCCATCACCGACAGTCTGCGCCCGGCCGGCGTCGCCGTCCTGATCGACGCCCAGCACCAGTGCATGACCACCCGCGGCGTCCACCATCGCCACGTGGGCACGATCACCACCCAGTTCACCGGCGTCTTCCGCACCGACGCATCCTTGCGCCAGCGCTTCCTGGACTTCGTCAACAAGCGCTGACCCAGAGATCTCGCACCAACTGCGTCATGCCCGGGCTCGTCCCGGACATCCCTGTCGAAGGCAGGCGCGGGCGGCGAGAGGGATTCTCGGCGCAAGGCCGAGAATGACGGCGATGAAGGGGCCTAGACCCCCGCCCTTTGCGGCCGGTGGACCAGGGTCACCAGGACGAAGCTCAGCATCATCAGCAGGTACCAGGAGCCCATCTTGGCGAGGGAGACGGGCGTCCAGCCGGCCTGCTGGTGGGGATAGACCCAGGCCGAGGCGTAGGTGCCGAGGTTCTCCGCCAGCCAGATGAAGAAGGCCGTCAGCACCCCGCCCACAACCAACGGCATGCGCCGCGCCGTCCGATCCGGCGTAAACTGGATCCAGGTGCGCCCGAAGATGACGACCGACAGGGCGAACAGGCCCCAGCGGATGTCGGGCAGATAGTGGTGGGTGAAGAAGTTGGCGTAGGCCAGAACCGCCAGGATCCACGGCGCCCAGAGCGGCGGATAGTTGGGGAACCGGATGTCCATCAGCCGGATGATCCGGGCCATGAACGAGCCGACGCAGGCGTACATGAAGCCGGTGAACAGCGGCACGCCGCCGATGCGCAGGACGCTGTCCTCCGGATAGGCCCAGGACCCATGCGCGGTCTTGAAGACCTCCATGGCCGTGCCGACCACGTGGAAGATGGCGCTGACGACCGCTTCCTGCGGCCGCTCCAGCCGGGTGGCGAGCAGGAAGACCTGCAGGGCGACGGCGGCGATCACCAGGAAGTCGTAGCGCGCCAGGGGCGCATCGTCGGGCCAGAAGAAGTGGGTGCCCATCAGCAGGGCGAGCATGGCCCCGGCGTAGAGACAGGCCCAGGCCTGCTTCAGCCCGAAGAGCAGGAATTCGTAGGCGTAGCCGCGCCACCGGGATCGGTCCGCCCAGGGCCTGGCCCAGGCGTCGAAGGCCTCGACCCGGCCCTTGATCTTGTCCTTCAGGCTCAGCGTCGGAGCTCCGACAGCAGCAGGTTGGCGGTCGCCTCGGGCGAGCCCTCGCCGGTCAGCGCCACCGCGACGAAGGCGCGCGTCTGCATCGAATAGGCGACCACCGCCTTGGCGCCTGGCAGGCCGCCGGAATGGCCGAGCCAGACGTCGGTGGCCGCGGGATCGGCGGCGGAAAGGTCGCTGACCATGACGCCCAGGCCGTAGTGGCCCGGTCCGACGCCGGCCATCGGATAGAGGCGGTAGAAGCGGCGGCGCGTCGTCTCCGCGCCATGGAAGCGATCCGCCAGCAGGTCCCGCCAGAAGCGGACCATGTCGAGGGAGGAGGCCGCCAGGGCGCCGGCGGCATAGGGCGTGGAAATGTCGTCGGCCGTTCCCGGCGCGGGCTCGGCCGGCGCGGGCGGGGCCAGCCCCTCCACGCTCGCCTGCGGGGCGATGAAGACGGTGTCGTCCAGGTCGCGGCGGGCGGCGATCCGCTCGCCCAGGGCTTCGTGCCAGGGCTTGCCGTCGACGGCTTCGACGATCTGGCCGAGCAGGACGTAGTTGGTGTTGGAGTAGGACCAGGCCGCGCCGGGCTGGAACAGCGGCGGGTGGGCTGCGGCGACGGCGAGCAGCTGTTCCGGGCTCTTGTAGCCGGGCGTGGCGCGCAGGGCCTCGTCGTCCTGGAAGCTGTAGAGGCCGCTGGTGTGGGCCAGCAGGTCCTCGATCGTGATCCATTGGGCGTTCGGCACGGCCGGCGCCCAGCGGTCCAGCGTATCGGTGAGCGAAAGCTGGCCCGCCTCCGCCATCTGCATGACGGCGGTCGCCGTGTAGGCCTTGGCCACGCTCGCCCAATGGAAGCGGGTCGGCAGGGGCCCCTCGTCGGCGCGCCAGGCCTGGGTCCAGACGCTGCCGTCCGGCTCGGCGACGGCGGCGGTGATCGCCTTGACGCCCGGCATCTGGCCGACCGCCTCGGCCAGCCGGGCCTCGTAGGCGTCGCGGATGACGGGCTGCAGACGCGCCGAGGCCGAGGTCTTGGCGATCTCGAACTGCCAGTCGCCGATCTGCTGGCGCAGGGGCGCGCCGGCATAGTCGGCGCGGCCGTCCCTGGGCGCCTCGGGCTTGCGTCGTCCGAGGCCGAAGGGCCAGGCCGCCAGCGCCGGGGCGGGCGCAGCGGCGGCGGCCGAGGCGATGAGGGCGCGGCGGCTGAAGCTCATGGACGTCTCTCCCTTGCTCGTCGGCCTCCCCCTGGACCGCAAGGAGGGCTATAGCATGGCCATGTCCGAGCGCTTCCCCACCCTCACCGACACCCAAGCCCTGGAGCGCGGCGAGACCCTCGCTCCGCGCTTCGACGACAACGGCCTGGTCGCAGCGGGCGCCACCCACGCCGACACCGGCGAGGTGCTGATGTTCGCCTGGATGAACGCGGAGGCCCTGGACCTCACCCTGAAGACCGGCAAGGCCCACTACTGGAGCCGCTCGCGCCAGGAACTGTGGCTGAAGGGCGAGACCAGCGGCCAGGTCCAGCGGGTCGTCGAGACGCGCATCGACTGCGACCAGGACTGCGTCTGGATCAAGGTCCGGCCGCAGGGCGACGGCGGCGCCTGCCACGTCGGCTTCCGTTCCTGCTTCTACCGCGTCGTCGAGGACGGGAAGCTGGTCGAACGGCCCGACTGAGGGACGCCCCCGAGCCGGCCTAGACCTTCGTCAGACCCGAGACGCCGCCTTCGCCGGGCGTGGCGGTGAAAGCCGCGCGAACGCCGGTCTCGTAGTCCTTCGAGACGATGGAGGAGACGGTCATCAGCTCGCCCTTCACCTCGTCCGGCGTCAGGGTCAGCAGGACGAAGCCCTTGGCGTCGTGGTCGGAGAAGACGATCTCCTTGGCGCCCTTCATGTAGAGCTCGCCCACCGGCAGGCCCTTCACATAGTCGCCGGCGCCGGGGCTGGTGATGCCGGTCGCGCCGAACTCGACCGCGCGCAGGGCGCCTTCGTCGTCATAAAGCTCGTTGGCCCAGAAGGCGTGGCTGTCGCCGGAGATGACGACAGCTTTCGCGCCCGCCTGCGCCACCGCGTCATAGAGGCGCTCGCGCGCGGCCGGATAGCCGTCCCACATGTCCAGGCCATAGGGCAGCCCCATGCCCGCCAGCCGCTCCATCTGGTCGATCCGCTTGGCGATGTCCTCCGGCTGGGTGGCGATGGCGGCGGCCACCGCTTCGTCCCCCAGCACCTTGCGCGGGCTCGGCACGTCGACCCGGGCCATGACCACCTGGTTGCCCAGCACCTGCCAGGTGCGGCCGGCCTTGACGGAATCCGCCACCTCCTTGGCGAACCAGGCCTCCTGCGCCTCGCTCATCATCCGGCGGGCGGGGTCGTGCAGCTTCTTCATGAAGGCCGGGACGTCGGGCTTGCCGTCGACCACCGGCAGATCGCGGGCGTAGTCGAGCTGTTCGTCGCGGGCGGTGAGCCGCGTCTCCAGCATTATCAGGCTGACCAGGTCGCCGAAGTGGAAGGTCCGGTTCATCGCCTCGAAGGCGCCGCCGGGCGCCGGATCGCGGATCGGCATCCATTCGAAATAGGCCTTGAGCGCGGCCGCCTTGCGCGCGTTCCAGTCGCCCTCGGCCTCGGGCTGATGGTTCTCGGCGCCGCCGAACCAGGAGTTGTTGGCCGTCTCGTGGTCGTCCCAGGCGACGATCCAAGGGGCGCGGGCGTGCGCCGCCTGCAGGGCGGGGTCGGACTTGTACTGCGCGTGACGGGTCCGGTAGTCGGACAGACTGACGATCTCGCGCGGCGGGTCGTGCGGCCGCTCGCCGGCCACGGCCGAGGTCATGCCGTAGGAGCCCTCGCCCCCGTACTCGTAGATGTAGTCGCCCAGGTGGACGACGGCGTCGAGCTTCGGAAGGTCGGCGATGGCCTGGTAGGCGTTGAAGTAGCCGTTCGGGTAGAGCGAGCAGGAGGCCACCGCGAGCACCACCTCCCGCGTCTCGCCGTCAGACGGCGTGCGGGTGCGGCCCGTCGGCGAAGTCACGCCATTGGCCTCGAACTCGAAGGTGTAGGCGCGGTCCGGATCGAGGCCGGTCACGTCCACCTTGACCGTGTAGTCGCGGTCGGGACCGGTGACGCCGGTCCCCGACTTGGCGCCGCCGGCGCGGCGGTCCACCGGATTGATGCGCCAGGCGTAGGCGACGGGCGCGCTCGTCTCCGTCTTGGGCGTGATGCGGGTCCACAGGATCATGGCGTCGGGCAGGGGATCGCCGGAGGCGACGCCGTGCTCGAAGGCGACGGCGCCTTCATAGGCGCCCTGGGCCAGGGCGCCGCTCGCCGGCGCCGCCGCGCCGAGGCCAAGAAGGGCCAGAGCCCTGCGTCGATCGATCTTCATGATGGTGTCCCCAACTCGCGCCATGTGGTCGGCCGTGCAATAGAGAGCGCTTCTGCGACAGGAGAATGATGCCCATGGCCAGCGAGACCCTGCACGTCCCCCGGGAGAAGCTTACGAACAAGACGCTCCAGCTCCACTATGCGATCGCCTCGCTGATGGAGGAGATGGAAGCGGTCGATTGGTACCGTCAGCGCGCTGACGATTGCGACGATCCCGAACTGAAGGCCATCCTCCTTCACAACGCCAAGGAGGAAATGGAGCACGCGGCCATGGTCCTGGAGTGGATCCGCCGCAATGACGAGCAGTTCGACGGCCAGCTGCGCGAATACCTGTTCAAGGACGGCTCCATCACCGGACAGGAGGAAGAGTCGGCGGGCAAGCATGGCCTCTGACGAGGGCCTGGCCGCGCTGGAGCCCGACGAGGGCGGCGAGGCCGAGATCCTGCGCCTGACGGTTCCGGACCTGGCGGCCGGCGATCGGCTGGACAAGGTGCTGGCGGGACTGGCCGAGGGCCTGTCCCGCGCCCGCCTGCAGGCCCTGATGGCGGCCGGAGCGGTGACGCGGGCGGGCGCGGTGCTGACCGATCCCTCCGCCCGCGCCCAGGCCGGGACCTACGAGGTGGCCGTGCCGCCGCCCGCGCCGGCCGAGCCTGAGCCGCAGGACATCCCCCTGACCGTCCTCCTCGAGGACGCCCACCTGATCGTGGTGGACAAGCCGGCCGGCATGGCCGTTCACCCGGCGCCGGGCACGCCGGACGGGACGCTGGTGAACGCCCTGCTGCACCATTGCGGGGACAGCCTGTCGGGCGTCGGCGGCGTGGCGCGGCCCGGCATCGTCCACCGCATCGACAAGGATACGTCCGGCGTCCTCGTCTGCGCCAAGAGCGACGCGGCCCACCAGGGGCTCTCGGCCCTGTTCGCCGCCCATGACATCGAGCGCGCCTATGTGGCGCTCACCCGCGGCGCGCCCTATCCGCCGCGGGGAACGATCGAGACGCGGCTGGGGCGCTCGACCCACGACCGCAAGAAGATGGCCGTCCTGCGCACCGGCGGCCGGGAAGCCGTCACCCACTACGACACGACGGCGATCTTCGGCCCGGCTGAGCGCCCCCTGGCCGCCCGCGTCGCCTGCCGGCTGGAGACCGGCCGCACCCACCAGATCCGCGTCCACCTGGCGTCCAAGGGCGCGCCCTGCCTGGGCGATCCGGTCTATGGCTCAGGCCTGCCCGCCGCCCCGGTCCGCGAGGCCATGGCCCGGGCCGGCCTGTTCCGCCAGGCCCTGCACGCCGCCGTCCTCGGCTTCGTCCACCCGGTGACGGGCGAGACGGTGCGCTTCGAAAGCCCCCTGCCGGCCGACATGGCCGCGCTTGAAGCCCTCCTGTCGCAGCTCTGAGAATTTCGGGAAGCCGACATTCCGGCTTCGCCTTGCTTGCGCCCAGATCGCCGCGTAGAAATACCTGAGTTGAGAAGTCGGATTTATCGGGCCGTCTCCTCCCCGACGGTCTTCCGCCCGACGAAACCAATACCTATCTGGGAAGGTTGAGGGGGCGGACGGTCCGCGCGCGTCTGGCGCGGCGACCCGACAGTCCGCAGGAAAAGGGGATATGCCATGGCTGCGAACACGCTCGCCGTCATGTCGCCGGAAGGCGGCCTGAGCCGGTACCTGAGTGAGATCCGCAAGTTTCCGATGCTGGCCAAGGACGAGGAGTTCATGCTCGCCAAGGCCTGGCAGGAGCATGAGGATTCCGAGGCCGCGCACAAGCTCGTCACCAGCCACCTGCGTCTCGTGGCCAAGATCGCCATGGGCTATCGCGGCTACGGCCTGCCGATCGGGGAAGTGATCTCCGAGGGCAATGTCGGCCTGATGCAGGCGGTGAAGAAGTTCGACCCGGACAAGGGCTTCCGCCTGGCCACCTACGCCATGTGGTGGATCCGCGCCGCCATCCAGGAGTACATCCTGCGCTCCTGGTCGCTCGTGAAGATGGGCACCACGGCGGCGCAGAAGAAGCTGTTCTTCAACCTGCGCAAGGCCAAGAGCCAGATCAGCGCCTTCGAGGAAGGCGACCTGCGTCCTGAACAGGTGCGCGAGATCGCCACCAAGCTGGGCGTGCTGGACGAAGAGGTCATCTCGATGAACCGGCGCCTGTCGGGGCCGGACGCCTCGCTGAACGCGCCCCTGCGCTCGGATAGCGAAAGCGAGTGGCAGGACTGGCTGGCCGACGACGACTCGCCCAGCCAGGAGAGCCTGGTGGCCGAGAACGAGGAGCGCGGCCTGCGCATGGGCCTGCTCGAGGAGGCCATGGCCGAACTCACCGACCGCGAGCGTCACATCCTGACGGAGCGGCGGCTGAAGGACGACCCGACCACGCTCGAGGAACTGGCCGGCCAGTACGGCGTCAGCCGTGAGCGCGTGCGCCAGATCGAGGTGCGGGCCTTCGAAAAGCTGCAGAAGTCGATGCGCGCCGCGGCCGAGGAGCGGAACCTGGTCGCCGCCTGAGGCGGCCGAAACCTGAACCCGAGACGGCCGGCGGCGACGCCGGCCGTTTTCGTTTGGCGGCCTCTACGCCACCCGCTTGCGGCCGGCGGCGGCGGCGTCGGGCGGCAGGAAGGCCGAGAGCGCCGCCACGTGGAAGGCCACCTGGGCCGGGTCGAGCCGGCGCGGATCGACGACGGTGGCCAGGTAGCGCTGGAATTCGGCCGCGGCGGCGGCCAGCTTCATGTCACCGGTGGCCACCGCGACCTTCTGCAGGTCGGCCCCCTGGGCCTGCATGGCGCGATAGGCCTGGGACGGATCGCTTTCGAGGGCGCCGGCGGCCGACTTCAGGATCTTGATGGCCTGGGTGATGCGCGCCTTCTCGGGCGTCGCACGGGCGTCGGACCGCCGCTTCAGCGGCCCGCTATAGTCGCCGGAGTTGAAGCGCCGGCGGTCGGGGCCGACATAGGTCACCGCCTCCACCCAGTCGCGGCGGTGCAGGGTGACCGCCTCCAGGCGCTTCAGAAGATCCTTGGTGGTGAAGGGCTTGCGCAGGAACTCGTGCACGCCGGCGTCGCGCGCCCCGAGCACGGCGGCGGCCGTGGGCTGGGCCAGGATCATGATCACCGGCGCCTGGCGCGAGACCGCCTCGCTGCGGCGCAGCCGCCGCGTGAACTCGATGCCGTCGACGCCGCCGCGGACGGCGTGCTCGATGAAGATGATCTGCGGATCGACGCCCTTGAGCAGTTCCATGGCCTTGCCGGCCGTCGGCGCCACCCAGACCTGGCAATGGGTCAGGCTGCGCATCAGGTCGGCCAGCATGCGGCTGCCGGCCGCCGACGGATCGATGATCAGCACCCGCTTCAGGGCCGGCGCCATCCGCTCGATCAGCTTGCGATCGTCATTGAACACTGGGGAACTCCGCGATTCCCCGAAAGCTCGCATGGCCGCGTAAAGAACCGCTTACGTCGCCTGTCCGACAGACCACTGCCGACTAACCCCTGGCCGGCTAACCCCTGGGCGGCTAACCCTGGAACGGGTCCAGCATCATGACGATGTCGTCCCGGTCCGGGCTCGTCGACAGGAGCACGGCCGGGGCGCCGATCAGTTCCTCGATCCGGCGGACATACTTGACCGCATTGGCCGGAAGATCCTTCCAGGAACGCGCCCCGCGGGTGCTCTCGCTCCAGCCCTCCATCTCCTCATAGATGGGCTCGATGGCCGCCTGGTCGCGCAGTCCGGCGGGCAGGTAGTCGATGGTCGCGCCGTTCAGACGGTAGCCGACGCAGACCTTCAGCGTCTCGAAGCCGTCGAGGATGTCGAGCTTGTTCAGCACCTCGCCCTGCAGCCCTCCCACGGCCACGGACTGGCGCACCAGCACGGCGTCGAACCAGCCGCAGCGGCGCGGCCGGCCGGTCACGGTGCCGAACTCGTGGCCGAGTTCGACGATCAGGCGGCCGGACTCGTCGTGCAGCTCAGTAGGGAAGGGCCCCTCGCCCGCCGCGGCCTGACCGGCGACGGTGTTGGAGGAGGTCACATAGGGATAGGTGCCGTGGTCGACGTCGAGCAGGGTCGCCTGGGCGCCTTCGAACAGCACGCGCTGGCCGTCCCGGATGGCGTCGCCCAGCACCCGCCAGGCCGGCTTCACATAGGGCAGGATCTTCGGCGCCACGGCCTCCAGCTGGGCCAGCACCTCGGCCGGCGTGATCTCCGGCAGGCCGAGGCCGGCGCGCAGGGCGCCGTGGTGGGCCAACAGGCGCTCGATCTTCACCTCCAGGGCCTCGCGGTCGGCCAGGTCGGCGAAGCGGATGGCGCGGCGGCCGACCTTGTCCTCATAGGCCGGACCGATACCCCGCCCGGTGGTGCCGATCTTGCCGGCGCCGGCGCGGGCCTCGCGCGCCCCGTCCAGGTCGCGGTGCAGGGGCAGGACGAGGGTGGCGTTCTCGGCCACCACCAGATTGTCCGGCGTGATGGCCAGGCCCTGGCCCTGGGCGCGCTCGATCTCGTCCAGCAGCGACCAGACGTCGACGACCACGCCGTTGCCGATGATGGAGAGCTTGCCCTGGATGACGCCCGACGGCAGCAGGGAGAGCTTGTAGGTCTTGTTGCCGACCACGATGGTGTGGCCGGCGTTGTTGCCGCCCTGGAACCGGACGACCACCTCGGCCCGGTTGGCGAGCCAGTCGATGACCTTGCCCTTGCCCTCGTCGCCCCACTGGGCGCCGATCACCGTCACATTGGCCATGAGATACGATCCTTCCGCCTGCCAGGCGGATCCGTCCCGCCCTTCGACAGGGCTCGGCGAGAGGATTTGATCGATTTTGGGCGACCCTGCGGCCGCCTTGGCGGCCGGTCCCGGGTCAGAAGCTGTAAATCAGCCGCACGCCCGCATCGTCAAGGCCCTGGTTCTTGCCCTGGTGGAAAATCTGGGCGTTGGAGATGTGCACCCAGGACAGCTCCGCCGCGAAGCGCTCGGTGAACCGGTAGCCTAGCGAAAGTTCCGGCTGGAACAGCACCTGCGAGCCGAAGTCGATGCGCGTGTTGTAGAGCTCCAGGCGTCGCGCCACCTCGTCCGGCGGCAGGCCGGGCTCGTTCACCGGCGGCAGGCCGGCCTCGCCATCGGTATAGGCCAGGCCGAGGCCCGGACGGACATAGAGCCGCTCGGTGAGGCCGATGGGCCAGGAGAGCCCCACCGCCACGAAGTTGCTGGTGTCCTCGCTGTTGATCGACACGAAGGCGTGGGCCTGAGGCCCGCCGAAGATCTGTTCGATGCGCTCGGAGCGGACGCCCAGGTGAACATCCACACCGCCTTCGCGCCCGGGGGCGCCCGAACCGATCGCCTCGCCGATGAAGGTGACGTCGTGCGCATAGGCGCCGATGAGCAGTTCCGCGCCCTGCGCCGATCCCGCCCAGCCCAGGGCGACCGCCGCGCCCGCCGCCGCTACAGCCCGCATGATCAAAGCCCCCGATCCAGCCAGGCCACCTTAACCACAGGCTGGCGGCGCGCAAAACCGTCGCGCCCGCGCCGCCGGCGGGTTATCAGCGAAGCATGACCCGACCGCGCTTCCACCTCGCCTTTCCCGTCCACGACCTGGCCGCTGCGCGCGCCTTCTACGGCGGCGTCCTGGGCTGCCCGGAGGGCCGCTCCAGCGAGGCCTGGATCGACTTCGACTTCCACGGCCACCAGATCGTCGCTCATCTGGCGCCGGAGGAGACCGGCCATCGCAAGACGAGCGCGGTGGACGGCGAGGACGTCCCGGTCCGCCACTTCGGCGTCATCCTCGACCTGGAGACCTGGGGCGTTCTGGCCGACCGGCTGAAGGCCGCGGGGACGAAGTTCATCATCGAGCCGCAGGTGCGCTTTCAGGGCCAACCGGGCGAGCAGGCGACGCTCTTCTTCCTCGACCCCTCCGGCAATGCGCTGGAGTTCAAGGCCTTCGCCCGCGACGACATGGTCTTCGCCCGGTGAGCGTCACCCTCTCGGACATCGAGGCGGCCGCCGCCCGGCTGAAGGGCCACGCGGTCGAAACCCCGCTGGTCGAGAGTCCGGCGCTGAACGAGCGCGCCGGCCGCCGCGTGCTGCTGAAGCTGGAGACCCTGCAGCGGGTCGGCGCCTTCAAGTTCCGCGGCGCCTTCAACCGTCTCTCCCAGCTGGACGAGGAGCAGCGCGCGCGCGGCGTGGTGGCCTTCTCCTCCGGCAACCACGCCCAGGGGGTGGCGCTGGCCGCCCGCCTGCTCGGCATGCCCGCCCTGATCGTCATGCCTTCCGATGCGCCGGCCGTGAAGGTCGCGGCCACGCGGGGCTACGGCGCGGAGATCCGCCTCTACGACCGGATGAAGGAGAGCCGCGAGGCCATCGCCGCGGCGATCGCCGCCGAGCGGGGCGCGGTGGTCGTGCCCGCCTTCGACGATCCCGACATCATCGCCGGCCAGGGAACCGTAGGGCTGGAGCTCGCCCGGCAGGTCGAGTCGCTGGGGGTCCATCTGGCCGCCGCGGCCGCGCCTATCAGCGGCGGCGGCCTGATCTCGGGCCTCTCCATCGCGTTGAAGGCCCACAGCCCGGACACGGCGGTCATCGGCGCCGAACCGGCGGGTTACGACGACACGCGCCAGTCCTTGGCCGCCGGCGAGCGGGTGGTGATCAAGCCCGCGGGCCGCACACTCTGCGACGCCCTGGAATCGCCCTTCCCCGGCGAGATCACCTTCCCGATCATGCGCCGCAACCTGGCCGGCGTGGCGGTGGTGACCGACGCCGAGGCAGCCGAGGCCATGCGCACCGCCTTCGCCTTCCTCAAGCTCGTCGTCGAGCCCGGCGGCGCGGCGGCGCTCGCCGCCCTGCTGGCTGGCAAGATCGCCGGAGAGGGGCCGATCGCCATCGTCCTCTCCGGCGGCAATGTGGATCCGGAACTCTACGCCCGGGTCCTACGCGGGGAACTCTAGAGGCGGTCCTCCGGCGTCGCCCCGCCCGGCGCTTCGCGCGGGGTGACCAGGCGGGCGAGCTTCGGCTTCAGCCACTGTTCGAAGTCGTCGACGAATTCGTAGACCACCGGCACCAGCACCAGCGACAGGATGGTCGAGGTGATCAGGCCGCCGATCACCGCCACGGCCATCGGCTGACGGAATTCCGCGCCCTTCTCCAGCGCCATGGCGGTCGGCAGCATGCCGGCGGCCATGGCCACCGTGGTCATCACGATGGGCCGCGCCCGCTCGCGGCAGGCTTCGATCAGCGCCTCGCGTTGCGGCATGCCCTCTCGCTCCCGCTCGATCGCGTACTCCACCAGGAGGATCGAGTTCTTCGCCGCCAGGCCGAGCAGCATCAGGAAGCCGATCATCGACGGCACAGACAGCGACAGCTGGAACATCAGCAGGCCGATAATGGCGCCGCCCACCGCCAGGGGCAGGGCCGAGAGAATGACGATGGGCTTGAAGAAGCTTCGGAACAGCAGGATCAGGACCGCGAAGATCATGGAGACGCCGGCGACGATGGCCACGCCCATGTTGCTGAACAGCTCGATCATCGCCTCGAGCTGACCCGTCTCTGCGGGTGTGACCCCGTCGGGCAGGTCCTTCATGATCGGCAGCGCCTTGACCTTGGCGTAGGCCTCGCCGAGTTCCACACCGTTCAGCTCGGCCTGGATCGTCTGCTGGCGCTGCCGGTTCAGACGGTCGATCTGGGCAGGGCCGGCCTGGAACTCCACGTCGGCGACCGCCCCCAGAGTCGTCACGCCGCCGGTGGAGGTGGGAATCCGCAGGTTCTTGATCGTCTCGAGATCGGCCCGGGCGCCAGCAGGCAGCCGCAGCCGGATGGGCAGCCGCCGCTCCCCGATGGTGAGCTTGGCCACATTGGCGTCGATGTCGCCGACCGTCGCGACCCGGGCCACCGTCGCGATCTGCTCGGCCGTAACGCCCAGGCGCGCCGCCTCGGCGTCTCGTGGACGGATGATGAGCTCTGGTCCGGTCGGAGGGACCGACGGACGCGGCTCGGCGATCTCGGGGATCGTGCGCATCTGGCGCTCGAGTTCCAGGGTCGCGGCGCGCAGCTTCTCCGGATCCTGGCTGGTCAGGATGACCTGCAGCCCGGCCTGCCCCTGCGAGTCGAGGAAGGTCACGCGAGCATCTGGAATGCGGCGCAACGCATCACGCATTTCGCGCCGAATCTCGTCTCCGGAAAGCTCGCGATCCTCCGACAGCAGGAGCGTCACCGTGCCGCTGCGGAGGTCTCCGCCGCCACCGCCCCCCACCGACCCGGGGCCCTGTCCCCCCGACGTCGAACCGATTTGAGCGAAGATGTTGGTGACTTCCGGGCGATCGGCGAAAGCGTCGTCGATCTGGCGGACAACACGTTCCATGTCTTCGACCGTCGCCCCGGGCGGACCCTGAACGCTGACGTAGAGGTAGTCGGGGTCCCCGGCTGGCTGGAATCCCTGCGGCAGGAGGAAGGCCGCAGCCACCGACAAGGCAAAGATCAGCGCGCCGGCGAAGGAGGCGAGGAACCTGTGGTCCAGCGCCCATTCCAGCGCCTGGCGATAGCGGCCAGTGAACGACTTGCGCGCCTTTGCGTGGCTGTTGGGCTTCAGCAGGTAGGCCGCCATCAGAGGCGTCAGGAGGCGTGCGACCAGCAGGGAGAAGAGCACCGCCACGGACACGGTGAGCCCGAATTCCCGGAAGAACTGGCCGGCCATGCCGCCCATGAACGAGACCGGCGTGAACACCACGACGATCGAGAAGGTGGTCGCCACCACGGCCAGGCCGATGGCGTCAGCCCCCTCGAGCGAGGCCTGATAGGGGCGAAGGCCCGCGGCGACGCGCTTCTCGATGTTCTCGATCTCCACGATGGCGTCGTCCACCAGGATGCCGATGACGAGGGTGAGGCCGAGCAGGGTCACGACGTTGAGCGAAAAGCCCAGCCAGTCCATGACGAGGAAGGTCGGGATCAGCGACAGCGGCATGGCGACCGCCGCGATCAGGGTCGAGCGCCAGTCCCGCAGGAAGACGAAGACCACCAGGGCGGCCAGGACCATGCCTTCCAGCAGCACGTGCAGGGTGGCGCGGAAGTTGACGCGGGTCTCTTCGACCGAGGAGAAAATCTTGGTGAAGGTGACCCCCGGATACTGGGCCTCCAGCCCCTCGATCGCCTCCAGGACACCGTCCTCGACGGCCACGTCGCTGGAATCGCGGGTCTTCATCACCATGAAGCCCACGACGGGCTCGCCATTCAGGCGTGCGAAGCCCCGCGTTTCGGAGGAGCCATCGCCGATGTCGGCGATATCGTTCAGCCGGACATAGCTCCCGCCGCCGGTCGGAATGGTGATCTCCCGAAGGGCGTCGACCGTCTCGACGGCGCCCAGAACGCGGAGGTTCTGTTCCTGCCCGCCGATGCTGACGCGGCCGCCGGGCACGTCGACGCTGAAACTCCGCAGAGCGTTGTTCACCTGAGCCGCCGTCAGACCGCGGGCCGCCATGCGGTCAGGGTCCAGGATGACGTTGATCTCACGTGTCACGCCGCCCACGCGCGCGACCTGGGCGACACCCTCCTCGGACTGAAGCGCCCGCACGAGCGTGTCCTCGACGAACCAGGAGAGTTCGGCGTCGGACATGCCCGGCGCCCGGACCGCATAGGTCAGGATGGGTTGGGATTCGAGTTCGAGCCGTTGAACGGTGGGCTCGTCGATCTCACGCGGCAGTATGGCGCGCGCCTGGTCGATGCGAGAGCGGACGTCGTCGGTGGCCTTCTGCAGGTCCTCGCCCAGTTCGAACTCGACCATTGTGGTCGACATGCCCTGGCTGACGGTCGAATGGACGTTCTTGACGTTCGGGATGCCAGCCAGCGCGTCTTCCACCGGGCGGGTGATCTGGGTTTCGATCTCCGAGGGCGCGGCCCCGCTCTGCGTGACCGTCACCGACACGCCCGGATACTGCACGTTCGGGAAGAGCTTCACCGGCAGATTGCCGTAGGAGATCAGCCCCGCGACCGTCAGGGCGATGAACAGCACGACGACCGGAACGGGGTTCCGGATCGCCCAGCGGGATATGCCCATATGGCGTTCATCGCTCATTTGGACGTCTCGGACTTCGCCGACGGCGCCTTGGCGGCGGGCGCGGCCGCGGCGGAGCCCTTGCGAACGGGCCGCACGACGTCGCCCTCGAGCAGGAAGGCCGAGGCGCTCTCGATCACCAGCGCGCCGGCGGGCGGGCCCTTCTGCAACTCCACCAGACCGCCGCCCCGCGCGCCCGTCGTCACCGGCACGCGGTCGACCTTGTTGTCCGGCCCCACCACCATCACGCTGGCCCCGTCGCCGTCGTAGCGGATGGCGGTTTCCGGCACGGTCACGCTCTCCTCGCCGGCGGCGGTGAAGGCGGCGCTGGCGAAGCCGCCGGCGCGGATGTCGGGCCGTTGCGGCAGGCGCACCCAGACCGTGCCGAGGCGCGTCTGCGGATCGACCTGAGGGCTGACGAGACGCACCGTGCCCTGAACGGAGTCGCCGTTCTGCAGGTCCACGCGGACGGGCTGGCCGGCGCGGACCGCGGCCAGGTCGGACTCCGACAGTTCGGCCTCCAGTTCGATCAGCCCGTCGCGGGCGATGACGAACCAGGGCTCGCCGGCCCCGGCGGCCAGGTCGCCCGGCCGGACGTTACGGGCGAGGACGAGGCCCGAGACCGGGGCGCTGACGTTCAGCTTCGACTGGCGCGTACGCAGGTCCTTAAGCCCGGCGGCCTGGGCCTCGGCGGCCGCGCGGGCCGACTGCGCCTGATAGCGGCGCTGCTCGATCTGCTCGTCCGACAGCACGCCCTGGCCTTCGAGGCCCTCGACGCGGGCCGCCTGGGCCTCGGCTTGCGCCGCCTGGGCGCGGGCCTGGGCCAGTGCGGCCTCCTGCTGTTCGATCTGGGCCTGAAGCAGGGCGCCGTCGAGACGCGCCAGGGTCTGGCCGCGGCGGACATAGGCGCCGGGCTCCACCAGCACCTGGGCCACGCGGTAGCCGGTGACCTCGGGGGTCACGGCGGCCTCTTCCCGCGGGACGAGCGGGCCCGAGGCGGTGACCGCGCCGGAGATCGGCCGCGTCGCCACAGGAACGACGGTCACGGACCGCGCCCGCTGTTCGGCGGTCTCCGCCTCGGGCTTGTCACCGCACGCCGCGAGGCCGCCGAGGGCGGAGATGGTCGCCAGCAGCAGCAGCTTGCGCGAGACGGAGGAGGATCGGATCAGTCGGGTCATGCACGCCCCTCAGCGGGCCGAAGTGGAATCGGAGACGTCGTCGGCGGACCAGCCGCCGCCGAGCGCCTTGTAGGCCTGGACGGCCCGGCGTTGCGCCTGGACCTGGGCGGCGGTCAGCTGGCTGCGGACCGCCCGCCACGACTGCTCGGCCGAGAGCGCGGTCTGAAGATCGGTGACGCCGGCGCCGTAGCCGACGCGGCCGGCCTCGTAGGCGCGCTCGGCGCGCGCCTCCCCCGCGGTCAGCAGATCGACGCGGCGGCGGTCGGCGGCCAGCTGGACGAGCGCGTTCTCGGCCTCGCCGTAAGCCGTCTGAACCACCCGCTCGTAGTTGATCACCGCCTGCTCGGCGCGCGCATTCTGGGCGCGCAGGTCCAGGAGCAGCTGCGGGATGTTGAGCACCGGCTGGGAGACGTTGGCGCCGATGCTCCAGTTCTGCGTCGTCGCGGAATAGCCGGGCTGTTCCTGCTTCGAGATGCCCAGCCCCGGCGTCAGGGTGAAGGTCGGGAAGAAGGCGAGCTGGGCGTAGGTCAGCCGGCCCGCCGCCGAGCGGATGCGCGCCTCGGCCTCGCGCACGTCCGGGCGCCGGGCCAAGAGCTCGCCGGGCAGGGAGGCCGGGACCGGCGGGACAAGGCCGGGCGCGGCGGCGATGTCGACGCTCTGCACCGGATCGACGCCACGGCCCACCAGGACGAGCAGGATGCGCTGCTGGGCCTGCAGTTGGGCTTCCAGGTTGGCGACCTGGGCGCGGGCCTGGGCCAGGTCGCCGGCGATGCGGTCGGAGTCCGAACGGGCCGCCAGGCCGAGCTCCACCCGGCGGTCGGAGATCCCGGTCAGGGCCTCCTGGATCCGCACCGTCTCGCGCGCATCGGCCAGCTGGATGGCCAGGCCGCGGGCCTGGAAGTAGGCGTCGGCGACATTGGCCGCCAGGCTGGCCCGCGCGCCTTCGTAGGCGAACCGGGCCGCTGCGGAATCGCCGCTGGCGGCGCGCCGGGCGGCGAAGAAGCGACCGAAGAGGTCGAGTTCCCAGCTGACATTGAAGTTGGCCTGATAGCTCTCGCTCTCGCCGGAGGTGGAGAAGCCGGGGATGTTGATCTCCTGGCCCTCGACCTGCTCGGTCTCGGTGCGCCGCGCCGAACCGGGCAGCTGGCCCTGGGGGAGGAAGGCGGTGAGCGCCGAGGCGGCCGTGGCGCGCGCCTC
>CAYQPL010000013.1:0-5400 GCA_964419395.1 uncultured Phenylobacterium sp. | reverse complement strand
AAAGGCCAACACAAGCGAGCGCGTCCGCGCACTTGCGCGCGTCGGGGCTGAGCACCAGGGCCTGCTCCACCAGGGCGGTGAGCTGGGGATCCTCGAAGGCCAGCCACCACTCGTCCAGAAGGGCTTCGTCAAGGCCCGCGCCGGGCGGCGCCTGATAGGCGGCGGGCAGGTTCGTCACCGGCTCGCGCGGCGAGGCGCATGCGGCGAGCGCCAGGCACGTCAGAAGAGCGGAGGTGGAGAGGAAGCGCATGCGGTCTTCTAGGTGCCTCTGCCGCGAATCGCACGGCATCATAGAACGGTGGTGGCGATCCGGGGCCGGGGGTGGCCTGCAGATCACAGGTTCGCGACCCGCCGATTGCAGAAACGATAAATTCCCAAGGCGGGATGTCACGGGTGTTACATCCCAGGTGGCGCGGCGGCGGCGCACGCATTAGGGTCGCGGCCACCCCAACACCTGTCTGCAGAGTTCCGATGAAGACGCTCCTTCTCGCGGCGGCCGCCACCGTCGCCCTGGCTTCCACGCCGGCCCTCGCCCAGTCCATTTCCGGCGACGACATCGGCAAGCACATCGAGATCCTGGCCTCGGACGCCTTCGAAGGCCGCGCTCCGGCCACCCCGGCGGAGGCGAAGACCGTCGGCTACCTGATCGAACAGTTCAAGGCCGCCGGCCTGAAGCCGGCCGGCGACCTGAAGGACGGCCAGCGCGCCTGGACCCAGGACGTGCCCCTGGCCCGCTTCGAGATCGACGGTCCGGTGAAGACGACCGTCAAGGCCGGCGGCGAGACGCTGACCCTCGATCAGGGCGAGGACATCGCCATCCGGGCGGCGGCCACCGGCCAGAAGCGCGTGGAGATCAAGGACGCGCCGGTGGTCTTCGGCGGCTACGGCGTCGTCGCGCCCGAACGCGACTGGAACGATTTCAAGGGCATGGACCTGAAGGGCAAGGTGGTCCTGGTCCTCGTCAACGACCCCGACTACGAGAGGGGCGAGGGCGATTTCGGCGGCAAGGCCATGACCTATTACGGCCGCTGGACCTACAAGTACGAGGAGGCCGCCCGCCAGGGCGCGGCCGGCTTCCTGGTCATCCACGAGACGGCGCCGGCCTCCTACGGCTGGGCCACGGTCAAGAACTCCAACACCAACGAGATCTTCGACATCGTCCGCGCCGACCCCACCAAGGCGCACGCGCCGCTGGAGGGCTGGGTGCAGCGCGAGGTCGCCGTGGACCTCCTCAAGCGTGCGGGTCTGGATTTCGAGGCTCTGAAGAAGGACGCGCAGACCCGCGCCTTCCAGCCCAGGGTGCTGGAGGGCGTCACCTTCTCCACCGCCTTCGACGTCGACGCCCGCCAGGTGGTCAGCAAGAACGTGGTCGCCGAGGTGACCGGGACCGAGCGTCCGGACGAGCGCATCCTCTACACCTCGCACTGGGACCATCTGGGGGTCGGCCAGCCGGATGCGAAGGGTGACACGATCTATAACGGCGCCCTCGACAACGCCGCCGGCGTGGCGACGGTGCTGGAGATCGCCAAGGCCTTCGCCCAGGGCGAGCCCCCGGCCCGCAGCGTCGACTTCCTGATCGTCACCGCCGAGGAGAAGGGCCTGCTGGGCTCGGAATACTATGCCGCCAACCCCATCTACCCGCTGGAGAAGACGGTCGCGGTCCTGAACCTGGACGCGCCCTCCTCCGCCGGCCCGGCGAAGAACTTCTCGGCCGCCGGCGACGCCGCCTCGGACCTTCAGGACATGCTGATCGCCCAGGGCGCCGGTCTTGGCCGCGCCTTCGCCCCCGATCCGCGGCCCGAGGCCGGCGGCTTCTTCCGCTCCGACCACTTCCCGTTCGTGAAGATGGGCGTGCCGTCGATCTCCTACCGCTCGGGCGACGACCTCGCCGACGGGGGCGTGCCGGCGGGCGAGGCCTGGTCCAAGGCCTATACCGCCGACCGCTACCACCAGCCGGCCGACGAGTACGGCCCCGACTGGAACCTCGAGGGCATGGCGCAGGACGGGCGGCTGCTGTACGCCCTGGGGCAGGAACTGGCGAACGCCGAGACCTGGCCGGAATGGAAGGCGGGGTCCGAGTTCAAGGCCGCCCGCGACGCCAGCGCCGCGGCCCGCAACTAGGAGAGTCTCATGACCGGGACGGTGCGCGCCGGAATCGGGGGCTGGACCTTCGAACCCTGGCGCGGCGTCTTCTATCCGAAGGGGCTGCGGCAGGCCGACGAGCTGGCCTATGCGGCGCAGCACCTTCCGGTCATCGAGATCAACTCCACCTACTATTCCAGCCAGAAGCCGGAGAGCTTCGCCAAGTGGAAGGCGGCGACGCCGGAGGGCTTCGTCTTCACGCTCAAGGCGTCGCGCTTCTGCACCAACCGCAAGGTGCTGGCCGAGGCCGGCGAGTCGATCGGCCGGTTCCTGGGCCAGGGGATCGCCGAACTGGGCGACCGGCTGGGGCCGATCCTGTGGCAGTTCATGGCCACCAAGAAGTTCGCCGCCGCCGACTTCGAGGCCTTCCTCGACCTCCTGCCCGACGATCTCGACGGCCGGCCGCTGCGCCACGCCGTGGAGGTCCGACACGAAAGCTTCCGCGATCCGGCCTTCCTCGACCTGTGCCGGGCGCGCAACGTGGCGGTCTGCCTGACCGAGCACGCCGAATTCCCGATGATCGCCGACCCGACGGCCGACTTCGTCTATGCGCGGCTGATGGCCGGCGCCGACGAGATCGAGACCGGCTACGAGCCGGCGGCGCTCGACGCCTGGGCCGGGCGCCTGCAGGCCTACGCCAGGGGCGAACGGCCCGGCGACCTGCCGATGATCCAGCCGGCGGGCGCCGGCGGGACGCCGCGGGAGGTGTTCGCCTTCTTCATCAGCGAGGGCAAGGTCCGCGCGCCGGCGGCGGCCCAGGCCCTGATGAGCCGTCTCGGCGGCTGACCGCGCACGAAAACGCCCCCGCGGCGGACCGCGGAGGCGTCAGATCGCAAGAATACGAATTCTCTTGGGCTGGGCCTGTCGGCTCAGCTGCCCGGGAACCGCATCGGCACCTTGACCTGACCGGTCTTGGAGCCCATCGGCAGGGCTTCGGCGACGCAGAGCGCGGCCTTGTCGAAGCCCTTGCCCTCGGCGCTGTCCTGCAGGACCTTGCAGCCCGACAGCTTGCCGCCGTCGGCCGTGCATTCCAGCATCACGGTCGCCGCGTCACGCGTATTTGCGTGCTTGCTGAGGCAACGCGCCATGCTTTCTTCAAACGAGGCCGCGGCGGTTGCGTTGGCCAGGACGAGGCTCACGAAGATGCCCCCACCCATTGCGATGATCTTTTTCACCTACCCACTCCTTCTAGAACGGAAGTGAGGAGACCATCGGGGATTCAGGTTAAAATTGTCTAATGCGTCCAAGAAAAGCTTGGTCAACGCAAATAAACCATCCTGGACACCTGAATCGCGCCCTTCCCCTCTTTATGAATCAAGGGGATGAGGCGGCGGCCGCCGAAGGAGCGGCGCGGCGTCTTGCGGCGCGGAGTCGCAAACGCAACCCCTGGTGAGAATACGTTAGCATCCTGCCGTTCATCTTGGCGCGGCCTGAAGACGAACAGGTTTGTGACCAGGGGGATTGGCGCGGATGCGGTTTCGGCTCGTAGACCTTCCATTGATCGTGAAGATCGGCGTCGCGCCGGCCTTCGCGCTCGTCATGCTCGCGGCCCTGGCGGCCGGGACCATCTACATGCAGAGCACGCAGACCCAGGCGTTGCAGCAGGTGGTCAACACCGACATGCCCAACAGCCTGCGGATCCAGCGGATCTCCGAACGCATCAACGACGTCCACGGCCAGCTCTACTTCCTGCTGACGCACCAGGCGGCGGCCATCGAGGTGGATAAGATCGACTCCCAGGCGCAGGAGATGCTCGCCGAGATCGACGCCATCTCCGCCGACGTCGCCAAGGCCAAGGCGGCCGCTCCGGCCAGCCAGCACGCCAAGTTCGACCAGCTGATCAAGGACCTGAAGGAGACGCGCGACGCCCTCGACGTGATCGCGGCCATGATCAGCGTCGACTTCGGCACCGCCGCCAGCTTCGCCGCGCCCTTCGAGGAACAGTACAGCGCCATGACGGCCAACCTGCGCACCATCGTGCAGGACACCCAGGCCCAGACCGACGCGCGCGCCGCGGCCAGCGAGGCCACGGCGGACCTGGCCCGCAACATCACCATCGGCGCGGTGCTGATCACCCTGCTGGCCGCCGGCGCCATCGCCCTGCTGTCGGTGCTGACCACCCGCCGGGCGGTGCAGAGCATCGCCGGCGCCACCGAGCGCCTGGCCCGCGGCGACAACGAGGTGAACCTCGACGCGCTGAAACGCGGCGACGAGCTGGGCGCCATCGTCCGCTCGCTCACCGTCTTCCGCGACAACCAGATCCAGATGGAGCGCCTGCGCGAAGAGCAGGAGGCCGCCCGCGCCACGGCCGAGGAGACCCGTCGTCAGAGCGCCGAAGCCGCCGCCGCGGTGGCCGAGGAGCAGGCCAGCGTCGTCGGCTCGCTCGCCGAGGCCCTGGACGCCCTGGCCGACGGCGACCTGACCTACCGTCTCGAGACCAGCTTCCCGGGCGACTATCAGAAGCTGCGCGACGACTTCAACGCCGCCGTCGCCAAGCTGGAAGAGGTGATGGGCGCCATCGCCTCGACGACCAGCTCGATCACCTCCGGGGCCACCGAGATCTCGACCAGCGCCGACGACCTGTCGCGCCGCACCGAGCATCAGGCCGCCACCCTGGAGGAGACCGCCGCCGCCCTCGACGAGATCACCGCCACGGTCCAGAAGACCTCGACCGGCGCCGACCAGGGCCGCGAGGCGGTCACCTCGGCCCGCGCCGACGCCGAACGCTCCGGCGAGGTCGTCCGCCGCGCGGTCGCCGCCATGGGCCAGATCGAGCAGTCCTCGGCCCAGATCGGCCAGATCATCGGGGTGATCGACGAGATCGCGTTCCAGACCAACCTGCTGGCCCTGAACGCCGGCGTCGAGGCCGCCCGGGCCGGCGAGGCCGGCAAGGGCTTCGCCGTGGTCGCTTCGGAAGTCCGGGCCCTGGCCCAGCGCTCGGCCGAAGCCGCCAAGGAGATCAAGGCCCTGATCAGCGCCTCGACCGAGCAGGTCAGCCAGGGCGGCGGCCTGGTCGGCGAGACCGGCAAGGCGCTGGAGCGCATCGTCACCCAGGTGACGGAGATCAACGGCCTCGTCTCCGAGATCGCCGCCTCGGCCAAGGAGGAGGCCCTCGGCCTCGCCCAGGTCAATACGGCGGTCAACGAGATGGACCACGTCACCCAGCAGAACGCGGCCATGGTCGAACAGTCCACCGCCGCCAGCCGCGTCCTGGCCGACGAGGCCGGCCGCCGGGTCATCGTGGTCGACACCTCCAAC
>CAYQPL010000012.1:13563-35548 GCA_964419395.1 uncultured Phenylobacterium sp. | reverse complement strand
AGGACTTTGTGGGCGAGGACGAGAAGGGCCGGATCGCCGATCCGGACCGGCGCCATCGGATCATCTACTACGAGATGGACCTGAAGGCCTTCCAGCAGACCGCCGAGCGCGCGGCCCTGGAATCGAAGTCCAACAGCGGCCCCTCGGCGGCCACTTCTATCATGAAGAACGCCGGCTCCTTCCTGCGCCGCGACGGGGCGGAGCTGGCCGTCGAGATCATGGGCTGGCGGGGCCTGGGCTGGGAGGGCGCACCCTTCACCGAAGACGAGCTGGCGGCCACCCGCCTGCTCGGGAGTTCGAAGGCCGGCACCATCGCCGGCGGCTCGCAGGAGGTGCAGAACAACATCATCGCCAAGCGCATCCTGGGCCTGCCCGACCCGATCTCCTCGGCGGCGAGCCGGTAGGCTGGGCGGCGCGCCAGCGGGACAGGATTTCACCACGAAGGACACGAAGGACACAAAGAAGCCGTGCGCACTGAGCCTTCGTGATCTTTGTGCGCTGGTGGTTGCTTCCCCCTCAGGCGCTTCGCGCCAGCTCCCCCAGAGGGGGAGCATCTTTTCGGAGCTTTCCGCCGCCGCCGAGCAGATCCTCCCCCTCAGGGGGAGGTGGCCCGGAGGGCCGGAGGGGGCTGCGGCCTTTGCCCCAACACCCCCAGCGTCTAAACTTCCGCCAACCAAAGGGAGACACCCGATGAGCGACGCGATCGGCCCTGGCGACCTGGTTCTCTGTGTCAACGCCGCGCCCAACCACGCCACCGGACGGCCGGTGCCGCTTAAGGCCGGCGAGACCTACCGCGTGCTCGGCATCCTGGACTACGACTGCCCCTGCGGCCGCTCCGACGCCCTCATCGACGTCGGCGTCGACTTCGCCTGGTGCCAGTCTCGCTTCCGCCTCCTGCCCAAGCCCAAGGCCCAGGCCAAGCCCCAGAAGGTCTCCGCGCCGAAGGAGAAGGAGAAGGAACGGGTGCGGTAACTTCGGGGTGGGTCGGAACCGAGCGGCTCACGCGTTTACCCGAGAGGGGGATGCGGCCCGACTGAACCCTGACTTAAGCGCACCCGCTACCAGTCTCCCGTTTTCTCCGGCCACGCGCCCCGCGCCTTCGCGGCGGCAAGCTTCGACATCAACGGCCAAATCCTGGGAAGCGCTCGAAACCGTGCAGCAATGCCGAAGACGCCTCTAAGCTCAAGCATTCTCAGCTCTCGCTCTGCCGAGAGATAACCGAGCTCGGCCGCCGAATTGAGAAGATCTCTAGACCTATTCAAATCCTTTGGGACTAATTCACCGTATGCATAGGCGAGGCCGAGATTGTACATTGCCGGAGCGTAATTGAGTCTAGCAACTTTTTCGAAAGTCTGAATTGCGAGCGGAATATCTCCGCACAATTTCGTTATGATTCCCAAATTATTCCGAGCAAGGAGAGAACCCTTCTCTGCAGCTCGCTCGTACCATTCTTTCGCTGGCCGCAGATCGAGATGATCTTCACGCTGCATCGCCAGTCGATCGCCCATAAATATCATCGCCAATATAGACCCACGTTCTGCAAGTTTCGACACAAGAGAGCATCTGACCTCTTCATCTATATCTCTGAGATTCAATATGCCTTCGAACTCTGCACGATGAGGGTCTGTCTCTTGATCGGATGGCGGCCTAACGACTTTCATTTTCGCCTTAACCCGCTGACGTTTCTGCGAAGCCAGTCTGCGGGCGCAGGCCGAGCCCGTTTCCTTCCGACAGGGGCGGCAGCGTCACAGGAGAAGCGCTCGAACGCATCACGGTCTTGAAGCGACCGGCCCCGTACGAGCAGGAACTCCAGGGACGGCGGGTCGAGTTGCACATACGCCCACCTTAGCTGGCGCTTCGTGGCCGTGTCAGCGGGGCCGGAGGCGAAGAAACGGAGGCGCGCTGAGCGCAGGGCGCGCCTGCCCGCAGGCTCCACCTAGGCTCGCCGATTCAGGCGCTATAGGCTCGCGACCATCCGGCGCCAGAGAGGACCCCGCGCATGATCACCGTCTGGGGCGGGCAGACCTCGCGATCGATCCGGGTCGTGTGGCTGCTGGAGGAGATGGGCCTGCCCTATCGCGTGGCGCAGGTGGACATGCTGGCGCCCGAGCAGGACCCCGCCTTCCTGGCGGTCAACCCGGCCAACTACATCCCGGCCCTGCAGGACGGCGAGGTGGTGATGGTCGAGTCCATCGCCATCATGGAATACCTGATGGCCCGCTATGGACCCACGCCCCTGGCGCCGGCGGCGAGCGACCCGGCCTTTGCCGCCTACCAGCAGTTCCTGCACCTCGGCGAGGCGGGCCTGGCGACCCTGATGATGCCCGTCGTCGTCAGCCGCTTCATCGCGCCGGAGGCCGAGCGCGAGAACTGGGGCGCCCAGTGGTGCCTGCAGGCGTTCCTGAAGCGGCTGGGGCTGGTCGAGGCGCGGCTGGCGAATTCGCCCTATCTCGCGGGCGAGACCTTCACCGCCGCCGACATCTCGGTGACCTACGCGCTCAACCTCGGCCAGCGGAACTGCGGCCTCACCCTCACCGACGCCCAGCAGGCCTACCTCGCCCGCACCACCGGGCGCGAGGCGTACAAGCGGGCGATGGCGCGTTCGCACGAGGGGGTGGGCGGCTAGGTCGAAGCCTCTCTCCCACGTCGTCATTCCCAGCCTTGTGCCGGGAATCCCTCGCGACGCTCGCGCCTGTCCTCGACAGGGATGCCCGGGACGAGCCCCGGGCATGAGGGCTGTTGGAGTTCAGATTCCGCCTCAGGTGAGCGTCCCAGGTTCAGAGACAATCAGGTCAGACCAATTGCGGCGTTGGCAGGGTAGGTTCAAGGTTGGGCTGTGAAGAGCCTCTCGTTATCCGCGCTCATTAGGTTGAGCTTGGCGTCAGCCGCGGCGCTTGTGGCCGGACTCGCGTCTGGCGTTGTCGTGCTCGCCGCGAGTGCTGCGCTGTCACAGGATCCAACCGGCCTCTTGGGCCCAACCGGCACGTGGCGCTTCGTGGGGCTCCTCACGATCTATCATCTCGTGCTGGGTTTGCTGCCGGGGTTAGCCGCACACTTTGGGCTGGCTAGGGCCGGCGCCGTCGGGCTCACGCCTTACTTGATAACTTCGCTCTGTATCAGTGCAGCTCTCTGACTGTGGACAGAGTTTGGCTTCGTAGGACAGGTCTACATCTTCACGTCGGCGATTGTGGGCACGATGACGTTCTGGCTGGTGTACCGACCAGATCGTGCGCTCAGAGTGCTATCTGTCCCCACGCTCGGACGACAACACGCCGACTAGAATCTCGGGCGCTAGTGTAGTGGTACTGATCGCTCGCACACGGGGGAGCCCGTGGGTGGTCGCCCCCCATCATCGTCATTCCCGGCCTTGTCCCGGGAATCCCTCGCAACTCGCGCCTGCCCTCGACAGGGATGCTCGCCACGAATGTGGAGCATGACGCGGTGGGTAAGCCGAACCAAGGACTCGCGACAAAGGCGCAAAAGGCGTGTTACCTTCCGACAGAAATCCGGAGCACGCCCATGCAAGACATGCGAGCTTTGAAGAACCCGACGAACCTGAGTTCATGGAGAACCTGGGAAGGCCAGGCCTATCAGCAGTCCGGCTTCGCCGCGCTCATGGGGGCCTTGTTCGCGCTGATGCTCGCCTTCGTCATGTCTCTCAGCCTGTTTGGCGGCAAGCTGAGCGGCTCGGTGGGTCCGTTCCTGATCGGGGTGATCCTTTACTTCGGGGTCTCCTTCGCCCTGATCGGTCTGGCGGTCCTCCGGCTGAACGCCTGGAAACGCGCCAACCCCTGGACGCCGCCCTCCTAGCGCCTCGCCCGTCGGCTGGGCTCCTGGCGGAAAGTAGCCTCTACTCCCGCTTCAGCCACCGCTCGGTCAGCATGTTGCCCCACCACTGGGCGCGGAAGTCGGCCTTGATGGCGTCGGGGTCGTAGGCGGGGCTTTCGACCCATTCGATGAAGGAGAGGCCCGCGGGCTCACCCTCAGCCAGGTAGCGTTCGAAGGTGTAGTCCAGCACGCCGGTCTTGCCGGCCTTCACATGCAGGTAGCGCAGGTGCAGCTGGTCCATGGCCTCGCGGATCGGCTTGCCCTTGCGGAAGTGCATGTAGAAGACGCTCATGCTGCCCGCCCGGTCCGCGCCGGACTTGCAGTGCATCAGGGCCGGGTACTCGATGGTCTGGAAGAGATCGCGGGCGCCCAGGACGCGGGCGCGGCTCGGCACCTCGCGCGAGGTGATGGTGAAGTCCACCAGCGTCAGGCCCAGCCGCTCGCAGGCCTCCTTCTCCAGCACGTGGAAACTGCCGTCGAACCCGCCGCGCAGGTTGATGATCGTCTTGATGCCCTTCGCCTTCCAGCCCGCGAGCTGCTCGGGCGAGGGCTGGTTGGTGCGCACCAGTTCGTCGCTGATCCAGTGCGCGTTCTGGAAGCGCAGGCGCAGGAAGGCGTGGTCGTTCCACATGTAGTCCCGCCGGGCGCGCTTGCGGCCTTCCGGGGTGCTCAGGTCGAATCCAGCCAAGTCGGGCTCCCGAAACTTTGCGCCTAACTAGGGGGTGAGCCTGCAAAACGGAAGCCTTCCAGACGGTTGGCCGCACCCCATGGCCGCGCCGGCCTTGACTTGCGCCCCCTGACGGACGACCCCAGGACCATGAGCACTGCGGCCCCCATCGACGCCCCGGACACGCCCGTGCGCGTGCTGATCGGCCGGATCGCCCAGGTCTATCTGAAGCCGCGCTGGAAGGGCTTTGCGGTCGCCCTGGTCGCCGCCGTGGTCGTCGCCTTCTGCAGCGCCAAGCTGGTCCAGATCCTGGAGCCGGCGATCAACGACCTGCTGGTGGTGCAGAAGCCCGGCGCGCTGTGGTCCATTCCGCTCGCCATCGCAGGCTACGCCGTGCTGCGCGGGATCGCCCAGATCACCCAGGCCTCGCTGGTCAACCGCATCGGCAACGGCGTGGTGGGCGATGTGCAGGTGCAGCTCTTCGGCCGGCTGGTGCGCGCCGACCTCGCCCGCCTGCGCAGCCAGCATTCGGGGACGCATGTCGCCTCGGTGCTCTATGACGCCAACCTGATCCGCGAGGCGGCGACCTCGGGCCTGGTCAACTACACCCAGCACTTCCTGACGGTGATCGGCGCCATCACGGTGATGATCTCCAACGACCTGGTGCTGACCCTGGCCATCCTGCTGGCGGCGCCGGCGGCCAGCAGCATCATGCGGCGCTTCTCCAAGAAGACGACCAAGGCGGCCAAGGGCGCCATGGCCGAGACCTCGGCGCTCTCCACCGCCATCATGGAGAGCCTGGACGGGGTCCGGGTGGTGAAGATCGAGAACCGCGAGGCCCACGAGGAGGCCCGCGTCGGCCAAGTGGTCGCCCGCCGGCAGAGCCATCTGGTGAAGGGCGCCAATGCGCGCGCCGCCGCGGCGCCCGCCACCGAGACGCTCATGACCCTGATCGTGGCCGCCGTCATGGCCTATGCCGGCTGGCGCGCCGGGACCGGGGCCATGAATGTCGGCGCCTTCGTGGCCTTCATCGGCGCGCTGGGCGTCGCCTCCCAGTCACTGCGCCAGCTCGCCAATCTGCAGACCGTCTTTGCCGAGGGCCTGGCCGGGGCGCGCCGCCTGTTCGCCGCGCTCGACGTGGAGCCCGAGGTGCGCGATGCGCCGAGCGCCCGCGCGATCGCCGACAGCCAGGGCGCCATCGCCTTCGAGGACGTGGCCTTCGCTTACGGCGAGGGCGCGCCGGCCCTGAACGGGGTCAGCCTGCGCGCCGAACGGGGCGAGAGCATCGCCCTCGTCGGCCCCTCCGGCGGCGGCAAGAGCACCATCCTGAACCTGATCCCGCGCTTCTATGACGTGACCGGCGGGCGGGTGACCCTGGACGGCGCCGACGTGCGCGACCTGACAATGGCTTCCCTGCGCGACCAGATCGCCCTGGTGACGCAGGAGCCCTTCCTGTTCGACGACACCATCCGGGCCAACATCGCCTATGCCCGGCCCGACGCTACCGACGACGAGATCGAGGCCGCCGCCAAGGCCGCCGCGGCCCACGACTTCATCGAGGCCCTGCCCGAGGGCTATCGCACCGTGGTGGGCGAGGCGGGCGCGCGGCTGTCGGGCGGCCAGCGCCAGCGGATCGCCATCGCCCGCGCCTTCCTGAAGGATGCGCCCATCCTGCTGCTGGACGAGGCCACCAGCGCGCTGGACACCGAGAGCGAGGCCCAGGTGCAGGCGGCGCTGAACCGGCTGATGGCGGGACGGACGACCATGCTGATCGCCCACCGCCTGTCGACCGTGCGCGGCGCCGACCGCATCTATGTCATCGACAAGGGCCAGGTGGTGGAGGCCGGCGATCACGCCAGCCTGGTCAAGGCCGGCGGCCTCTATGCCCGCCTGGCCAAGAGCCAGGACCTGGAGACGGAGAGCGCGGCTTGAAGGGCCTGCTGCGCAATCCCGGCGTCCAGGCCGTGCTCGGCTGGATTCTCGCCGCCTATCTGAAGCTCGTCCTGCGCACGGTGCGCTGGCGCCACATCAATGTGGACTGTGTCGAGCCGGTCCTGGCCGGGGACTCCGGCGCGCTGGCCCTCTTCTGGCACGGCCGCATCCCGCTCTGCCTGTCGGTGGCGCCGCAGTGGTGGCGCAAGGGAACCCGCGCGCTGATCTCGCCCTCGGCCGACGGAGAGTTCATCGCCCAGGCGCTGGCCCATGCGGGCTTTCCCGCCATCCGCATGTCCTCGGCCAAGAAGGGTGACTCCGCCAAGGCCCGGGCCGCCGTCGCCGGCTTCCGCGAGGCCATGACCTGGGTCGGCCAGGGCGGCGCGCTGGTCATCACGCCGGACGGGCCGCGGGGGCCCAACGAGGTGATCGCCGCCGGCTCCCTGCAGATCGCCAGGCGCGCGAAGGTCCCGGTCTATCTGATGGGCATCGCCGCCGCGCCGGCCCTGCAGCTCGACACCTGGGACAGGGTCATGCTGGCCGCTCCCTTCGGCCGCGGCGCCGTGGTGTGGGAGGGGCCGCTGAGCGTGCCGGCGGAGGCCGGCGAGGCCGAGATCGCCGCCCTCTGCGCCGACTGGTCCGCCCGGCTTTCGGCCATCACCCGCCAGGCCGAGCAAGAGGTGGCCCGCGCGCCGTTGCCCCAAGCGCCGCGGAGTGAGACATAGGCCCCATGGCGCACGACCACTCCGGCCATCACCACGGGCATGACCACGGGCACGGGCATGGGCATGACCATGGCCACTCCCACGGCCTGGGCGGGCATCATCACCATGCGCCGAAGGACTTCGGCCGCGCCTTCGCCGTCGGGGTGGCGCTGAACACCGGCTTCGTCGCCGCCGAGGTGGCCGCAGGCCTCTGGTTCGGATCGCTCGCCCTGCTGGCCGACGCCGGCCACAACCTGTCGGACGTGATGAGCCTGCTGCTGGCCTGGGGCGCCGCCGCGCTCGCCAAGCGGAGGCCCGCCGGCCGCCGGACCTATGGCCTGCGCAAGGCCACCATCCTCGCCTCCCTGGCCAACGCCATCCTGCTGCTGGTGGCGGTCGGCGCCATCGTCTCCGAGGCGGTGCGCCGGATCATGGATCCCGCCGAGGTGGCGGCCGCGCCGGTCATGGCCGTGGCGGCCATCGGCGTCGTCATCAACACGGCCACGGCCCTGATGTTCATGGGCGGCAGCAAGTCGGACCTGAACGTCCGCGGCGCCTTCCTGCACATGGCCGCCGACGCCGCCGGCTCGCGGGCCGGGGCGATCGGGGCGGGCGGGAGCGCGCGCACCGGCCGGCGCTGGCTCGACCCCGCGCTCAGCCTGCTGAGCGTGGCCGTGAGCCTGCTGGGGACCTGGGGCCTGCTGCGCGATTCCATGGACCTGGCGCTGGACGCCGCGCCGCGGGGCGTCGACGTGGAGGCCGTGCGCGCCTGGCTGGGCGAACGCCCCGGCGTCACGGATGTGCACGACCTGCACATCTGGGCCATGAGCACCACCGAGACGGCGCTGACCGCCCACCTGACGCGGCCCGTCAACGGCGACCCGGACGCCTTCCTGCACGCCGTGTGCGAGGGGTTGCACCACCGCTTCGACATCGGCCACGCCACCCTGCAGGTCGAGACGGGCGACGCCGCCCACTGCCGCCTGTCGCCCGCCGAGGTGGTGTGAGGGCCAGGCCCCGTTCGCCGGGCCTGTCGGCCTACCGCCTGGCGCTGGGCGCCCTGGAGCCCTTCGCCCCGGCCCTGCTGCGCGCCCGCGCGCGCCGCGGCAAGGAGGACCCGGCCCGTCTGGCCGAACGGCTGGGGCGGGCCAGCGTCGCGCGGCCCAAGGGCGGGCTGGCCTGGCTGCACGGCGTCAGCGTCGGCGAAAGCGTCTCGCTCCTGCCCCTGGTCGAGGCCCTGCACGCGCGGCGTCCGGACCTGACTCTGCTGGTCACCTCCGGCACGCGGACCTCCGCCGAACTCCTGGCGCGCCGACTGCCAGAGGGTGTGATCCACCAGTACGCGCCGGTGGACGGCCCCCGCGCCATGGCCCGCTTCCTCGACCACTGGCGGCCCGGCCTCGCGGTCCTGGTGGAGAGCGAACTCTGGCCCAACCTGATCTGCGCGGCCGCGCACCGGGACGTCCGCCTCGCCCTCATCTCGGCCCGCATGACCCAGAAGAGCGCCGAGGGGTGGACGCGACGCGCGCCCGGCGCCGCCCGCGCCCTGCTCAAGGCCTTCGACCTCGTCCTGCCCCAGGACGGCGAGACCGAGCGGCGGCTGCAGGCCCTGGGCGCTGCGACCGGGCCGCGGCTGAACCTGAAGCAGGTCGGCGCGCCCCTGCCCTGCGATGGCGCCGAACACGCCCGGCTCAAGGGCGAGATCGGCCGGCGGCCGGTCGTCCTGGCGGCCAGCACCCATGCCGGCGAGGAGGCCTTGGTCGCCGAGGCTTTCGTCCAGGTCCGCCAGCGGCATCCCGACGCCCTGCTGGTCGTCGCCCCCCGGCATCCGGAGCGGGCCGACGCCGCGCAGGACGCCCTGACGGCGGCCGGCCTCACCGTCGCCCGCCGCAGCCAGGGCAAGGCGCCGGACGCCGAGACCTATCTGGCCGACACGCTCGGCGAACTGGGCCTGCTCTTCCGGCTCGCCGACGTCGTGGTCATGGGCGGCGGATGGGCGCCGGGCGTGGGCGGCCACAATCCGCTGGAGCCGGCCCGCCTGGGCTGCGCCATCCTGACCGGACCGCACGTCTTCAACGCCCCGGAGACCTATGAGGCGATGTTCGACGAGGTCGCCGCCCTCTGCGCGCCCGACGCCGAGACCCTGGCGCGCCATGTGGGCGGCCTGATCGACAATCCGATGATCGCCCGACGCCTGGGCGAGGCGGCCCTGGCCCATGCCGAGCGCTACGGCGCGGCGCTCGGTCAGGCGCTCGATCTGCTCGCGCCCCTGCTGCCGGACCCCCGGCCGTGAAGCTCTCCACGCCCCGCTGGTGGTATGTGCGCGAGCGGCCCCCCATGCCGGTGACCCGCGCCCTGCTGACGCCCCTCTCCTGGATCTGGGCCGGGGTCGCGGCGCGCAAGATCGCCCGCGCCCGGCCGGTCGATCCCGGGGCGGCGGTCATCTGCGTCGGCAACATCACCGTGGGCGGGACCGGCAAGACGCCGGTGGCGCGCGAAATCCTGCGCCGGCTGGCGGAGAAGGGTGTGGCGGCCCACGCCCTGTCGCGGGGCTATGGCGGCGCGCTCGCCGGTCCCGTCCGGGTCGATCACCGGAGCCACACGGCCGCCGAGGTGGGCGACGAGCCGCTGATGCTGGCCAAGACCGCGCCCGCCTGGATCGCCCGCGACCGCGTGGCCGGGGCGACGGCCGCGGCGGCGGCGGGGGCCCAGGCCATCGTCATGGACGACGGCCACCAGAATCCGAGCCTCGCCAAGACGCTCTCCCTCGTCGTCGTCGACGGCGAGACGCGCAACGGCGAGTGGCCCTTCGGCGACGGGGCGGTCTTTCCCGCCGGCCCCATGCGCGAGCCGCTGAAGGCCGGGCTGGCGCGGGCCGATGCGGTCGTCCTGATGCTGCCGGCCGACATGGCGGCGCCCGACCCGGCCCTCGTCCGCCTGTTCGGCGAGACGCCGGTGCTGATCGCCCGGCTCGCGCCGGCCGAACCGCCGCCGGCGGGCCCTCAGCTCGGCTTCGCCGGCGTGGGCAAGCCCTGGAAGGTGGAGCGGTCGCTGAAGGCCGCCGGCTGCGACCTCGTCGACTTCGCGCCCTTCCCCGATCACTTCGCCTATGACGCGGCGACCCTGAGCCGGCTGGAGGCCCGCGCGCGCGACTTCGCCGCCGGCCTGGTCACCACCGAGAAGGACTGGGTGCGCCTGCCTCCCGCCTGGCGCGCCAAGGTCGCGGCCTGGCCCGTTCGGGCGGCGTTCGAAAACGAAAAGGCCCTGGACGATCTGCTCACCAGGGCCCTTTCGAAAGCCTCGTAGTCCTGGCCGTCAGGCGCCGGCCTTCTGGGCGAAGGACCAGCCGGCCTTGGCCAGGGCCGGCACGCGTTCGGCCATGGCCGCGGCCTGCGGGCTGTTGGCCGTGCCGTCGCGCACGCGCCCGACGATGCCCTGGATGATCCCGGCGAGACGGAAGATGTTGTAGGCGAAGTACCAGTTCAGGTCCGGCAGGCCGTCACGGCCGGTCAGGCGGCAGTACTCGGCCACGTACTCGTCGATGCTCGGCACGCCGTGGGCCTTCAGGTCCGGGATGTTGGCGATGGTCCCGTTCACCCAGTTCATCAGCAGATAGGTGAAGTCGGCCAGGGGCTCACCCAGGGTCGACAGCTCCCAGTCCAGCACCGCGATCACCCGCGGCTCGGTGGGATGCATCACCATGTTGTCCAGCCGGTAGTCGCCGTGGACGATGGAGGTGCGCGCCTGGGGCGGCACCGGCTTGGGCAGCCAGTCGATCAGCCGCTCCATCTCCTCGATCTTGACGGTCTCCGACGCGCGGTACTGCTTGGTCCAGCGGTCCACCTGCCGGCCCATATAGTTGCCGGGCTTGCCGTAATCCCCCAGGCCGATGGCCTCATGGTCGGTGTTGTGCAGGTCGGCCAGGGTCTTGAGCTTGGCCATGTAGATCGGCCGGCGCTCTTCCGGCGTATACTGCGGCAGCTGCTGATCCCAGAGGATCCGGCCCTCGACCATGTCCATGACGTAGAACATGGTGCCGATGACGTCCTCGTCGGTGCAGAGGCCGTAGGTGCGCGCCACCGGGAAGCCGGTCGGATAGAGGGCGGTGATAACCTTGTACTCGCGGTCGACCGCGTGCGCCGAGGGCAGCAGCTTGCCCGGCGGCTTGCGCCGCATGACGTACTTCTTGTTCGGCGTGACCAGCTGGTAGGTCGGGTTGGACTGGCCGCCCTTGAACTGGCGGACCTCCAGCGGGCCCTCGAAGCCTTCGACATTGGCCTTCATCCAGGCCTCGAGGCGGGCCTCGTCGAACCTGTGCGATTCCGCCACCGGCTTGGTGCCGGTGTTGAGCTTTTCCCGCTCCTGTTCGGCGGCGTCGGCCATGGGCGCTCCCCTTTACTGTCGAGCCTCTCGGGCGTCGGGTTCGTACGCTTGTTTGAACCACCATACCGAGCCGCGACAGGGCGCCGCAAGGCGTTCGGCGCCGGCGCGTACCGCAAACCAGAACGGCCGCCGTCCGCAGGCTCAGCGGGCGAGGGCGCGCCAGCCGATGTCGGTCCTGTGGAAGCCGCCCGGCAGATCGATGCGGGCCACCGCGCCGTAGGCGGCCTTGCGCGCCTCGACGAGGTCGCCGCCGAGCGCGCAGACATTGAGCACGCGACCGCCCGAAGCGCGCAGCGTGCCGTCGGCGTCGCGGCGCGTGCCGGCATGGAAGACGACGACCTGGTCGCCGAAATCGGCCTCGGCGCCGGTGATCGCCGCGCCGGTGACCGGCTTGTCCGGATACCCCTCGGCCGCCACGACCACGCAGACGGCGGAGTCTTCGCGCCACACCGGCGGCGGCAGGCGATCGAGCTCACCCTTGGCGCAGGCGACCAGATAGGGGACGAGGTCGCTCTCCAGGCGCAGCATCAGCACCTGGCATTCCGGGTCGCCGAAGCGGACGTTGAACTCCACGAGCTTGGGCCCGTCCCTGGTGGCCATGAATTCCACGAAGAGCGCCCCGCGATAGGGCGCGCCCTCGGCGGCGATGCCGGCGAAGGCGGGTTCGGCGAGTTCCTGGCGCACACGCTCGACGAGGTCCGGCGTGAACAGCGGGGCGGGCGAATAGGTGCCCATGCCCCCGGTGTTGGGGCCCTGCTCGCCGTCATAGGCGCGCTTGTGGTCCTGGGCGTGGCCGAAGACGATCGAATGCGCGCCGTCGCAGAGGGCGAAAAGCGAGCCGATCTCGCCGTCGAGGAACTCCTCGATCACCACCCGCGCCCCGGCCGAACCGACGCGGCCGCCCAGGGTGTCGTCGATGGCGGCCTCGGCCTCGGCGCGGGTCTTCGCCACCGTGACGCCCTTGCCGGCGGCCAGGCCGTCGGCCTTGATCACATAGGGGGCCTCGAACCGGTCCAGCGCCGCCTTGGCCTCGGCGGCGTCTTCGCACACCACATAGGCGCCGGTGGGCAGGCCGTGCCGTTCGCAGAAGGCCTTGGTGAAGGCCTTGGAGGATTCCAGCTGACCGGCGGTCCGTGTGGGGCCGAAGCAGGGGATCTGCGCCTCGGCCAGCGCATCGGCGAGCCCCGCCTCGACCGCGGCTTCCGGTCCGATCACCACGAGGTCGGCGGCGATCTCGCGGGCGAGCGCCACGAGGCCGTCCACGTCGGTGACCTCGAGGGGCCGAAGTTCGCCCTGGGCCGCCATGCCGGGATTGCCCGGCGCGATCACGAGCCGCGAGAGCAGCGGAGACTGGGCGATCTTCCAGGCGAGCGCGTGTTCGCGGCCGCCCGATCCGACGAGCAGGATGTTCATGGCGCGGCTTTGCCGCGACCGCCCCCGGGGGTCAAGCCGCGCCGGACGGTGCTCAGGCGTCGACGTCGAGCGAATAGCCGGCCGAGCGGACGGTGCGGATTGGATCGACCTCGGTGTCGCGGTTCAGCGCCTTGCGCAGACGGCCCACATGCACGTCGACCGTGCGCGCCTCCACATAGACGTCCGAGCCCCAGACGGCGTCCAGCAGCTGCTCGCGCGAGAAGACGCGGCCGGGATGCTGCATCAGATAGTCCAGCAGGCGGAACTCGGTGGGGCCGAGATGGATCTCCTTGCCGCCGCGCTTCACCCGGTGGGCGACGCGGTCGATGACGAGGTCGCCGATGCGCACCCGGTCCTCGGCCAGGCCCGGGCGCAGGCGGCGCAGCACGGCGCGGATGCGGGCCGAGAGCTCGGACATGGAGAAGGGCTTGACGATGTAGTCGTCGGCGCCGGTGTCCAGGCCGCGGATGCGGTCGGTCTCCTCGCCCCGGGCGGTCAGCATGATGATCGGGATGTTCCGCGTCTCCGTCCGGGCCCGCAGGCGGCGGCAGACCTCGATGCCCGACACCTTGGGCAGCATCCAGTCGAGCAGGACGAGGTCGGGCAGCTTCTCGTCGACCATCATGAGGGCCTCTTCGCCATCGGCCGCCACGGCCACGGCGTAGCCCTCCTTCTCCAGGTTGTAGTTGAGGAGCGTCGCGAGCGAATCTTCGTCTTCGGCGACCAGGATGTTGGGGGTCATGAGGCTTGCTCCCGCCATCAGCGCTGTAAGGGATCGGTCTTCGGCCGCTCGCCGGCGATCAGGTCGTCGCCGGTGATCTCGTAGTGGATGATCTCGGCGATGTTCGTCGCGTGGTCGCCGATCCGCTCCAGGTTCTTGGCCACGAACAGCAGGTGGGCGCAGGCGGTGATCGTGCGCGGATCGCCCATCATGTAGGTCAGGAGTTCGCGGAAGAGGCTGTTGTAGTGCTCGTCCACCTCGTCGTCGCGCGACCAGACGGCCATGGCGCGGTCGAGGTCGCTGGCGGTGTAGGCGTCCAGCACCTCCTTCAGGCGCGAGACCACCAGCCGGCCCATGCGCTCGATGGACCGCGTCAGCGGCACCATCGGGTCGGACTCGATGATGACGATGGTGCGCTTGGCGATGTTCTTGGCCAGGTCGCCGACCCGCTCGAGATTGTTGGCGATCTTCATCGCCGCCACCGTGCGGCGCAGGTCGTTGGCCAGCGGCTGGCGCAGGGCGATCATGCGGATCGCCTTGCGCTCGATGTCGGCCTGCAGGACGTCCAGGCGTTCGTCCCGGCCGAGCACCGCATCGGCGGTCTGCTGGTCGCGCCGCACCACCGCCTCCAGGGCGTCGGCGACGGCGGCCTCGGTCAGCCCGCCCATCCGCGCGCATTCGGCGGTGAGCATGTTCAGTTCGTCTTCGTAGGCCTTGACGATGTGTTCGTTCATGGCGGCGTCCTCTTCCCGGTCAGCCGAAGCGGCCGGTGATGTAGTCCTGGGTCCGACTGTCGCGCGGATTGGTGAAGAGCTCGTCCGTAGCGCCGGCTTCCACCAGCTTGCCCATGTGGAAGAAGGCGGTGCGCTGCGACACCCGCGCGGCCTGGGCCATGGAATGGGTGACGATGACGATGCAGTACTGGCTGCGCAGTTCGTCGATCAGTTCCTCGATCTTGGCGGTCGCGATGGGGTCGAGCGCCGAGCAGGGCTCGTCCATCAGGATCACTTCGGGGCTGACGGCGATGGCGCGGGCGATGACCAGGCGCTGCTGCTGGCCGCCGGAGTGGCCGGGGCCCGGCTGCGGCAGACGGTCGGCCACCTCGTCCCAGAGGCCGGCGCGGCGCAGGGAGGATTCGACGATCTCCTCCATCTCGGCCTTGGTGGAGGCCAGGCCATGGATGCGCGGGCCATAGGCCACGTTCTCGAAGATGCTCTTCGGGAAGGGGTTGGGCTTCTGGAAGACCATGCCGACCCGGGCGCGCAGCAGCACGGGGTCGACGCTGCGGTCGTTGATGTCGTCGCCGTCGAGGACGATCCGGCCCTCCACCCGCGCGCCCGGAATGGTGTCGTTCATCCGGTTGATGCAGCGCAGGAAGGTGGACTTGCCGCAGCCGGAGGGACCGATCAGGGCCGTCACCGCCCGGTCGGGCATGTCCAGCGAGACGTCGAACAGGGCCTGCTTGTCGCCGTAGAAGACCCGGACATCGGTGGCCGAGACCTTGGCGGCCGGCGTGCGGACGCCGGCCGGGGCGTGGGCGAGCGCGTCGTCGCGTTGGTGGGGCATCACGGGTCTCGAAGAGGAACGGAGGGTCGGGATCATAGGGCTCACCAGCGGCGCTCGAAACGCCGGCGCAGGAGCACGGCCGCCAGGTTCATGATCACCATGAAGGCGAGCAGGACGAGGATGGCCGCGGCGGTGCGTTCGTGGAAGGCCCGCTCCGAGGCGTTCTCCCAGATGAAGATCTGCACCGGCAGGACGGTCGCCGCGCTGGTGAAGGTCTCCGGCACGCCCGGGACGAACGACACCATGCCGATCATCAGGAGCGGCGCGGTCTCGCCCAGGGCGTGGGCGAGCGACAGGATGGCGCCGGTCAGCACCCCCGGCATGGCCAGGGGCAGGACGTGGTGGAAGACGGTCTGGGTGCGCGAGGCGCCTACGGCGAGCGCCGCCTCGCGGATCGAGGGGGGTACGGCCTTCAGGGCCGAGCGGGTGGCGATGATGATGGTCGGCAGGGCCATCAGGGCCAGGACCAGGCCGCCGAGCAGGGGCGAGGAGCGCGGCACGGCCAGCCAGTTGATGAACACCGCCAGGCCCAGCAGGCCGTAGATGATCGAGGGGACGGCCGCGAGGTTGTTGATGTTCACCTCGATCAGATCCGTCCACCGGTTCTTCGGCGCGAACTCCTCGAGATAGGTGGCCGCCAGCACGCCGATGGGGGCGGCCAGCAGGGCGGTGACCAGCAGCATCATGGCCGAGCCGACGACGGCGCCCAGCACGCCGGCCTGCTCCGGCTCGGTGGAATCCGAGGAGGACAGGAAGGTCCAGTTGAAGCCGCCCTTCACCAGGCCGCGGGCCTTCAGCTCGTCCAGCCAGTCGAGCTGGCGGTCGCTCAGGGGCCGCGCGCCCGCCTCGGTCTCCCGCTCGATCTGGCCCTTGTAGTAGAGGCTGGCGTTGGCCTTCATCGGCCCGTGGACCGAGATGGTCCGGCCGACCAGGGAGGGATCTTCCCGCAGCCGGTCGAGCACCTGGAAGCCGAGCTCGCTGGAGAGGATCTCCATCATCTCGCCCGAGGCCTCGCCATAGGCGTCGTCGCTCTCGCCCAGCATCGCCAGGACGGAGTCGGCCACCATCAGGTTGAAGTTCGAGCCGGCGAGATCGGCCATGTCGACCCGGTCGGCGTCCACCTGCACCGGGACCTCGATGCGGTAGTCGACGAAGGTCGAATAGCCCTGCAGGCCGATGCGGCCCAGCAGTACGACCAGGAAGGCCAGCGCCAGGACGATGGCCGCGCGGCCGTAGAAGCGGAAGCGGGCCTCGGCGCGATAGCGCTTCTTCAGGCGCGCCTGCGCCTGCTCGCGGTTGCGCACCTTGGCGGCCTGGGCGGGGTTCAGGGCGACGTCAGTCATACTGTTCCCGATAGGTCTGGACGATGCGCAGGGCGATGATGTTCAGCAGCAGGGTGACGAGGAAGAGCGTCAGCCCCAGGCCGAAGGCCGACAGCGTCTTGGCGCTGTCGAACTCCTGGTCGCCGGTCAGCAGGGTGACGATCTGCACCGTCACCGTCGTCACCGTGTCGAGCGGGTTGAGGGTCGCCTTGGCCTGAAGGCCGGCGGCCATGGTGACGATCATCGTCTCGCCCACCGCGCGGGAGACCGCCAGCAGCAGGGCCCCCATGATGCCCGGCAGGGCGGCCGGCATGATCACCCGGCCGATGGTCTCCGACTGGGTCGCGCCCATGGCCAGGGACCCGTCGCGCAGCGACTGGGGCACGGCGTTGATGATGTCGTCGGACAGGGAGGAGACGAAGGGGATCAGCATGATCCCCATGACCGCGCCGGCCACCAGGGCCATTTGATTCTGCACCTGCATCAGGTACAGGCCGACCCCGTCGAGCGGCCCGCCGATCAGCTGCGCGCCGATGCTGTTGAAGAAGCCGCGGAAGAGCGGCCCCACCGTCAGGGCGGCGAAGAAGCCGTAGACCACCGTCGGAATGCCGGCGAGGACTTCGAGCAGCGGCTTGACCACCGCCCGGGTCGTCCGGCCGGCGTATTCCGAAAGGAAGATGGCGGCGAACAGGCCGACGGGCGCGGCCACCGCCAAGGCGATGATCATGATCAGGAAGGTGCCGGCGAAGAGCGGCACCGCCCCGAAGGCCCCCGACGAGGCCACCTGATCGGCGCGGATGGCGATCTGGGGATCCCAGGTGAGGCCGAACAGGAATTCGGTGACCGGCACCGACTGGAAGAATCGCCAGCTCTCCCAGACGAGCGAGGCGACGATGCCGATCGTCGTCAGGATGGCGACCACCGAACAGGCGATGAAGATAGCCGAGATCCAGCGCTCCACCTGCGGCCGCGCGGCGTAGGCCGGCCGGACGCGCGGCCAGGCATAGGCCGCGCCGGCGAGCACCAGGGCGAAGGCTCCGGCCAGGGCGCCGAGGGTCAGGGTGCGGTCGAGGCGCCGCGCCTGGGCGGCCTTGGCGGCGAAGGCCTCGCCCAGCGGCCCCTCATAGACGCGCTGGCTGGCCTGGCCGCCGCGCACCCGGGCCTGGACGTCGTTGTAGAAGACCTCCTGCGCGCTGGGCGTCAGTTCGGCCACGGCGGCGGGCGTCTGCGCCCGCAGGGCGGCCTGTTCGACGCGGCCGCCGAGCACCGCCACCAGGATGAGCAGCAGGGCGGCGGGCGCCGCCGTCCACAGGGCCAGATAGGCCCCGTAATAGCCGGGCAGGGAATGGAGGGTCAGCGCCTTGCCCCCCGCCGCGCCCAGCGCCCTGCGGCGGCCGGCGGCGTAGGCGGCGGCGGAGAAGAGGACAAGCCCGGCGAGGGCGATCCAGGTGAGCATACGGGCCTTCGATCAAGGACGGCGGGCGCGCGCGTCAGGCGGCCGGTGCGAATTCATCCGGGCCTGGCCATGCGGCGCGGAAACTGCCCTTCCTTTGCTGATCGTACGTGACAGTCTCATGACACTTTTGCGACATCGCTCGACTTGTCCGGCGGCGCTTCGCCGCGGCCCTTGCGGCCGTTCACGGGGAAGTAGGCGGTGAAGACGGCGCCGCGCCCCGGCGCGCTCTCCACCACCAGGCCGCCCCGATGCCGGTTCATGATGTGCTTGACGATGGCCAGACCCAGACCGGTCCCGGACTTCTCGCCGCTCTTCTGGCCCTCGACACGGTAGAAGCGCTCGGTCAGGCGCGGCAGATGCTCGCGCGCCATGCCGGGGCCGCTGTCGCTGACGCTCAGCGCGGCGTAGCGTTCCGGACCGTGGTCGGGGGTGAGCAGGGGCAGCCGGGCGGCGTTCTCCATGCGGGGCCCGGCCGCGGCGTCCGCGCTCAGGTCCCAGTCCAGGCGCACGCGCACCTCTCCGCCCGCCAGCGAGTACTTCATGGCGTTGTCGACCAGGTTCTGGGCCACCTGGACGATCTGGTCGCGGTCGCCGATCACCTTCACGGCGCCCCGCGGCGGCGCCACGACGTCCAGCCGGATCCGCCGCTCCTGGGCCATCGGCGTCACCGCATCGACGACGTCGCTGACGGCGGCGGCCAGGTCGACCTCCTGGTCCGGCGCCACATGCTCGTTGAGCTCGATGCGCGAGAGCGACATCAGGTCGTCGATCAGCCGCGACATGCGTTCGGCCTGGACCTGCATAATGCCGAGGAACTTCTCGCGCGCGCCCTCGTCGGCGCGGGCGTGGCCGCGCAGGGTCTCGATGAAGCCCGACAGCGACGCCAGCGGCGTGCGCAGTTCGTGGCTGGCGTTGGCCAGGAAATCGGCCCGCATCCGCTCGACGCGGCGGATCTCCGTCTCGTCATGCAGGACGAGCAGGGCGAGCCGCCCGCCGTCGGCGCCCAGGCCGAGCGGACTGGCATAGGCGCGGAAGATGCGCTCCTGCGCGCCGCCGGGCGCGTAGATCGCCTCCCCTGCAAGCGCGCCGAACAGCGCCTCGTCGACCGCCTCGAGCACGTCCGGATCGCGGATGACGGTGACCAGCAGGCCCGCGTCGCGCTGAATCTTCAGCACCTCGCGCGCCGCCAGATTGACCAGGACGAAGCGGCGGCCGGTCAGGTCGTCGGGCTCGTGGGCCGAGATCACCATCACCGGATCCGGCAGGGCGTTGATCACCGCGGTGTAGGGCAGCGAGGGCTCGCCGGCGCTGACCTGGGCGTGGGTGCGGGCGACCTCGGCGCGCAGCCGGGCGGCCGCGTCGCGCGCGCGCACCGCCTGCACGCCGGCCAGACCGGCCAGGGCCGCGGCCAGCACGGCGGCGACAAACGGATGGCCGCCGCCGAGCAGCGCCACCAGGATGATCGCCGCGACCCCGGCCGCGCCCGTCACGAGCACCGGCCCCGCCGAACTGCCGCGGCGAGGATTCAGGGGCGACGGCGTGAGCAGCGACACATCGAATCTCCGTTCGCACGATCATTCACCAAGCCGCACCCCTGTGTCACCGACGTGACACCCCGCAGATTCGTCCGCAGCCCCCTCCGGCGCCGGACCCCTGGCCGGAACCCGGCTCCACGACCTGCGTTCGTCTCTTCCGGGGTGCGTGTGGGGGGCGCCGGATGACAGAAAGACAGACCTCGTACTTGGCCGACAGCCTGCTGACACCTCGCGCCGGAATCGACGATCCGTTCGCCGCGGCCGTTCACGCCACGCGCATGCCGATGATCATCGCCGACGCCCAGGCGCCCGACATGCCCATCGTCTTCGCCAACGACGCCTTCCTGGCCCTCAGCGGCTATCGGCGCGACGAGATCCTCGGCCGCAACTGCCGCTTCCTGCAGGGGCCCGACACGGACCCCGAAGCCGTGCGGGTGCTGTCGGACAGCATATCGGCGGCCCGGCCGGCGACGGTGGACATCCTCAACTACCGCAAGGATGGCGCCCCGTTCTGGAACGCCCTGCAGATCAGCCCGGTCCACAACGCCGAAGGCGAGCTCGTCTTCTTCATCGGATCCCAGATCGACGTGACCGCGCGCCGCCAGGCCGAGGACAATCTGGCGCGCGACCGTGACGGGCTGGAAAGCGCCGTGAGCGAGAAGGCCGCCGCCGCCGAGCAGGCCCTGGCCGAGCGCACGGCCCTGCTTCACGAGGTCGACCACCGGGTCAAGAACAACCTCCAGCTCATCAGTTCGCTGCTGGTCCTCCAGACGCGCCGCACGCCCGATCCGGACACCCGGGGGGCGCTCCAGAGCATGCTCTCGCGGGTCAGCGCCATCGCGACGGTCCACCGGCGGCTGTTCCAGAGCAAGGATATCGAGCGCTTCGACGTCGCCGCCTTCGTCCGCGACCTGCTGGGCGACATCTCCACCCGCCACGAGGACGTGCGGGTATGCCTCGACCTGCAGCGAGTGGACATCGCCGCCTCGCAGGCGGCCCCCCTCGCCCTGGTGGTCAACGAACTGGTCGACAACGCCTTCAAGCATGCCTTCGGCCCCGGCGAGCCCGGCGTCCTGAAGGTGCTCGTCCGGCGGCTGAACGGACACTACGTGATCGAGATCTGCGACAACGGCGTGGGCGCGCCGGCCAGCGGTCCGTTCCCGCGCGGCTTCGGCCTGACCATCGTCGATCTCCTCACCCAGCAGCTGCGCGCCCAGCTCGATTTCCAGGATGGGCAACCCGGAACGCGCGTCATCGTTAAGTTGCCCGTGAATGGAACAGCGTGAGCCGATGTCCGAACCCCTGAAGGTGCTGATCGTGGAGGACGAAATCCTGCTGGCGGTGGAACTGGGCTTTCTGGTGCGTGAGGCCGGCTGCGAGGAGGTGGGCCACGCGATGGACTCGGCCGGCGCGGTCAAGCTGGCCAGCGACCTGCACCCCGACATCACCCTGGTGGACGTCCATCTGAGCGACGGCCCCACCGGCGTCGACGCCGCGCGCGAGATCGTCCAGCGGAACGATGGCGTGGTGCTGTTCATGACCGCCAACGTCAAACGCCTGCCGCCCGATCTGGCGGGCGCCTGCGGCGTGATCGGCAAGCCCTATTCGGACCGCTCGGTGCGCCGCGCCCTCGCCTATGTGGCCGGGTGCCTGCGCGAAGGCTGCGCCGGGGGTCCGCCGCCCATCGGCCTGGAGCTGTCGCAGAACTTCAGCGCCCGCTGGGGCGTCGACCAGTTCGCCCAGGCGGGCTGCGCGTCATGGCCGCCCTTCCCCTGCCCGAAGTGATCGGCATGAGCGCCGGCCTCTGCTCCATGGCCAGCTTCACGCCGCAGATCGTGAAGACGTGGCGCGAACGCGACGCACGCTCCATCTCCCTGCGCATGTACGTGGTCACCGTCACCGGCTTCTCCCTGTGGGTCGCCTATGGCCTGATGATCAAGAGCCTGCCGGTGATCTTCACCAACATCGTCTGCCTCACCCTCTCCAGCCTGATCCTGCTGATGAAGTGGCGCTTCTCCCGGCGCGAGCCGCCGCAAGGGGGCCTGGAGCCCAGCGGCTGACGGCGCGCCAGTTGGCGCCGCCCGGCGGCCTGATTAGGATCGCGCCGAACCGGGCGCGTCGTCGCGTCCTTATGACCCGCAAGTTTGCGCGCCTGCGGCTCCCGGCCGGCGGGGCGTGCTCAGGACCCGCTTCCATATGCAAGAACGGATCGCCGAGGCTGACGCCGCCTTCAAGGCCGGCCGCATCGAGGACGGCATTCGCATCTCCGAGGCCCTGCTGACCGACGAGCCCCGGGCGCCGCAGCAGGTCTTCCGCAACTTCGCCGCCCTGCTGTTCCGCCGGCAGCTCTACGACAAGGCCGCGCACTGGGCTCGGCAGGGGACGAAGGCCCATCCGCGCGACGTGGAGCTGTGGAACATCCTCGGAGTCGCCCTGCGCCGCCTCGGCCGCCTGGACG
>CAYQPL010000012.1:5558-13553 GCA_964419395.1 uncultured Phenylobacterium sp. | reverse complement strand
GTGGGAGCGCTCGATGGACTCTTCCTTGGGAATCTCACCGCGCTCGGCGGCCGCCTGGACGAGGCGCGCGAGGCCCTGGACGCGGGCCTGGCGGTCCAGCCGAAGAACGAGGCGCTGCTGCAGAACAAGGGCAACGTGCTGAACGACCTGCGGGATGGCCCGGGCGCGGTGGCCATCTTCACCCGTCTGGTCAAGGCGCACCCCACGAACGCCGAGTTCCAGCGCAGCCTGGGCCGCGGGCATTGGCGCGCCGGCGACCTGGAGAAGGCGGAGATGCGCTTCCGCCTGGCCAGCAAGCTGAAGCCCGACCTGATCGACGCCTGGCTCGACCTGTCGGCCGTGATCGCCGACGCCCGGGGTCCGGAGATGGCGATCGGCCTGCTGGAGGAGGGGATCGCCCAGACCGGCGCGCCCCGCCTGATGGAGGCCAAGGCGGTGGCCATCCGCCGGAGCAACCAGCTGCGCCGGGCCGAGGCCTATCTGGCGGAGCTCCTGGAGAGCCAGCCGGAGACGCCCTGGATTCACCACCAGCTGGGCGCCGTGATCAGCGACTGGGACCGGGAGCGCGCCAACCGCCACCTGCGCCAGGCCATCGCGCTGAAGCCCGACGACGTCGAGTACCGGATGGCGCTCATCGAAAGCCTGGCGCGCTCGCGGTACGGCGACGAGGCCCAGCACTTGGACGACGCCTATGCCGAACTGAAGGCCGTGCGCCAGATGGCCACCCTGACCAACGGGGCGCATCTGAAGGTCGCCTCGGAGGTGCTGTCCCGCGTCTGCGACTTCGACGGGCTCGACGAGGTCTGCGATTTCACCGAGACGGGCCGGCTGTGGGCCTCTCAGGGACGCCACACCGCCCTGCTCAGCCAGCTTTCGCGGGTGCGCGACCCTGAGGACCGGACCGAACTGCTCAGCCAGCACCGCACCTGGGGCGACGGGGTTCAGGAGCGCACGGCGCGCTACCCGCTGAAGCGTCCGGCGTCCCCCCGCGCCGACAACGGCAAGATCCGGCTGGGCTTCATGTCCTCGGACCTGCGCAACCACCCGGTGGCCTACTTCGCCCTGCCGCTCTTCGAGCACTACCCGCGCGATCGGTTCGAGATCTACTGCTACTCCTATTACCAGGGGAACGAGGACGTCCTGCAGAAGCGGATCACCGACTTCGTCGACGTGTTCCGCTGGAAGCAGGACATCAGCGACTTCGACGCCGCCCAGATGATCTGCGACGACCAGCTCGACATGCTGATCGAGCTCGGCGGCTCGACGCACATGAACAAGCTCAACGTCATGGCCTGGAAGCCCGCCCCGCTGCAGGCCAGCTGGCTCGGCTACCCGCACTCCTCGGGCCTGTCCAACATCGACTATCTGATCGTCGACCCTTACCTCGCGCCGCCGCGGCCGGACCTGCTGATCGAGGATCCGCTGCTGATGCCCGGCAGCTGGATCGCCATGGGCGAACTCGCCTTCCCCGAACGCCCCCTCATCCCCGAGCCGCCGCAGGCGGCCAAGGGCCACGTCACCTTCGGCACCGCCAACAATCCCTACAAGTACAGCCGCGAGATGATCCGCCACTGGGCGCGGGTGACCGCCGCCGTCCCAGGGTCGCACTTCATGTTCGTCCGCCCCGAGGGCGGCACGGCGGCCTTCCGGGACCATATCGCGGCCATCTTCGAGGCCGAGGGCGTGGGTCGGGAGCGGCTGCGCTTCGAGGCGGTGCGCGGGGCCCACATGCCCTTCTACAACGAGATGGACGTCTCGCTGGACACCTTCCCCCAGACCGGCGGGACGACGACGTGCGAGGCGCTGTGGATGGGCGTGCCGGTGGTAAGCCTGGTGGGACCGGGGCTGTTCGAGCGGCTGAGCTATTCGATCCTGTCCAATGCGGGGCTGGGCGACCTCTGCGTCGGCGACCTGGACGCCTATCTGGAGACGGCGGTGAAGCTGGCGGCGGACGTGGAGCGGCTGCGGACCCTGCGCCGCGAGCTGCGGCCGCGGCTGAAGGCGAGCCGGCTCGGCCAGACCAAGGCCTTCGCCGGCGACTTCTACAGGATGATCGAGGCGGCCGTGACCAGCCGCCAGGCGCAGGCGGCCGCCGAACCGGTCGCCTGAACCCCGCGCCGGGCCGGCCGGGGGGCCTCAGCCCTCGAAGAAGGCCGGATCGGCCAGCGCCTGGGCGATGACCTCCACCGGATCGCGCGGCGCCACGCCGAGGCCGCGCAGCCGGGTGGTCGCACAGCGAGGCGCCGGCGTCACCGGCCGGTCCTCGCCCAGGGTCAGGCGCCAGCCCGCCTGCTGGAAGACGCCGGCCAGTTCGCGGTTGGACAGGTTGCGGCCGCTGGCGAGGTTCACGACTCCCTCGGCGCGGCGATCGGCCATGGCGATCAGGGCGGCGACGACGTCGTCGGCATGGATGTAGTCGCGCACCGCGGCCGGCGCCGAGGCCGGCAGGTCGCTCGCCTTGCGCCGCCGCGCCTGGACCAGAAGGTCGGAGAGGAATCCCCCGGCCCCGGCCGACCAGTCGAAGACGTTGGAAAGCCGCGCCACCGCGCCCCGGCTGTCGGAGCGCGCCAGGGTCAGGTTCTCCCCCAGCGCCTTGGAGAGGTCGTAGACGTTGCGGGCCGCGGCGGGATCGAAGACCAGCCGGTCGGTCTCGTCGCCACCGGCCTCTCCCAGGCTGTCATAGACCCGGGTGGACGAGAGGTAGACGAGCCGCTCGAAGCGGCCGCGCTTGAGCACCTGGGCCAGGAAGCTGACATGGGCTTCGACCGTGTCGAAGGGCCGGACATGGAAGTCGCCGGTCAGTCCGGCGCAGTAGAAGACGAAGCCGAGGTCCTGATCGAACAGCTCGGCCTCGCCCCGGGGCGGCGCATAGACGCTGTCGCCCCGCTCGCGCAGCGCCGCGGCCAGCCGGCCGCCGATGAAGCCCCGGGCGCCGATGACGGCGACGCGGCTCATCGGGCGCCGCGCTCGCCGATGCGCCGCACCGGTGCGCCGGCATAGATCCCGTAGGGCTCGAGCCGCCCGCGGACCACCGCGCCGGCGGCGACGACGCAGCCCTGGCCGATGACCGCGCCGTCCAGAACGACGACGCCTGCGCCCAGCCAGACATCGTCCTCGATGACGATGCCCCCGCGGCTTTCCATGAATCCCTGGTCGCGGATTCGGACGTCGCGGTCGGCGATCTCGTGATTGGTGGGGGCGAGCGTGCAGTTGGCCGCGATCAGGACGGCGTCGCCGATCCGCACGCCGTTGCCGGTGTATCACGGTGCCGGAATTGATCGCGCAGTCGGCGCCGATGACCACCTCGCCCGAGCCGCCGGCCGGCTTGATCTTGACGAAGGAGTCGATGAGCGTGCGCGCGCCGATCTCGATGAGGGTGCCACGCACAGAGCGTTCGATGTCGGCGAGCGGCGAGACGGTGGCGGTGGGATCGATCTTCAGCATGTGGGTCTCGCCTCAGGCGCTGCGGAAGTCGGGATAGGTGGCGTCGCGCTCGGAGATGACCTCCGGCGGCGCGGGCCAGTCGATGGAAAAGGCCGGGTCGTTCCAGCGCACGCCCGCGCCATGGCCGGGCTCGAACAGCGGCGCGATCTGGTAGAGGACGTCGGTGTCCGGCAGGAGCGTCAGGAACCCGTGGGCGACGCCTTCGGGCAGGAACAGGGCCTGGCCTTCCTCGGCGTCGAGGATCGCCCCCGTCCACTTCATATAGGTCGCGCTGTCGGGCCGCAGGTCCAGGGCCACGTCGAAGATGCGGCCGCGCACGGCGCGCACCAGCTTGGTCTCGCCATGCGGCGCCGGCTGGTAGTGCATGCCGCGCAGGGTGAAGGCCGCGGTGTTGCGCGACAGGCTCGTCTGGGCCGGCGCGAACGGAATCCCTGCGGCGGCGAACTCGTCGGGACAGTGCAGCCGGGCGAAGGCGCCGCGCGGGTCGGGCACGGGCTCCATCTCCACCCGCATCACCCCGGCCACCTCCGTCGGCGAGAACCGCATCAGTCGAGGATCTCCGTCTGGGGCGAGGCGATCACGAACTTTCCGCCCCAGGCCCGGATGTAGGCCAGCTGGGCCATGATCTCGTCCTTCAGGTTCCAGGGCAGGATCAGCACATAGTCCGGCTTCACCTCGGCCACCTTTTCGGGCGACAGGATCGGCACGTGACTGCCCGGCAGGTAGCGGCCCTGCTTGTGCGGATTGGCGTCGAAGGCCGCGACGATGTCGGCCTCGGTGACGCCGGCATAGTTGAGGAAGGTGTTGCCTTTGGCCGCCGCGCCATAGGCCGCCACCGACTTCCCGTCCGCCTTGGCCTGGCGCAGGAAGGCCAGGAAGGAGTCGCGCACCGCATCGACGCGGGCGGCGTAGCCTTCATAGGTCTCCAGCCTGTGCAGGCCCGCCGCGGCTTCGCGCGCCCGCAGGGTCTTCAGCGCGTCGGTCTCCTGGTGGCGCGACGCCTCATGCGCGCAGAAGAGGCGCAGGGAGCCGCCATGGGTCGGCAGCGTCTCCACGTCGAAGGCCCGCAGACCGTTGGCGCGCAGCACCTGGGCCACCGCCAGCAGGGACAGGTAGGAGAAGTGCTCGTGATAGATGGTGTCGAACTGCACCAGCTCGAGCATGTTCAGGAAGTGCGGGAATTCAAAGGTCAGCACGCCTTCCGGCTTCAGCACCTCGCGGAAACCGGCGACGAAGCCCCCGATGTCGGGCACGTGCGCCAGCACATTGTTGGCCGCCATCAGATCGGCCTTCACCCCGCGCGCGGCGAGATCCCGGCCGGTCTCGCCATTGAAGAACAGGACCTCGGTCGGCACGCCCTTGTCGATCGCCGCCTGGGCGGTGTTGGCGGTGGGCTCGATTCCCAGCACCGGCACGCCGGCGGCCTTGAAGTGCTGCAGTAGGTAGCCGTCGTTGGAGGCCACCTCGACCACCAGGGAGTCGCGGCCGAGGCCGGAGCGCGCGATCATCGCCTCGGCGTAGCGTCGGGCATGATCCACCCAGCTCGCCGAATAGGAGGAGAAGTAGGCGTAGCCGGAATCGAAGATCTCGTCGGCCGCCACCGGATCGTCCACCTGGACGAGGAAGCACTCGGCGCAGACCCGCGCGTGCAGCGGATAGGCGCGCTCGTTCCCCGCCGCGAGCTCGGCGGCGGTCAGGTTGCTGTTGGCCAGCGGCTGGGCGCCCAGGTCCACCAGGGTGTGGGGCAGCGGCGTGCGGCAGAAGCGGCAGACGGGCGTCGTCATCAGAGGCTTTCGTAGGCGTCGATCTGGGCCAGACAAAGGTCGCGGGCGGCCTCGCCCTCGCCCTGCCGGCGGTACCATTCCATGGTCCAGGCCACGGCCGCGGGGCCGTCGAGCCGGCTCTCGAAGCCGAGCGTGCGGCGGGCCAGAGCGGCGTCGACGGCGAGCATCTTCGCCTCGATGGACGCCGGATCCGGCTCGTGCCGCCAGGGTTTGGCCGACAGCGCCTGCGTCGCCTGGGTGGCGAGTTCGCCGACCGTAATCTCCGCTGCGCCCGGCTTGGGGCCGAAGTTCAGGGCCCGCGGCGTATCTGCCCGCGTCGCCAGCGCCTGCGCATAGACGAGATAGCCGGCCACGCAGTCGAGCACGTGCTGCCAGGGACGCGTGGCCTCCGGATGGCGCAGGACCACGGCCTCGCCGGCCCGCGCGGCGCGGACGATGTCGGCCACCAGACGGTCGCGGGAGAAGTCGCCGCCGCCGATCACGTTGCCGCCGCGGGCGGTGGCCACCGGCACGCCGGCCTTGTCGAAATAGGACCTGGCGAAGCTGGCGGTGACGATCTCGGCGCAGGCCTTGGAGGCGGAGTAGGGATCCTTGCCGCCCAGGGCGTCGCCCTCCTGGAAGGCGCGGCCGGCGTCGTTGTTGGCGTAGACCTTGTCCGAGGTGATGACGAGCACGGCCCGCAGGGCCTCCTCGTCGCGCAGGGCCTCCAGCAGGTGGGCCGTGCCCATGATGTTGGTGGCGAGCGACCCCACCGGATCCTCGATCGCCGCCCGCACGATGGGCTGGGCGGCCATGTGCAGCACCAGGTCGAAGGGGCCGTCGGCCACCGTGTCGAGGACGGCGCGCCGGTCGCGCAGGTCCGCCAGGCGCGAACCGGCCAGATGCTCGCGGCCCAGCATGTCGGCGAGCGCCGGGTTCTGGTCGGGGGCCAGCGCCAGTCCGGTGACCTCGGCGCCCAGGCGGGCGAGCCACAGGCCGGCCCAGGCGCCCTTGAACCCGGTATGGCCGGTCAGCAGGACGCGCTTGCCCGCCCAGAAGGCCGGATCGGGCCGGCTCATGCCCAGAGGCGCCAGGGCGCCTTGCCCGAGGCCCACAGCGCCTCGAGCTGGTTCTTGTCGCGCAGGGTGTCCATGGCCGCCCAGAAGCCGTCGTGGCGATAGGCGATCAGCTGGCCGTCGGCGGCCAGGCCCTCCAGCGGGCCCACCTCCCAGACGGTGGCGTCGTCGGCGACCCGGTCGATCACGGCGGGGTCGAGGACGAAGAAGCCGCCATTGATCAGGCCGTTGTCGCCCGGCGGCTTCTCCACGAACCGGTCCACCCGGTCGCCGGTCATCTCCAGGGCGCCGTAGCGGCCCGGCGGGGCGACGGCGGTCACCGTGGCGTTCTTGCCGTGCGCCTTGTGGAAGGCCGCCAGCCTCTTCAGGTCCACGTCGGCGACCCCGTCGCCATAGGTGAAGAAGAAGGGCTCCCCCGGATTCAGGAATTCCCGCACCCGCTTCAGCCGGCCGCCGGTCATGGTGTCGGCGCCGGTGTCGACCAGGGTCACCTTCCACGGCTCGTGGTTGGTGGCGTGGTAGTCGATGGCGCGGTTGGCCAGGTCGACGGTGAAGTCGGCGTTATGGAGCACGTAGTTGGCGAAGTACTCCTTCACCACATAGCCCTTGTAGCCCAGGCAGACGATGAACTCGTTGAAGCCGTGGTGCGAGAAGAGCTTCATGATGTGCCACAGGATCGGCCGGCCGCCGATCTCGATCATCGGCTTGGGCCGCAGATGGCTTTCCTCGGAAATGCGGGTGCCCAGCCCCCCGGCCAGGATGACGGCTTTCATGATCGCGCCCTCCCCGCTCCGTCAGGCGATCCGCTTGACGAAGGCGTCGGGCCAGTAGGTGACCCGCTCGGTCACCGCGCCCTCGTTGAACGGGAAGGCCGGCTCCTCGATGACGAAGCGCTTGTCCTCCTCGACGAAGGCGTGGGCGGCGGCCTTGGGATTGTTCCAGGTCCAGTCCTCGCCCGTGCGCGGGCCGCCCGCGACCTGCTCCATGATCCCGTCGGTGGCGACGATGTAGGAGCCCACCGGCACCAGGTCGGCATAGGCGCGCAGTTCGTCGAGCACGTGGCCCTTGGTGTGGTTCGAATCGAGGACCACAAGGGCCTTCTCGCCCGGCTTCACCAGGGCCTTCACCTGATCGACCACTTCGGGGGCGGTGGAGGAGCCCTCGATCAGCTCGATCCGCTTCTTCATCGGATGGGCTTCGATGGCGCTGCGGTTGTGCGGGCGGATCTCGATGTCGATGCCGATGACGCGGCCATGGCCCATGGCCTCGAACAGGGACGCATAGAAGATCAGCGAGCCGCCGTGCGCCACGCCCGTCTCGATCAGCACGTCCGGCTTCAGGCTGTAGATCACTTCCTGCAGGCGGATCATGTCCTCCGGCAGCTGGATGATCGGCCGGCCCATCCAGGCGAAGGAATAGACGTACTTCGAATCCCAGGTCGCCCGGACCCAGGCCTTGGAGGCCGCGGCGAAGCCTTCGGCGGTGGACAGGCTGTGGCGCGTTTCTTTGTCGCCGTCGCGGACGACGACTTCGCCGCGCTCTTCGTCGATGATGGTGATCAAGACCCCGACCTTGTATGCCTTTGGCGGACCACAGAATCCGGCCCGCTTCGTTCGTCCCCCTCTTATCGCGCATCTGCGGCCCGATGAAGCCGTAACCCGCGCCGGGGGGTGAGGAGCCGCGCCGCCGGCGAGGAGCACAAGTGGAGCCGA
>CAYQPL010000012.1:0-5548 GCA_964419395.1 uncultured Phenylobacterium sp. | reverse complement strand
CGACTTCATCATCGCCGGCGCGCAGAAGGCCGGGACCACGGCCCTGTTCGACTATCTGGGCGACCATCCGCAGATCGGCCTGTCGGACGTGAAGGAGGTCCACTTCTTCGACGACGAGGGCCGTGATTGGGCGGCCCCGGACTATGGCGATTACCACGCCCGTTTCGGCCTCGCCGACCGGACGAAGACGTGGGGCGAGGCGACGCCGATCTATCTCTACTGGAAGGACAGCCTGGAGCGCATCCGCGCCTACCGGCCCGACATCCGGCTCATCGTCCTGCTGCGCGACCCGGTGGAACGCGCCTTCTCCCACTGGAAGATGGAATATGCCCGGGGGGTGGAGACGGCGCCCTTCGACTGGTGCGTCCGGCGCGGCCGCACCCGCCTGTTCGACGCCGACCCCTGGGGCTGGCACCGGGAGTTCAGCTATGTGGAGCGGGGCTTCTACGGCGAACAGGTCGAGCGGCTCTACGGGCTCTTTCCCCGGGAACAGGTGCTGATCCTGCAGGCCGGGACCCTCGACGCCGATCCCGCCGGCGCGCTGTCGGCGGTCTGCGGCTTCCTGGGCGTCGCGCCCTTCCCGGCGGTCCGGCCGCGGCGCGTGCACGAGGCGCGCGACATCGCCTATCCCTCGCGGCTGACGGCCGAAGACGTCGCCCACCTGCGCGCCGTCTATGCGCGCGACATGGCCCGCCTGCGCGAGCTCACCGGCCTGAGCTTCGGCTAGCGGCGCGTCGCCGCCGGTGGTAGCGGGAGACGTTTCCTCCCGGCCGGAGACGCCACGGACATGACCCTTCAGACCTGGTGGCTGTTCGTCGGCGCGGTCTTCCTGCTCTCGGGTACGCCGGGCCCCAACATGCTGCACATCCTGTCGCGCAGCGTCGATCTCGGCCTGCGCCGCAGCATGGCGGCCATGGCCGGCTGCCTGAGCGGCATCGTCCTGGTTCTGGCGGCCTCCGCCGCCGGGCTGGCCACCCTCCTCCTGGCGGTCCCCGGCGCATTCGAGGCGCTGCGCTACGCGGGCGTCGCCTATCTGATCTTCCTTGGAGTGAAGGCCTGGCGGAGCGAGGCTCGCCCGCTGGATGTGAGCGCCGCCGTCCTGCCGCGCGCCGTCACTCCGGCCGGGCTGTTCCGGGGCGGCTTCGCCATCAGCCTCAGCAATCCGAAGCTGATCCTCTTCGCCGCGGCCTTCCTGCCCCAGTTCATCGACCCCGCCCAGGCGCGGACGCCGCAGTTCGCCATCCTGGTGGCCACCTTCGCGGTGATCGAGAGCTTCTGGTACGGCGTCTATGCGCTGGGCGGGCGCTCGCTGGCGCGCCACCTCGGCCGGCCGGCGGTGAAGCGCCTCTTCGACCGCCTGACGGGGCTCATCTTCATTGGATTCGGCCTGGCGCTGTTGCGGGTGAAGCCATCGTGAGGCGGCGCCATATTTCGGTCGGCGGCATCGGCGAGGCTTCGCCCCCGTCCCAGATCCGACCGGAGACTCCCGCGTGAAGTTCTCGCCCCTCGCCGCCCTTGTCCTGCTGGCCGCCTGCTCGCCCGCGGGACAGAGCGCTGGCGAGGCGCCGAAGGGCGACGCGCCGGCGGCAGGGCCGCAGCTGGTCTTCCCGGTCGACTGCGTGGTGGGACAGACCTGCGAGATCCAGAACTATGTGGACCGCGATCCCGGTCCCGGCGCGAAGGACTATCGCTGCGAAGAGCGGACCTACCAGGCGCATAACGGCGTCGACATCCGCATCCCCAACATGTCGGCCCAGCGGGCCGGGGTCTATGTCCTGGCCGCGGCGCCCGGGGTGGTCGCGCGGCTGCGCGACGGCGTCGCCGACGTCTCGGTCCGCGCCCCCGACGCCGCCGCTGTCGACGGCGTGGAATGCGGCAACGGCCTGGTCGTCGACCACGGCGAGGGCTGGGAGACCCAGTACTGCCACCTGGCCCGCAACAGCCTGCTGGTGAAGCAGGGCGAACGCGTCGAGGCCGGCCAGGCGATCGCGCGCATCGGGCTGTCGGGGAACACCGAGTACCCGCACCTGCACTTCACGGTCCGCCATGCAGGGACGGTGATCGATCCCTTCGCCCCGGACCCGGCCGCCGGCGGCTGCGCCGCCCGCGGCGCGATGTGGACGCCCGCCGCCCAGGCGGCCATGGCCTATCGCGAGGGCGCGGTGCTCAACACCGGCTTCTCCAGCGGCGCGGTCAGCATGGAGGCCGTCGAGGACGGCGGCGTCGCCGAGGCCGCCCAGCACGCGCCGGCGCTGGTGGCCTATGTCCGGGCCATCGGCCTGGAAGGCGGCGATGTCCAGCACCTGGAGGTCACGGCGCCGGATGGGAGCGTGCTCGCCAAGACCGACGAGAAGCCGCTCGACCGCGCCAAGGCGCAATATCTGCTGTTCGCCGGACGGCGCACGCCGGCGGACGGCTGGCCGACAGGCGCCTATCGAGCGCGGTACTGGGTCGACCGCGGGGGCGAGCGCGTGCTGCAGCGCGAGTTCCAGATCGCCTTCTGACGCCATGCGGGCGGCGGCCCCTGGCGCACGCACGGGATTGCGGCGAAATCCAGTCGGTTGCCCGACAGAGGCTCTTTCGCACTGCGGCGGACTAAGCTACAGTTTGATGTCAGCCCTGCTCTCCAAGGCTGTGTCGCTTCGGCCGGGCCATAGCGCCCATGCCAGCTATGGCCCGGCCTCACGCCCCTTTCCGACATCTCCGACGATGAACGAGGCTCACGGGTCCGCGGGGTCGCGCCCAGCCTCCCGACCGGCCGGGACATCGGCGTGGCGCTCCAGGCGCAGGACGTCGAACTTCATCATCCAGGTGAGCGACCGCTCGACGAAGGGGCGACGCTCGGCCGGCGTGGCCTGCACGATCTCATGGACACGGACCCCGTCGGACGCGGCGACCTGCTCGAAGACCGCCTTGCGCTCGGCCGGCAGGGCCATGGCCCACTGACCGGCGGCGGCGAGGTTGCGCGACAGGCGCGCCTCGGCCTCGGGCCAGGCGGCGACCGAGCCCACCACGATACGGTCGGCCGGGTGCAGGGCCTGGGTCGGGTAGCTGGCGAAAAGGGTGAGCGGGTCGATGCGCCGGGGGTTCTTGAGATGGGCGGCGATGGCCGGCGGCTCGGCCTGGGCCGCGGCGCGCCGGCGCGCCAGTTCGCCCCAGAAGGCCTGGTAGCGGGGGATGACCGCCTTCCAGTCCAGAACCTCGTCGATCCGCCGCCGGCCCGCCGCGCCCATGCGGCGGCGCAGGTCCGGATTCTCGACCAGGTCGAGAATGGCGCGGGCGGCGGCCTCCAGGTCGATCGAGACCATCTGGGCGACGGCGCCCACATAGTTCTCGTATCGGATCCAGCCGTTGTCGTGGTGGAAGACCAGATCCTCGGCCAGGCCCGAGCGGGGCGCGCAGGTGGCGATGCGGAAGCCGTCGACGCCGTGTCGCACGGTGTCGCGGTAGCCGTCCCAGTCCGTGACCACACAGGGCAGGCCGGCGGCCATGGCCTCGGCCGGGGTCAGGCCGAAGGTCTCCTGGATGTTGTCGGAAAAGGAGATGAACAGGTCGGCCGCCGACCAGATCGAGAACCGCGTGTCGGGCTTGCGGCCGTCCACCGGATGATAGACGACGTTCGGGCAGTAGGATCGGGTCGCAGCGTGGAACGTGTTCCATTCGGCCTCGGTGGGCGACCAGCCGGACACGATCCAGTGGATGGGCTTCTGCGTGCGGCCCGCCGCCCGCTCCAGCGCCTGGGCCATCAGGGCCGGGTTCATCTTCGCCATCACGTTGAGGCGGCCGACATAGAGGGCGACGACGGCGTCCTCCGGGATTCCCAGCCTCCGGCGCCATGCCGCCCGCGCCTGCGGGTCGTGGCGGAAGTCCTCGCCATTGACGCCCAGCGGCAGGGTGGCGAGTTGGGGCTGAGGCAGGCGGGTGGCGCCCAGGCGCAGGCGCAGATCCTCGCGCACCGCCTCCAGCTGGAGCTCCACGCTCCGGCGAACCGCATCCGAGGTGCAGATCAGGCCATCCCAGGACTCCAGCGGGCTGATCACCAGGTCGGCCAGGGCGTCGATGGCCCGGTGGGTGGCGGTGGTGTGGGTCAGGCCGCAGACGCTGTAGCGATCGCGGCCGTAGCGGCGGCGGCGCCAGGCCTCCTCGGCGATGGTCGGGCTGGGAATGAAGACGCAGCCCGGGTCGTCGAGGCCCATGCGGTCCTGCATGGCGATCCAGCGGACGGGGCGCGTCGGCGGCTCGATGGCGTTCAGCAGCGCCTCGAAGGCCTCATGCCCCTGGTTCTTCGCCTTCCAGAGATGCAGGCGGTCCAGGTCGGCGTGACGGATATAGCCGCGGAGAAAGCTCTCGCCGGCCGAGTGCCGGCCCATCAGGCGTTCGCGGTCGGTGGCGTAGCCGTCGGGATGAAAGAAGATGGCGGCGTTGGTCATGCGACCTCCGCCTTAGCTCGAAAGCCTCGCGCCCGGAAGCCGCGGCTTCGGGACTTCGTCTCCGCCCACGAAAAAGGGGCCGCTCCGAAGAGCGGCCCCCAAGATCGTTCCGATCTGTCGTGGCTTAGGCCACGAAGTCGGTCTGGTCGATGCCGGCCAGCGTGATGCCGGTCAGGTGGATCACCACGCCGACGGCGTTGGCGCCGCCGATGTCACCGAAGACGTAGACGTCGGAACCGACTTCCACGGCGACGATGTCGCGCGAACCCGACTGGATCAGAGCCGAGGCGTCGCTCAGCGCTTGGCTGTAGCTGCCGACGCTGATCTCGGCGTAGTTGGTGGTCGTGCCGGCCACGCCGAAGTTGATCGAGTCATCGGCGGTGGTGAAGTCGGTGATCCGATCGATCGGAGCCGAGTTCGAGGTGTCGCCCGCGCCGAAGACGAAGACGTCAGCCCCGGCGTCGCCGGCCACGGTGTCGGCGCCAGCGCCGCCCGTGATCGTGTCGGCGCCCGTGCCGCCGGTGATGCTGTCGTTGCCAGCGCCACCCAGAGCCACGTTGGCCGCACCGTCACCGGTGTCGAGCGTGTCGTTACCGTCGCCACCCGAGATGGTGTCGGTGCCGGCGCCCGCCGTGATGGTGTCGTTGCCAGCGTCGCCCGACAGGTTGTTGTTGCCGCCGCCGGTGCCGTCGATCGAGTCGTTGCCTTCGCCACCGCTCGCGGTGTCGTTGTCAGCGCCCGTGTCGATGGTGTCGTTGCCGTCACCGCCCGACAGGTTGTCGTTGCCGGCGCCGCCGTTCAGCTGGTCGTTGCCGGTGCCGCCGACGACCGTGTCGTTGCCTGCGCCGCCCGTCAGGACGTCGTTGCCGTTGCCGCCATCGACGTAGTCGTTGCCAGCATCGCCGTCGAGGACGTCGTTGCCGTCTTCGCCGTAGATGGTGTCAGCGACGGTGCCGCCGTTGATCGAGTCGGAACCCAGGTTGCCGTTCAGGAAGTTGGTTCCCGAGGAGCCTTAGATCGTGTCGTAGCCATGGCCGCCCAGCAGCGTATCGTAGACGTCGACGGCAATCATCGAGTAGTAGCAGAGGTAGCAGTAATAAAAGTAGTAGCCGGCGGCG
>CAYQPL010000011.1:35865-39223 GCA_964419395.1 uncultured Phenylobacterium sp. | reverse complement strand
CGGCGACCACCGCAGGCACGAACCAGCCGGCCACCTGGTCGGCCAGCCGCTGGATGGGCGCGCGGCTGCGCTGGGCCTGGGCCACCAGCTGGACGATCTGCGACAGCAGGGTCTCGGCGCCCACCTTCTCCGCGCGCATGACGAAGCCGCCGGTCGTGTTGAGCGCACCGGCGCTGACGGGGTCGCCGACGGTCTTCGTCACCGGCAGGGACTCGCCCGTGATCAGCGACTCGTCGACCGCCGCGCGGCCTTCGACCACCTCGCCGTCCACCGGAATCTTCTCGCCCGGGCGCACGCGCAGGCGGTCGCCGGGCGCGATGTCCTCGACCGCGACCTCCTCGTCGGCGCCGTCGTCCCCGACCCGCAGGGCCGTCCTGGGCGCCAGGTTCAGCAGGGCGCGGATCGCGCCGCTGGTGCGCTCGCGGGCGCGCAATTCGAGGATCTGACCCACCAGGACCAGGACCACGATGACCGCCGCGGCCTCGAAATAGAGCGGGGCGGCGCCATGGGCGTCCTTGAAGGCGGCCGGGATGACGTCCGGCGCGAGGGCGGCGACCGCGCTGAAGGTCCAGGCGGTCAGGACGCCGAGGGCGATCAGGGTGAACATGTTGAGCTGGCGCGTCCGCAGGGAGGTCCAGCCGCGGACGATGAACGGCCAGCCCGCCCACCAGACCACCGGCGTGGCGAGCGCCAGCTGCAGCCAGGCCGACATCTGGCGGGGGATCGGCAGGTCGAGGCCGAAGAGATGGGCGCCCATCTCGACCACCAGCAGCGGCAGGGCCAGCGCCCCGCCGATCCAGGCCCGGCGGGTGAAGTCGATCAGTTCGTGATTGGGCGCCGCCTCGGCGGTCACGAGCTCCGGCTCGAGCGCCATGCCGCAGATGGGGCAGGCGCCGGGTCCCTCCTGGCGCACCTCCGGGTGCATGGGGCAGGTATAGATGGTCCCGGGCGGCGCCGGGGGCGGCGGCGCCTGCGGCGTCAGGTATTTGGCCGGATCGGCCTCGAACTTCGTCCTGCAGCCGGCCGAGCAGAAGAAGAAGGCCTCGCCCTCATGTTCGGCGCGATGCCTGGCGGTTTCCGGATCGACGCCCATGCCGCACACCGGGTCCTTCACCGTTCCGCCCGCCGCGCCGCCGCAGCAGCCCCCCGCCGGCGGGTGGGCGTGGCGATGCTCGGGGGCCTGCGGGTGCTCGGACATGGAATGCTCCTTCCTTGTCCGGAGATATACCCCCCGGGGGCATAGCGCAATTACCGCAGCGGGGTATAATTGGCGATCGAGGAGGCGCCGCATGAGCGACCACAAGGACAAGTCCAAGCTGCTCAACCGGCTGAGCCGGGTCGAGGGCCAGGTGCGGGGCATCACCCGGATGGTCGAGGACGACCGCTACTGCATCGACATCCTGACCCAGGTGCAGGCGGTGCGCGCGGCGCTCGCCAAGGTCGAGACCGAGATCCTGAAGGACCATCTCGATCACTGCATCGAGGGCGCCATCGTCAGCGGCGACGCAGACGAGCAGCGGCGCAAGGCGGGCGAACTGATCGAGCTGCTCAGCCGCACGGCGCGTTGACGCAGGTCAACGCCGCAGGTCCAATTTGCGGCTCATCGACCCCGTACAAAACTGATAGGGATCGGATCGGGAGAGGAGGCGACCAGCCGATGGCCATGCCGGGCGCGGTCATTCGAGGACAGCGGAGCCTGCTGCGGCAGATCCGCGAGGCCGTCCAGCGCGGAGGTCCCGCGCAGGAACGGCTCGACATGGTCGTCCGGATCATCGCCCGCTCGATGGTCGCCGAGGTCTGCTCGCTCTACATGCGCCGCGCCGGCGGCGAGATGGAGCTGTTCGCCACCGAGGGCCTCGATCCGCACGCCGTCCACCTGACGCGGATGCGGCCGGGCGAAGGCCTGGTGGGCGAGATCATGCGGCTGGGCCGGCCGCTGAACCTGGCCGACGCGCCCAACCATCCGGCCTTCTCCTATCGTCCGGAGACGGGCGAAGATCCCTATCACGCCTTCCTCGGCGTGCCCCTGCTGCGCGGCGGCCGGGCCATCGGCGTGCTGGTCGTCCAGAACCGCACCGAGCGGGTCTATACCGAGGACGAGGTCGAGGACCTGCAGATCATCGCCATGGTCCTGGCCGAGATGGTCGCCGGCGAGCTGATCTCCGAAGACGAACTCTCCGGCGTCGAGATCACGCCGCACCGGCCCGAGCGGATCAAGGGCGCGCGCTTCGCCGACGGCCTGGCCCTGGGGGTCGCCGTCCTGCACGAGCCGCCGGTCGCGCCCTCGCAGCTGCTGGCTGATGACGTCGTCGCCGAGGAGGCGCGGCTGAAGACCGCGATCGCTGGGCTGCAGGCCCAGATCGACGACATGCTGGAAGGCCAGCACGGCCTGGTCGAGGCCTCCTACGAGGTGCTCGAAACCTATCGCATGTTCGCCCACGACCGCGGCTGGAACCGGTCGCTGGAGGACGCCGTGCGCAACGGCCTGACGGCCGAGGCCGCGGTGGAGCGCGTGCGCTCGGAGCATCGCGCCCGCCTGGGTCAGGCCCGCGACCCCTATCTGCGCGAGCGCCTGCACGACTTCGAGGACCTGGCCGACCGGCTGCTGCGCCACCTGGCCGGCGACGGGCATGTGGCCCGCACCCTGCCCGACGACGCCATCCTGATCGCCCGCAACCTCGGCCCGGCCGACCTGCTGGAATATGACCGCACCAAGCTGAAGGGCCTGCTGCTGGAAGAGGGCTCGCCGGCCAGCCACGCGGCGATCGTCGCCCGCGCCCTCGACATTCCCTGCGTCGGCCGGCTGACCGGCCTGCGCGACCGGGTCAGCGAAGGCGACCCGGTCATCGTCGACGCCGAGACCGGCGAGGCCTATCTGCGCCCCCGGCTGGACGTGCTCGAGGCGATCAGCTCGCGGATCGAGGTCCGCACCCAGCGGCGGGCCGAGTTCGCCAAGCTGCGCGACACGCCGGCCTTCACCCGCGACGGGGTCAAGGTCACCCTGCTGATGAATGCGGGCCTCGATGTCGACCTGGAGACCCTGGCCGAGACCGGCGCGGAGGGCATCGGCCTCTTCCGCACCGAGTTCCAGTTCATGGTCGCCGAGGAGTTGCCCCGCTTCAACGCCCAGACCGCCCTCTACAGCCGCGTGCTCGACGCGGCCGGCGGCATGCCGGTGACCTTCCGGACCCTGGATCTGGGCGGCGACAAGGTGCTGCCCTATCTGGAGGCCGAGCGCGAGGAGAACCCGGCGCTGGGCTGGCGGGCCATCCGCATGGGCCTGGACCGGCCGGCCCTGCTGCGCCTGCAGCTGCGCGCCCTGATCGCCGCCTCGCGCGGCCGGCCCCTGCGCATCATG
>CAYQPL010000011.1:30052-35855 GCA_964419395.1 uncultured Phenylobacterium sp. | reverse complement strand
CATCATGTTCCCGCTGGTGGCCAGCGTCGACGAGTTCCGCGCGGCCCGCGCCCTGGTCGACCTCGAGGTGGCCTGGGCCCAGCGGCGCGGCCGGGCGGCGCCGGCGCGCCTCGACGTCGGGGCCATGATCGAGGCGCCGTCGCTGATCTGGCACCTGGACGCCCTGCTGCCGATGACCGACTTCGTGTCGGTGGGGACCAACGACCTGCTGCAGTACCTGTTCGCCGCCGACCGCGGCAATGCGCGCATGGCCGACCGCTACGACCCGCTGTCGCCGCCGGCCCTGCGGGCGCTGGCCCAGATCCAGGCCGCCTGCGAGGAAACCGGCACGCCGGTCTCCGTCTGCGGCGAAATGGCCGGTCGGCCGCTGGAGGCCTTCACCCTGGTGGCCCTGGGCTTCGAACGCCTGTCCATGCCCCCGGCCGGCATCGGGCCGGTGAAGCAGATGGTGCTGTCCTGCGACCGCGAGGCCGCCCGGCGCGGCGTCCAGGCCCTGATCAAGGGAACGGGCGGCTCGGTCCGCAACGAAATCGAGACCCTGGCGCGCAAGCTCTACCTGTCGGTCTAAGCTTGACCTTTACGAACATTGTTCGGTTGCATTGAAATCCGGCAGCTATCGTGTTATGGACAAAGGGAAATTATTCGACCTGTGACAAACAGGCGGGGCGGGCCGCGAGCATCACGCGGTGGTACTATTTCAAGGGCGGCGAGCAGCCATGGCGCTCGACACGGGGCGGGTAACCGACTTCAATTCGACGTATGAACGCCACGGAGGCGCCGCGGCGATCGAGACCTACATGCCCACTCTGGATTCGGGGCCCGACATCGGCGCGGCCCTGCGGGCGGCGCGGGAGTTCCGCGGCCTGAGCCTGCAGGACGTGGCCGACTCCACCCGGATCCGCCGCGCCTATCTCGCGGCGATCGAGGAGATGCGGCTCGACGACCTTCCGTCGCGGCCCTTCACGATCGGCTATGTGCGGGCCTACGCCAAGGCGCTGGGCCTGGACAGCGAGGCGGCCGTCACCCGCTTCAAGGCCGACGATCCCGCGCCGGAGGTCGAGCTGCGCGAGCCGGTCGGCGTGCGCAAGACGAGCGACCGGCGCCTGGGCCTGGGCCTGACCGCCGGGGCGCTGGTGGTCGGCGCCATCGTGGCCTGGAACTTCGCCCAGCGGGGCCTGAACGAGGCTGCGCCCGCCGCCGCCGCGGTGGCCCCCAGCGCGGCGGCCGAGCCCGCCCGGCCCGAGGGGCCGCTGGCGCTGGGCGCGCCCCTGCCCGCCCCGGTGGAATCCACCGTGCCCGAACCCTACAAGACGCCCGGCCTGGACGTGGCCGCCGCGGCCGGCGGCTCGGCCGATGCGGTGATCGCGGCCAAGCAAGCCGAGGGGCTGAACGCCGCGGACGAGGCCGAGACGGCGGACCTGCCGGCCAGCTTCCGGCCCGAGGGACAGGTCTATGGCGCGGCGGCCGGCGCCTCGACCATCACCCTTCAGGCGCGGGAGTCCGCCTCGATCATCGTGCGCGGCGCCGACGGCTCGGTCTATTTCGCCCGGCAGCTGGCCAAGGGCGAGGCCTATCGCGCCCCGCCCCTGAGCGGCCTGGTAGTCGACGAGTCCGAACCGACCGCCTTCCAGGTCTTCGTCGATGGCCGCAGCCGCGGCCTGCTGAGCGCCAACCAGACCAGTCTCAGCCGTCTGGCCGGCTGATCGTCGCGACCGGGGCCTGGCTGGCCCCTTGGGCCGGGGCGGCCGAACGGCTATTTTAGGCGCGGCATGACCCAGCACGATCACACCCAAGATCACACCCACGTCCGGCCCTGGCGCGCCATCGCCCGCCGCAGGAGCCGCAAGATCCGCGTGGGCGCGGTGGAGGTGGGGGGCGACGCCCCGATCTCCGTCCAGTCGATGACCAATACGGTCACCGCCGATGCGGCGGCCACCATCGACCAGATCCGCCAGCTGGAGGAGGCCGGCGCCGACATCGTACGGGTCTCCTGCCCCGACGAGGACTCCACCGCCGCCTTCAAGACCATCGCCCGGGCCGCCAAGGTCCCGCTGGTCGCCGACATCCACTTCCACTACCGGCGCGGCATCGCGGCGGCCCCGGCCGGCGCCGCCTGCCTGCGGATCAATCCCGGCAATATCGGCTCGCCTGACCGGGTGCGGGAGGTCGTCCAGGCGGCCCGCGACCACGGCTGCTCCATCCGCATCGGCGTCAACGCCGGCTCGCTGGAGCGCGACCTGCTGGAGAAGTACGGCGAGCCCTGCCCCGACGCCATGGTCGAGAGCGCGCTGAACCACGCGCGGATCCTGCAGGACCACGACTTCCACGAGTTCAAGATCAGCGTGAAGGCCTCCGACGTCTTCATGACCGTGGCCGCCTATCAGCAGCTGGCCGAGGCCATCGACTGCCCGCTGCATCTGGGGGTGACCGAGGCCGGCGCCCTGCGCACCGGCACCGTGAAATCCTCGATCGGCCTGGGGTCCCTGCTCTGGGCCGGCATCGGCGACACCCTGCGCGTCAGCCTCGCGGCCGACCCGGTCGAGGAGGTCAAGGTCGGCTTCGACATCCTGAAGTCGCTCGGCCTGCGCCACCGCGGGGTGAACATCATCGCCTGTCCCTCCTGCGCGCGGCAGGGCTTCAACGTCATCGAGACGGTCGAAATCCTCGAACAGCGGCTGGCCCACATCTCCACGCCGATGAGCCTGTCGATCATCGGCTGTGTGGTGAACGGCCCGGGCGAGGCGCTGATGACCGACATCGGCTTCACCGGCGGCGGCAAGGGCGCCGGCATGGTCTATGTGGCCGGGCGGCCCGACCACAAGATGGACAATGCCGGCATGGTCGACCACATCGTCGAACTCGTCGAGGCGCGGGCGGCCGAGATCCAGGCGCAGACCCCCGCCCCGGTGGCGGCCGAATAGCCGCCCGGCAGCCGCTCCGCACCCGCCATGAGGCGTGCCAAGGCCGGCGATAGCGGTTATTGAATGCGCTCAGTGAACATGTTCCCCGAGCGTAGCGCCCGAGTCGCGCCGTGACCGCCTCACCCGACACCCGCCGCGTGGCCAACCGCATCCTGGCCTATGAGGCGATCCTGCTGATGAGCCGCTTCGCCCAGGCGAATGGCGGCGACCTGATCGCCCTGCTCGTCTTCACCGGCGTGTGGACTTCGAACACCGCCCACCTGCGCGACGAGCGGACCCGCTATTCCGGGCTGCACGACATTCCCCCCGACTCCCAGCGCCGGCCCATCGGGGATGCGGCGCTCTGCGACCTCCTCTGCATTCCGCGCGACATCCAGGACCGCTATGTGCAGGCCCTGATCGAGCAGGGCGCGATGGAGCGCCGCGGCGACGGCCTCGTCGTGCCGGCGGCCGTCTTCACCCGGCCGGAAATGCTGGCCGGGACCAACGAGATCTATTCCCGGCTGATCGAGATGCTCGCCCGCCTGCGCAAGGCCGGCTTCGCCGTCGGCCCCGAGGATCCCCCGCAAGGGTGACGTCAGCGTCACGCTTGCGCGCCCTCGGCCGCCTTGGTTAGGTGCCCGCTCCATAAACGGGAGGACGTCATGTCCGCGGACGGCAACTGGAAGATCACGATCAACACGCCGATGGGCGCCCAGACGGTGGACGCCAACATCACCACCAGCGGCGACACCTTCACCGGCACGACCTCGGGCCAGATGGGCACCCAGACCGTCGAGGGTAAGGTCAACGGCGACACCCTGACCTGGTCGACCCAGATCAGCCAGCCCATGCCCATGACGCTGGAATTCGAAGCGACCGTCAGCGGCGACACGATGAACGGCAACGTCAAGCTGGGCGCCTTCGGCTCGGCCCCGCTGACCGGCGTCCGCGCCTGAGGCGACGACCGGCGGCCGCGCGCAGGCGCAGCCGCCGGATTTCCCGAAAGCCTGGGCAGGTCCCGCCAGGGGAAAGGGGAACCGGTCGGCCCGTGACGTTTGTCGGCGCCGTCGGCGGGAGCTAGAAGAGCGTCCCGCTTCAACAGGTGACCGATCAAAGTGCGACTTCCCCAGGCCCGTCTCGACCAGGTGCTCGACCGGTTCCATGAAATCGAGGCGCGGATGGGCGCGGCTTCGGACGGCGCCGAGATCGTGCGCCTGTCCAAGGAGCACGCCGAGCTGAAGCCCGTGGCCGACGCCGTCGACGCCCTCCTGCGCGCCCGCAAGGAGGCCCCGGACCTGGAGCAGATGCTGCGCGGCGGCGATGCGGACATGGCCGCCCTGGCGCGCGAGGAACTCGACGCTCTGGAGGCGAAGATTCCGGAGCTGGAGCACGAGGTCGCCCTGCTGCTGGCGCCCAAGGACAAGGACGAGAACGCCTCGGCCATCCTGGAGGTGCGCGCCGGCACCGGCGGCGACGAGGCCGCCCTGTTCGCCGGCGATCTGTTCCGCATGTACCAGCGCTACGCCCAGGCCCGCGGCTGGCGGGTGGAGGTCGACAGCGTCTCCGAAGGCGAGGTCGGCGGCTACAAGGAGATCATCGCCTCGATCACCGGCGAGGGCGTCTTCGGCCGGCTGAAGTTCGAGAGCGGCGTGCATCGCGTCCAGCGCGTCCCCGAGACCGAGGCCGGCGGCCGCATCCACACCTCGGCGGCCACCGTCGCCGTCCTCCCGGAGGTGGAGGACGTCGAGATCGAGATCAACGACGCTGACCTGCGCATCGACACCTACCGCTCGTCCGGGGCCGGCGGCCAGCACGTGAACAAGACCGACTCGGCCGTGCGCATCACTCACCTGCCCACCGGCATCGTGGTGACGTCCTCCGAGAAGTCGCAGCACCAGAACCGGGCGCGGGCCATGAAGGTGCTGCAGGCCAGGCTCTACGAGATGCAGCGCGAGGCGCTCGACACCGCGCGGGCCGATGCGCGCAAGAGCCAGGTGGGCTCGGGCGACCGCTCCGAGCGCATCCGCACCTACAACTTCCCGCAGGGGCGGGTGACCGACCACCGGATCAACCTGACGCTCTACAACCTCGCCAAGGTGATGGAGGGCGAGGCGCTGGACGACGTCATCGAGCCGCTGATCGCCGAGGATCAGGCCGCCCGGCTGGCGGCCCTGGAGGAAGAACTGGGCGGCTGAGTCCCCTTGGGGGCCGCCGCTTCGCGCGCCTTGGCCTCCTGATGGGCCTGGGCGGCCTGCTCGGGATCGGCCGGCTTGTGCAGGCGGTGATAGAGGCGCAGGCCGAAGTTCCGCCCGCCGCGCCAGACGAGGCCCAGCGCCTCGACGAGCGTGGTGTTCAGCGCCAGGCCCACCGTGTCGGCCATGGTCGCGCCGCGCTGTCCGATCGGCTGCTCCGGCCCGGTGGTGGAGTCGAGCGCGGTCTGGTGCTCGATCTCGGCGTTCAGTTCGGCGCCCAGCAGGACCACCATGACCGAGAACCAGATCCACATCATGAAGCCGATGACGGCGCCCAGCGAGCCATAGGTGGCGTCGTAGTTGGCGACGTTGTTCACGAACCAGGAAAAGCCCAGGGAGCCGCCCAGCCAGAGCACCGAGGCGAAGGCCCCGCCCGGCGCCACCCAGCGCCAGCGGGCCAGGCTGCGGCAGGGCCCGTAGCGATACAGCATGGTGAAGGCCGCCGCCGCCGCGGCCAGCAGGATCGCCCAGCGCAGGGGGACCCAGATGGGCTCGAACTCGCCCAGCCCAACCATGCGCAGCGCGATGGGCGCGGCGACGAGCACGCCGGTCACCAGGATCATGAAGACGAGCACGCCGAAGGTGGCCGCATAGGTCACCGCCATCAGCTGGATGCGCGGGATTACGAATTTCGTAGATGTTCCCCTG
>CAYQPL010000011.1:22264-30042 GCA_964419395.1 uncultured Phenylobacterium sp. | reverse complement strand
GCTGGATGACGTTGCGCTTCTCCAGCTCGTCATAGGCGATGTTCACCCCGTCCACGAGGGCGCGGGTGGCGTTGCTGGCCGTCCAGACCGACAGCGCCAGGCTGACGGCGAAGGCGATGCTGAGATTGGCCCTCCGCTCCACCGCCAGGCGCTTCATCTGCTCGCCGACGATGCTGACCACGTCGGCGGGGATGACCGTCGCCATCTGGTCGAGCTGGCCCTGCACCTGGCCGATGTCGGCGAAGAGGCCGTAGAGCGAGACGAAGACGCCCAGGGCCGGCACGATGGCCAGGAGGGTGTAGAAGGTCACGCCGCCGGCCACGCGCGGCAGCCGGTCCCGCCCGATCTCCTTCAGGGTCCGCCACAGCACGTCCTTCCAGCCGTGCGGCGGGATGTGACGCGGATGGCGGGCGAGCCGTCCGCGGCGCGGCTCCTGCAGTTCCAGGGAGGCGGGCTCGGCCACGTCCTGGCGGCTCATCCCCGGCTGGGGCGCCGGCTGCGGGCGGGCGCGCGCCAGCGCCAGGCCCGCGACCAGAAGCCAGGGGAAGACGGTGGCGGCCCGTCGTGCGAGCACGCGGCCGCGGGAGGTGCGGGACGCAGGCGGGGGCGTGGGTCGGGCGGCGCTCATGGTCGTTGGCGAAAACCCCGCAACAGGCGGCGCCGTTCCGCGCCATGCGGCTTGTGGCGCGGCGAGGCTTGCGGCAACAGGGGGCCATGTCCGGCCAAGTCGCTGCCCTCTTCCGCCATCCCGTGAAGGGCTTCACCCCCGAACCGCTCACCCGCGTCGACCTTGCGGCGGGCGCGCCCTTTCCCGGCGATCGCCTCTACGCCGTCGAGAACGGGCCCTCCGGCTTCGACCCGGCCGCGCCGGTCTTCACGCCCAAGCAGAAGTTCGCGGTCCTGACCGCCATCCCGGCTGTCGCGCGGGCGCGCACCCGCCTGGACGACGCCACCGGCCTCCTCCACGCCGAGGCCCCGGGCCTGGCCCCGCTCCGCGCCGACCTGGCCGAGGAGGCCGGGCGCACGGCCTTCGCCGCCTGGCTCGGCGACCTGCTGGGCGCGGAGGCCCAAGGCCCGCTCAAGGTCGTCCATGCCGAGGGCTACCGGTTCATGGATCACCCGCGGGGCGACGTCTCCATCGTCAACCTCGCCAGCCTCCGCGATCTGGAGCAGAAGGTCGGCCGCCCCATCGATCCGCTGCGCTTCCGGGCGAACATCTATGTGGAGGGCTGGCCGGCCTGGGCCGAGAACGACTGGACCGACCGGGAGTTGATGGTCGGCTGGGCCCGCACGAAGGTCTTCAAGCCGATCGTCCGCTGCGCCGCCACGCATGTCGATCCGCAGACCGCCGAGCGGGACCTGGATCTGGTGAAGGCGCTTTACGACAACTACGGCCACATGTTCTGCGGGATCTACGTTCACGTCCTGGACGGCGGCTCGGTGAGTCCGGGCGACGCCTGCACCGCCCCCGTCATCGCCAAGGAGGCCTGAAGCCATGGCCACGAACCTTCTGCAGGCCTGGGGCGCGGCCAAGCAGCGCCTGGAAGCCGCCGGTCTGGCCGGCCCGGTCATCGACGCCCGCCTGCTGGTGGAGGCCGCCGCAGAGGCGACCCGCCTCGACATCGTGACCGATCCCTACCGCGCCCTGACGCCGGCCCAGGAGGCGACGCTGGAGGACTATCTCGCCCGCCGCGAACGCCGCGAGCCGGTCAGCCACATCCTGGGCCGCAAGGGCTTCTGGAAGATCATGCTGCAGGTCACGCCCGACGTTCTGACCCCACGGCCCGACACCGAGTGCGTCGTCGACGCCGCCCTGAAGGCGACGCCGGAGTTCGAGCGGTTCTCGATGCTGGACCTGGGCGTCGGTTCCGGCGCCATCATCCTGGCGATCCTGGCCGAGCGGCCGAACGCCAAGGGACTGGGGATCGACGTCTCCGAAGAGGCCCTGGCGGTGGCGCGCGACAACGCCGCCCATCTCGGGCTGGAAGGCCGGGTCGCCCTGCTTCGCGGCGACTGGACGGCGGGCCTGTCGGACGAGAGCTTCGACCTGGTCACCGCCAATCCCCCCTACATCGCCAGCGACGTGATCGAGACGCTGGAGCCGGAGGTACGCGTGCACGAGCCGCGGCTGGCGCTCGACGGCGGGCCCGACGGGCTGGACGCCTACCGCCTGCTCGCCCCGGAGATCCTGCGGGTGCTCCGGCCTGGCGGCCGGTTCTTCGTCGAGATCGGATACGACCAGAAGGCGGCCGTCGAAGCCCTGTTTCAGGAGGCCGGCGCCGTGGAGGTTTCGACACAGCAGGACCTCAGCGCGCTGGACCGCGTGGTGGTCGGCAAAAAAAGGCCCTTGGAAACTGCGGGCTGAATCGCTACATCGGTAAACGTCTCCACCCAAATCGCCGGTGCGTCAGGCTCAGGTCCCGATAATCGGGACGTCAGCCGCTCCGGCAGGCGCAGCGGTCGGCTCAAGCGCGGCGCGCGCCCAGAGGTCCCGGGCGGATGACGGGGAACATTTACGTCTTCAACACGGAACCTTGGGCGACTTGGCCCGATCCCGAGATGAGGCTTGCGCAGCCGCAGAACGCCTGGGCCTAGGCCCCGGACGCGGCGCTGGACGGTTACCACATATGAGAGATTTCAAGGGCATGAAGCGTCAACGCGGGCGCAATCGTGGGGGCGGCGGCGGCAAGCCGCAGCACAACGCCAACCGCGCCTTCGATTCCAACGGCCCTGAAGGCGCGAAGGTGCGGGGCAACGCCCAGCACGTCTTCGAGAAGTACCAGCAGCTGGCGCGGGATGCGACGTCCTCGGGCGACCGCGTCCTGGCGGAGAACTATCTCCAGCACGCCGAGCACTATTTCCGCCTGCTGCGCGCCATGCAGCCGCAGCGCTCGCCCAGCGACATTCTGGGCCGCGACCAGGCCTCTTCCGGCCTCGATATCGATTTCGAGGACGAGAGCGGCCAGGCGCAGGTCAGCGACGCGAGCGAGACCGGCGACAGCGAGTCCGACAACGACGGCGACAACCGCGAGCGCGGCGGCCGCGACCGCGACGATGGCCGTCGCGACCGGGGCGACCGCGACCGCGACCGCGACCGGGGCGATCGTGATCGGGGCGACCGCAGCGAGCGCAACGACCGTGAAGGCGGCCGCGAAGGCCGCCGCGACCGGTGGCGCGACCGGGACGACCGCCGCGAGCGCGGCGAGCGTCAAGACCGGGGCGACCGGCCCGAGCGCGGCGAACGGGGCGAGCGTCCCGATCCGATGCCGGTGGTCGAACCCCAGGCGCCGCCGCTCGCCGCCGAGAGCGGTCAGGACGGCCCCATGCTGCGCGACGCCGAGGGCGGCGCCAGCGAGGCCCCGGCCTTCCTGCAGGCCCGCCCCGAGCGGGACGGCGGCGAGGAGCCGGCCCGCAAGCCGCGCCGGCGCCGGGCCCCGCGCAGCTTCGAAGGCGGCGAAGGCGCCGCAGCCAGCGAGACCGAGGACGCCTGAGACGAGAAGGAGCGGCGGACGTCGCTCCCCGCGATCTCACACCCGAGCAGGCCCGGACCTCCCAAGGTCCGGGCCTTCTTCGTTTCTAGAAGGTGTAGCCGATCCCCATCCGCAGGCTGCGGCCGGGCAAAGGGGCGAGATCCTTCAGGAACGAGGCGTGCTCCCGCGCTTCGGCGTCGTTGAGGTTCCGGCCCTCCACGAAGACCTTGAAGCCGTCCGTGGGGCGGAAGACCAGCGAGGCGTTGATCATGCGGTAGCTGTCGGTGGGCAGCTCGCCCTCGGCGACGCGGTCCTGCTCGCCCACCTGACGGAGTTCGAGCGCGCCGGTCCACCAGCCCTGATCGAAGACGGCGCGGCCGGTGGCCGACCACGGCGGGATGCGCGCCGGCGGACCCAGGTCGGTGTCGCCGCGCACATAGTCGGCCGCGCCCTCCAGCGTGAAGCTCGACTCCCCCTGCGACCACAGCCGGTAGGAGACTTCGGCCTCGCCGCCGTAGAACTCCGCATCGGTCTGGCGATAGGCGAAGATCGGCAGTCCGCTCTCCGCATCCTCCGCGCCGCTCGGCCGCAGGTCGATGAAGCCGTCGTACTGGACGGCGAAGGCGTGCAGGTCGACGTCCCAGCGCGCGGCGCCGTAATGCAGCGTCGCGTCGAAGGCGTAGGAGACCTCCGAATCGAGGTCCGCATCGCCCACCTCGTAGCCGCGGGTGGCGATGTGGGGCCCGTCGGCGAAGAGCTCCGCCTCCGTCGGCGCGCGGCCCGTGCGCGACAGGCTGGCGCCGAGGAACCAGCCCTCGGCCGGACGGACGAAGGCGCCGAGGCTCGCCGACACATTGTCGAAGTCCATCTCGGCCGCGGCGGTCTCGAGCGTCCGGCGGTCGAAGCGCAGCCCGCCCTCAAGCCCCCAGACATCCCGATCCAGCCGCTGCAGGGCGAAGACGCCGGTCTCGGTGATCTCCACCGAGGGGACATAGGCCTCCTCGCCGATGGCGGCGAAGTCGCGCGAGAGGGCCTGCAGGCCGACCGCCCCCTGCCAGCCGTTCCGCTCAGGCTGGACGAACTCCAGCCGGCCCTCCCAGCCCTCGGACTGGAAGCGGGTGGCCGGCGCGCCGTCCTCGATCTCCACGTGCTCGTAGTCGGCGTAGCCGCCGGCGAAGCGGATCTTCTCGAAGGGGCCGAGCGCCAGGTCGAGGCCGCCGCGGAAGTCGTAGCGGGTCTGCTGGAGGTCGATCTTCACGCCCTCCTCAGCGTGGCCCTCTTCGTCCCCGTGGTCCTCGTCCTCGTGGTCCTCGTCCACATGCTCGTGCGCGTGGCCGGGAACGCCGTAGGTGGTGTCGGTCTGCTTGACCGCCACGCCCAGGAAGCCGCGTTCGCCCACATAGGAGACGCCGCCGCCGTAGCTGTTCAGTTCGACGGCCGTGTTCTCCACCGTGGAATCGACAGGGCCGAGATATTCCTCGCCGTCCGCCTCCAGCTGGCGACGCGATTCCGGGCTGGTGGGGACCTCGTAGTCGGCGCTCTGGCGCCGAAGGCCGTCGAGGCTGAAGACCCAGGGCCCCTGGCCGAACTTCAGCGCGCCCGAGACCGTCTCGCCGCTGTCGCCGCTGGAGATGGCGCCCAGCACCCGACCGGAGACGCCGTCCACCGGCTGTTCAGAGATGCGGTCGTCGATGACGTTGACCACGCCCCCGATGGCCGAGCCGCCATAGGCCAGAGCCGCCGAGCCGCGCAGCACCTCGACCCGCTTGGCCTCCTGCGGATCGACCGCCACCTGGTGGTCGGGCGACAGGGCGCTGGCGTCGATCATGCCGACGCCGTTGGTCAGGACGAGCACGCGCGGGCCGGCCAGGCCGCGGATCACCGGCCGGCTGGCGCCGGGGCCGAAGAAGGTGGAGCGCACGCCCGGCAGGCCGCTCAGGACGTCGCCGAGGCCCGACGACGGGGCGAGATCCAGATCGTCGCGATCGATGACGTCGACGCTGGTGGTCACCGAGTCCATGGAGACGACATAGGGCGCGGCGGTGACGATCACCTGCTCCACGTCCACGGGTCGGCCGCCGGTCTGGGCCAGGGCTGGAGTGGCCGCGGCCATCGCCGCCGAGGTGAGGAGGAGAAGTCTGCGCATGCCGCACGCCCCGCTGAATGGATCACTGTGGATGCGTTATGAAATAACATAACTGTTCGTCAAGCCGGTTGCGTCATCCGGCGGCGATGTTTAGCTGGTCTGCATGGGCGCCGAATGCCACCATTCAGAAAGCGCGCAGCCTGGCCTCGCCGGGGCGGAGCTGAGCGCCGCCATGGCCGCCGCGCAGGTCCGGTGCGAGAGCAGCCGCGAACGCCTGACGCCCCCGCGCCGCCGCGTGCTCGAACTCCTCCTCGAGGCCGACGGGCCGATGAAGGCCTACGACCTGATCGCCGCATACGGCCAGGATGGCGAGCCGGCCAAGCCGCCGACCGTCTATCGGGCGCTCGACTTTCTGGAACGCCTCGGTTTTGCGCATCGCATCGAAAGTCTGAACGCCTATGTGCCCTGCCGCGTGGAGCGCGAGGGCCACAGCGCCGCCTTTCTGATCTGCGACTGCTGCGGGGCGGCCGAGGAGTTCGAGCCGGACTTCGCCCCCCAGATGCGCTTCGCCGCCGCCGCCGGATACCAGGTGAAGACGGTGACGCTGGAGGCCCGCGGCCTCTGCCCCGCCTGCCGGACCTGACCCCGGCGCGCGCAGGGCGGCTCTGGCGCCGGAGGGCCTCCCGCCCGTAGGATGGCCGCGCGGCCGCTCCCTGCCGGCCGCGTCTCGCCTCCAGGCCAATGCTCCTCATCGCCATCGTCGCCGTTCTCCTCCTGCTGGTGCTCAACGGCCTTTTCGCCATGTCGGAACTGGCGGTCGTCTCGGCGCGCAAGGGACGGCTCCAGGCCCGCGCCGAGGCCGGCGACAAGGGCGCGGCCGCCGCCCTGCGCCTGGCCGCCGAGCCGACGCGGTTCCTCTCCTCGGTGCAGGTCGGCATCACCCTGATCGGCATCCTGGCCGGCGCCTTCGGTCAGGCGACCATCGCCGCCGAACTCGACGCCATCCTGGAGGGCTGGCCGGCGATCGCCGCCTATTCGGAGGCCATCGCCACCGCGATCGTGGTGGTCTGCATCACCTACGCCTCGCTGATCGTCGGCGAGCTGGTGCCCAAGCGGCTGGCCCTGATCTTCCCCGAATCCCTCGCCGCCCTCGCCTCCCGGCCTCTGGCCGCCCTGGCCGTGCTGATGGGTCCCTTCGTCAGCCTGCTGACCGGCTCGACGGCCGCCGTGCTGCGCCTGATGGGCGTGCGCGACTCCCAGGGCCAGCACATGAGCCAGGAGGACGTGGAGATCGTCCTGGCCGAGGGCACGAGCGCGGGCCTGATCGAACCGGCCGAGCGCAAGATCATGACCGAGGTGATGCGCCTGGGCGACCGGCCGGTGCGGGTGGCCATGACGCCCCGCCGCGAGGTCTACTGGGTCTCCCTGGCCGATCCCGCCGGGAAGTTGCGGCAGGACATCCGTGACTGCCCCTATTCGCGCATCGTCGTCTGCCGGGAGCAGGAAATCGACGATCCCCTCGGCGTGCTGCACAAGAAGGATGTGGCCGACCTGCTGATGGATGCGGCGGCCTTCGACCTGGAGCCGCTCGTCCACACGCCGCTCTTCGTTCCCGACACCTCCTCCATCCTGCGCACCCTCGAGCAGTTCAAGCGGACGACGACGCACATGGCCTTCGTGGTCGACGAGTTCGGCGCCTTCGAGGGGGTGGTCACGCCCATCGACCTGCTGGAGATGATCGCCGGCGACTTCCCCGAGGACCACGACGAGGCGGGCGCCCTGATCGTCCAGCGGGCCGACGGCTCCTTCCTCGTCGACGGCCGCGCCGACCTGGTCGACCTGGGCGACCGGCTGGACGAGAGCTTCGGCGACAACGAGGGCTTCCACACCGCCGCAGGCCTCGTCCTCCACCGCATGGGCAAGATCCCCAAGGAGGGCGACACGGTCGCGATCGGGCGCTACCGGGTCGAGGTCATCGACATGGACGAGCGGCGCATCGACAAGCTGCTCTTCAGCAAGACGCCCGAGGATGCTGAGGATCACTGACCACATCGCCCTGGAGGACGACGAGATCGTCGAGCGCTTCGTGCGCGCCTCCGGCCCCGGCGGGCAGAACGTCAACAAGGTCTCCACCGCCGTGGAGCTGCGCATCGACGTGCGCAACTCCCCGTCCCAGCCCGAGCCCGTGCGGGCGCGGCTGGAGCGGCAGGCCGGGCGGCGGC